>PKUM01000223.1 GCA_002868855.1 Chromatiales bacterium | reverse complement strand
TTCGCTTTCGAGGGTTTCGTCGCCAACCGGGCTGGCGCTCGCCGCGAGCGATTGCAGCAGCTTGCAGCAGACGCGCGCACTTTGATTTTTTACGAGTCACCGCACCGGATCGCCGCGTTTTTGCAGGACCTGTGCGTTGCATTCGGTGGCGAACGTCGCGGGTTCGTTGCGCGCGAACTGACCAAGCTGCACGAGACCGGTTATCGTGGCACGCTGGACGAACTCAGCGCGCTGGCCCGGGACGACCCGAACTTTTCGCGCGGCGAGCTGGTAATCGTGGTCGCGGGCATGACGTCGGCGCCGGCCGCCGATCAGGCGGATCTTGACGCAACGCTGGCGGTTCTGCTCGAGGAATTGCCGGCGAAGCAGGCGGCGCGGGTCGCTGCCCGGTTGCTGGGAATTGGGCGCAATGAGGCGTACCGGCGGACGCTGGAACTCAAAACCGACAAAGCTTGAGTCATGGCTTACTTGTCCCTATCGTAGCCGGTGGAGACGGCCAGACAGTCGCTGCGGCTTCGCCGTGGAGGAAAGTCCGGGCTCCGCAGGGCAGGGTGCCAGGTAACGCCTGGGGGGCGTGAGCCCACGGAAAGTGCCACAGAAAACATACCGCCTAAGCGCTTCGGCGCCGGCAAGGGTGAAAAGGTGCGGTAAGAGCGCACCGCGCGGGTGGCAACACGCCGCGGCACGGTAAACCCCACCCGGAGCAAGACCAAATAGGGGAACTCGCGGCCGTGTGCCGCTGCGTGCTGCCCGCACGTGTTCCCGGGTAGGTCGCTTGAGACGCGCGGCGACGCGTGGTCCAGATGAATGGCTGTTCTAGACAGAACCCGGCTTATCGGCCGTCTCCTTTTTTATCCGTTTTTCCTAATGTGCTCTGATAAGAAGGTCCTTTAAGTGGCTGATTTAGGGCTCTTGATATGACATAATGTCGCCAATTCGAGACACAGGAAACGTTTCTAAGTCACTCTCAGATAAGAATTTTTTTCACATAATCAGTTGACGCGGGTACGGAGGGTACCTATAGTGTCGTGAAGTGGTAAAAAGTGGGAATTAATGGGAGAGCATACTCTCCCTCGGATCAACCCATGTTTCGCGGCGCCAATAAAATTACACTCGATGCAAAGGGTCGTATTGCGATACCGACCCGTTATCGCGAGCGCTTGTCCGAGCGTTGCGAAAGTCAGCTGATCATCACCGTCGATCGCGACTATTGCCTTCTGCTGTACCCGCTTCCCGACTGGGAAGATCTCGAACGGCGCCTGATGCGGCTGCCGTCGCTCAATCGTCAGGTTCGAAGGTTGCAGCGGCTGATGGTCGGTTACGCGACCGAAGTCGAGCTGGACGGGCACGGCCGGGTGCTGTTGCCACGCGAGTTGCGCGACTACGCCGGCCTTGAAAAACAGGCGATCCTGATTGGTCAGGGCAACAAATTCGAGCTCTGGGACGATTTGCGCTGGAATGAGAAGCGCGATCAATGGCTGGCTGCAGAGGAGTCCGATGAGGTCGATCTGCCCGCAGAACTGGACTCTCTGTCCCTGTGAGGATGCAAGAAATTGGGCCGACATCTGCCGGTACTTTCCGCCGAGGTGCTGGACGCCTTGGCGATTCGGGAGCAGGGCGTTTATCTCGACGCCACGTTCGGTCGTGGCGGACATTCCCGCGAAATTCTGAGCCGGCTCGGGTCTTCCGGGCGGTTGTATGCGATGGACCGCGATCCGGAAGCGATCGCGGTGGCCCGGGAGCTGGAGGATGCTGATCCCCGCTTTCAGGTGTTCTACGGGCCCTTTAGCGATATTGCGCGTTTCATGGGTGAGGCCGGCGTTGCCGGCCGCATTGACGGGATCCTGTTCGATCTCGGCGTATCCTCGCCGCAGTTCGACGATCCGTCGCGAGGCTTCAGCTTTAGTCACGATGGTCCGCTGGACATGAGGATGGACAACGGCACTGGACAAACCGCCGCCGAATGGCTCGCGCACGCCGACGAAAGGGAGATCGCCCTGGTGCTGCGACGCTACGGCGAGGAACCGCGTGCACGGCGCATAGCCGCGGCCATTGCCGCCTTCCGCGGCGGCGCCGCACTGACGCGCACCGGGCAGCTGGCCGAAATCGTCTGCTCTGTCGTGCCGCGCCGTCCGCGCGCCCATCATCCGGCCACGCGGACCTTCCAGGCATTGCGTATCTTCATCAACCGCGAGCTCGACGAATTACGGGATGCGCTGGCGGCTACGCTCGATCTGCTCAGTAGCGGCGGGCGCCTAGTCGTAATCAGTTTCCATTCGCTCGAAGATCGCATCGTAAAGCGGTTTATGCGCGATCACGCCCGGCCGGACCCGGTCTACGCAGGTCTGCCGGATATGCCACCGTCGGCTCGTCCGAGTCTCGCACTGGTGGCAAAACCGAGTAAGGCTCAAAGCGCCGAAGTCGAATCCAATCCGCGTTCCCGCAGCGCCATTTTGCGTGTCGCGGAGCGTCTCTGATGGGGTTCCTGCAAAGCAGCGGACGGCTGCTTGTCGCCATTCTCTGGCTCGCGGTGCTGGCATCGGCCCTGGGCGTCGTTTATGCACGGCACGAGAATCGGCGGATGTTCGTCGAGTTGCAGCAGTTGCTGACCGAGCGTGACGAACTCGAGAACGAATGGAGCAAGTTGCAGATCGAGCAGAGTTTCTGGTCCGGGCACGCGCGGGTCGAGAGCGAGGCGCGTACCCGTCTCGGGATGTACACGCCCGTGCCTGAGCAGGTTGTGATTGTAGAGCCATGAAGCGGACGCGGAAAAAAACCAAAGCGCGCACTCGCCGTGACCCGTATCGGCTCAGAGTCGCGACCGTGCTGATCGTGTTTGCGCTGGTGTTTTCGGTGCTGATTGCGCGCGCGGTCGACCTGCAGATTCTGCGCCGCGACTTCCATGACGGAGAGGCCAAGGCGTTGCAGTTGCGCGTCGTGGAAATCGCGGCGCGGCGCGGCCCGATTACCGATCGCAACGATGAACCGCTGGCGGTGAGTTCGCCCGTCGATACGATTTTTGCGGTGCCTGCGAAGCTGGCGCAGGCGCGGGAACGGATTCCGGAACTCGCGGAAGCGCTGGGCCGCAGCGATGAATCGATCATGCGCGATCTGAGCCGTTACAAGAACCGCGAGTTCATGTATCTGAAGCGCCACCTGGCTCCGGAAACGGCCGCCGGGGTGATGCGTCTTAAAGTCCCCGGCGTCAATTCGCAGCGCGAATACCGGCGTTTCTACCCGGCGGCCGAGGTGACCGGGCATGTCGTGGGGTTCACCAACATCGATGGTGAGGGCATCGAGGGTTTGGAATGGGCGTACGACGACTGGCTGCTGGAGCAGACCGGGCGCAAACGCGTCATCAAGGACCGCCGCGGCAACGTCGTCGAGGATGTCGAGCAAATCGAGCCGGCGATTTCCGGCCGCCCGCTGGCGATCAGCATCGACCTGCGGATCCAGTACATGGCCTACCGCGAGCTCAAGGCGGCAGTGGCCCGGCACAAAGCCAAATCGGCGTCGGCTGTGGTCATCGACGTGGACAGCGGTGAGGTGCTGGCAATGGTCAACCAGCCGGCTTTCAACCCCAACAGCGTCGGTCGGTATGCGGCGGCCACGCGGCGCAACCGCGCGGTGGTGGACGTTTTCGAGCCGGGCTCTAGCATCAAGCCGTTCATCGTCGCGGCGGCGCTGGAAAGCGGAAGCTACGGCCCCGCGAGCATGATCGATACCAATCCGGGTTACTACCAGATCGGGCGCAAGACGATTCGCGACAAGCGCAATCTCGGCCGCATCGACCTGACGACTATCCTGACCAAATCCAGCAATGTCGGGGCGAGCAAGCTCGCATTGTCGCTGCAGCGCGATGAAATATGGAGCGTGTTGGCCCGTCTCGGTTTCGGCAGCCCGACCGCAAGTGGTTTCCCTGGCGAATCGGGTGGGCTCGTTAACGATTTCCAGACCTGGCGCGACATCAGTGTCGCGACGTTGTCCTATGGCTATGGCTTGTCGGTGACAACGCTGCAGTTGGCTCAGGCTTACGCGACGATTGGCGCGCTCGGTGTGCGCCGCCCGGTCAGCCTGTTGCGGCTCGATGAAAGGCCAGCCGGTGAGCGTGCACTCTCCGCAAACAGCGCGCGCATGCTGATTGACATGATGGAAACGGTTGTTACCGACGAAGGAACCGGCGGACGGGCAGCGGTGCCCGGATACCGGGTCGCCGGCAAAACCGGCACTGCATGGAAATCGACGGCCGGCGGTTACTCCGAGGACCGCTACCTTGCCGTGTTCGCCGGGGTTGCGCCGGCCGGCGCGCCACGGCTTGCCGTCGTCGTCGTCATGGACGAGCCGTCGGCCGGTGAATTTTATGGCGGTATCGTTGCGGCGCCGGTTTTCTCACGCGTAGCCGCCGGCGCTTTGCGCATGCTGGCGGTGCCGCCGGATGATGTCGCAACCCTCAACGACACGCACATTCTGCAGGCGATGGAGGCGCACCGATGAGCGCGCTCACCATGGCTGAATCGACACTCGGCGAAATGTTCGGCGAGCGGGCGCCATCCGCTGCCAGTGCGCTGCGGGTGTCCGGAATCGGGCTCGACAGCCGCACGCTGCAACGTGGCGCGTTGTTTGTTGCATGCGCGGGAGGGCGCAAGCACGGTCTGGACTATCTCGACGATGCGTTGGCACGCGGTGCTGCGGCAGTGGCCTGGGAGCCGGTGCCCGGAATTGCGCCGCCGCGCGACGTGCCGGTGACCTGTTTTGCGGTGCCGGGGCTGCGTCAGAGTCTTGGCGAACTGGCCGACCGCTTCTATGCGAAACCGTCCGCCGATGTGTCGGTCGTCGGTATCACCGGCACCAATGGCAAGACGACTTGCGCCTGGCTTTTTGCAAACGCGCTGCAGGCGCTCGGGCAGCGGTGCGGGCTGATGGGTACGCTCGGATATGGTTTTAGCGACGACTTGCAGCAGCAGGACCTGACCACGCCGGACGTGGTCGCCGTCCATCGTCGTCTCGACGAACTGCGCAGTGCCGGTGCAAGCGCGGTAGTAATGGAAGTGTCCTCGCATGCGCTTGACCAGGGCCGTGTCGACGGGGTTCGATTTGCCGCCGCCGCCTTTACCAACCTGAGCCGGGATCATCTCGACTATCACGGCGACCTCGAATCCTATGGCGCGGCCAAGGCGGCGCTGTTTCTGAGCGCGTCCCCGGGGGCCGCGATAATCAATATTGACGATGACCATGGCGCCGCGCTTTTTGCGCGCCTGCCACGGTCGGTGCAGCGAATTTCAGTGTCCGCCCATGGCCATCGCGCGGAAGACGGTTCTGGTTATGTCTATGCGACTCGTATCGCTTCGCATGATCGCGGACTGCGCATCGAATTCGAATCCGGTTGGGGTGCGGCCACCCTCGAGAGCCGGTTGCTGGGGGCATTTAACGCCGAAAACCTGCTAATCGTCGCCGCGCTTTTGCTGCAACGTGGAATCGCATTGCCCGACGCTCTCGCGGCGCTGTCGTCTGTTGGCGCGCCGCCGGGGCGGATGGAAACGTTCGCCGGTCACGCGGGAACGACGGCCATAGTCGACTACGCACACACCCCGGATGCATTGGAGAAAGTGCTCGTCGCGCTGCGCGGCCACGGCAGCGGGCGACTGGTGTGCGTTTTCGGCGCCGGTGGCGATCGCGATCGCGGTAAACGCCGGCAAATGGGCGAGGTCGCGGCGCGTCTGGCAGACCGCATTGTGCTGACCGATGACAATCCACGGTCGGAATCACCGGCGCAGATCGTGGCGGATATCCGCGCGGGCATCGGCGGCGATGTCGAAGTGACGGTTATCCATGACCGCGAGCTGGCGATCCGGACCGCGCTGGATGGCGCCGCACCTGGCGATCTGGTGCTGATCGCCGGAAAGGGCCATGAGCAAACGCAGCTGGGAGCAGGCGGCAGTCGCCAATTCAGTGACCGCGACGCGGTGCAGCGCTGGCTGGAGAGGACGGCATGATTTCCTCCAATCTTGGCGAGATGGCTGCATTGCTGGGGGCCGAACTGCATGGCGATCCGGTGGCGTTCGCCGGTGTCGGTATCGACACGCGACGCCCGCTCGATGGAGCGCTTTACGTGGCGTTGCGGGGCGATCGGTTTGACGGCAACGAATTTGTCGCGCAGGCATTCGACGCCGGTGCCGTTGCCGCGATCGTTGAGCGAGTGACGGATCGCCTGCCGCATATCAGAGTGGAGGATACCCGGATCGCGCTTGGCCGGATTGCCGCATGGTGGCGCTCCCGCTTCGAGGGCCCGGTGATCGGAGTCACTGGCAGTAACGGCAAGACCACGGTCAAGGAGCTGATTGCGCGAATCCTCACTGTCGGCGGGCCGGCGCTGGCCACTGCCGGCAACCTGAACAACGATATCGGTGTGCCGCTGACGCTTTTTCGGCTGCAGCCGGAGCACCGTGCGGCAGTCTGCGAGATGGGCGCGAACCATCCGGGGGAGATCGCATACCTCGCCGCCATCGCCCGGCCCGACGTTGGCCTGGTCACCAATGCAAGTGCGGCTCACCTCGAAGGGTTCGGCAGCATCGAGGGAGTGGCCCGCGCCAAGGGGGAGATGTTTGCCGGGCTTGCCGCGGACGGCACGGCGGTGGTCAATGCCGACGACCAATATGCCGGGCTTTGGCGCCAACTCAGTGGCGAGCGCCGGATCGTCAGTTTCGGAATCGACGCTCCCGCCGATGTCCGTGCTCGCGATATCGCCGCAGCGGGGTCGGCGGCGACCGGGTTCGAGTTGTGCACGCCGGCCGGCGACGTGCCGCTGCGGCTGCCGTTGCCGGGCCGCCACAACGTCATGAATGCGCTGGCCGCAGCCGCGGCCTGCCTTGCGGCCGGGATCAGTCTCGATGATGTGCGCGCCGGGCTCGAAAGCGCTACCGCAATATCGGGGCGCCTGCGCGTTGCTTCGGCACTGAACGGCGCCACGCTGATAGACGATTGCTACAACGCCAATCCGGCCTCTTTGCGCGCCGGTATCGAGTATCTGACCGGTCTTGGCGGCGAGCCGTGGCTGGTTTTTGGCGACATGGGCGAGTTGGGAGCGGATCGGGAAGCGATCCATCGAGAGGTTGGAGAACTGGCGCGAAAGTCCGGGGTGGTCCGGATGTTTGCGGTCGGTGATCTGGCGCGGCATGCGGCCCGGTCTTTCGGTCAGGCGGCCGAATGGTTCGAAACGCCGGACGATCTGGCAGCGCAGCTGCGAGCGGAAATTCACGATGGCGTCAATGTGCTGATCAAGGCCTCGCGCGCGATGGGTCTCGAATCGGTGGTCCGTGCGATCGAGGTCGCTGGTTCGGACAACACGGCGGAGGGAGTCTGAATGCTGCTCGAGCTGACCCGCTACCTGATGCGTTTCGATCCCGGCTTCAATGTGTTCGGGTATCTGACGATGCGCGCCATTCTCGGCGCGCTCACTGCGCTGGCTATTTCGTTCGTGGTCGGGCCATTGATGATCCGCCATCTCAGTCACCGCCAGATCGGCGAGAAAATTCGCGCCCACGGCCCCGAGACCCATTTGTTGAAGGCCGGCACTCCGACAATGGGGGGCACCCTGATTCTGATTGCAGTCGCGGTCAGCACGCTGCTGTGGGCGGACCTCAGCAACAGCTATGTCTGGATCGTGCTGTTAACCACTCTGGCGTACGGAATCATAGGTTTCGTCGACGATTACCTGAAGCTCTATGTCAGCGATTCCGAGGGGCTCTTGCCGCGCACCAAGCTGTTGCTGCAGAGCGGTGCGGCCGCGCTCGCCGTCGCCGCGCTGAGCTTCACCGCCCAGGACCCGCAGGTTCAGAACACGTTGCTGGTGCCGTTCGCGAAGGAATTGCTGGTGCCGCTCGGCGGCCTGTATGCATTGTTTGCGTTCCTCGTGATCGTCGGGACAAGTAACGCGGTCAACCTGACCGACGGACTCGATGGTCTCGCCATCATGCCCGCGGTTCTGGTGGCCGGCGGCCTCGGAATATTCGCCTACGCCACGAGTAACGTGAACTTCTCCAGTTATCTCGGCATCCCGTTCATCGACGGCGCCGGCGAGATGCTGGTTTTCTGCGCCACGCTGGCCGGAGCCGGGCTCGGTTTCCTTTGGTTCAACTCCTACCCGGCCCAGGTTTTCATGGGCGATGTGGGGGCGCTGGGGATTGGCGCCGCTCTCGGCTCGGTCGCTGTCGTCGTAAAGCAGGAACTTGTGCTTGTGATCATGGGTGGCGTCTTCGTGATCGAGACCGTGTCGGTAATCCTGCAGGTCGCTTCGTTCCGTCTTACCGGCAAACGTATTTTCCGGATGGCTCCGCTTCACCATCACTTCGAGCTGAAAGGCTGGCCCGAGCCCAAGGTCATCGTCCGGTTCTGGATTATTACCGTGATTCTCGTGCTGGTCGGCCTGTCGTCGCTGAAGATCCGATGATGATTGCATCCGCCGACAAGACAAACCGCGCAGTGCTGGGCCAACAGCTTCGGGCCGGCGGCATGTGTTGCGTTGTTGCCGGTCTCGGCCGCAGCGGTGTGTCGGCGGCGCGGTACCTGTCGCGTCACGGCCATCACGTCCGGATTACGGACAGCCGCGAGGATCCGCCCGGTCTTGCCGAGCTGGCTGACGAGCGCGCGCTGTTCGATCTGAGTCTCGGCGGTTTGGACGAGGACGCGCTGGGTGGCGCCGATATGCTTGTGCTGTCCCCCGGCCTGTCGCCGCAGGAGCCGATTGTCGCCGCCGCGCGCAAACGCGGCGTGCCGGTTGTCGGCGACGTCGAATTATTTGCCCGCGTCGCCACCTCTGCCGTGATCGCCGTAACCGGTTCCAACGGCAAGTCGACCGTTTGCAGCATGCTGGCGGAGATGTTGCCAGCGGCCGGGATTCGGATTCGCGCCGGTGGCAATCTCGGCACCCCGGCGCTGGATCTTCTCGGCGACGGCGAGCCGGATGCCTACGTGCTGGAGCTGTCCAGTTTCCAGCTCGACCTGACTGCCAGCCTGCGCCCGCGAGTCGCTGCCTTGCTGAATATCAGTGCCGACCATCTCGACCGCCATGGCGATATGGACGCGTATGTCGCGGCCAAGGCGAAAATTTTTCGCGGCTGCGACATCGCTGTGTTCAACCGCGATGACTCCGTGGTCACGAAGTTGCGTCCGCAAACCTGCCCCGGGATCAGTTTCGGCCTCGATGTTCCCGGCCCGGGCGACTGGGGTTTGCGCCGCCACGCTGGCGATGTATGGCTGGCTCGCGGTGACGACAAGGTGGTGCCGGTCAGCGCTCTGGCGGTTCGCGGTTTGTCCAACGTCGCCAATGCGCTGGCGGCGCTGGCAATCGCCGATGCGCTCGGCGCGCCGGTTGCGACCCTGCTCGGAGCGCTGCAAGGGTTTTGCGGGTTGCCGCATCGCATGCAGGTGGTCGCCCGGCACCGCGACGTGACCTACATCAACGACTCGAAAGCCACTAATGTCGGAGCCGCGGTGGCTGCCATCGCGGGGCTGGATTCGCCATTCGTGCTCATCGCCGGCGGCGACGCAAAGGGGGCGGATTTTGCGCCGCTGGCCGAAGCGCTGGCGGGTCGGGCGATCGCGGTGGTGCTGATCGGCCGGGACTCACGCCGCATCGGCGCCGCTCTCGAGGGTGTCTGCCAGGTCGAATATGCGGCGGACATGCACAGCGCGGTTGCAATTGCCGCGCGGCTCGCGCCCGCCGGTGCCTCCGTGTTGCTTGCGCCGTCCTGCGCCAGTCTCGATATGTACCGCAATTTTGCCGAACGCGGTGACGACTTTGCCGCTGCAGTGGGAGCGCTCGACGCATGAGTGTCGCGGCTACCGAATTCGACCGCACGATGAGCCGGCCGCGGCAGCTGGAGACCGATCCTCTCCTGATTTTTGCGGTCGCATCGTTGTTGCTGCTTGGCGTGGTCATGGTTGCGTCGGCGTCGATGTCGGTGGCCGAGCGCGAATACGGTTCCGCGTTTTTCTATCTGCACCGCCACGCGGCGCACCTGGTGGTCGGTCTGCTGCTGGGGCTGGTGGTGCTGGGCATTCCAAGCGAATGGTGGCGGGCCGGCAGTCCCGTCGCACTGATGTTTGGGTTAGCGCTGTTGCTGGTCGTGCTGCTTCCCGGAGTCGGGCATGAAGTCAACGGCAGCGTGCGCTGGATTCGCCTTGGTCCGCTCAATCTCCAGGTGTCGGAGCCGGCGCGTCTGTTGATCATGATTTATCTCTGCGGTTACCTGTTGCGCCACGGCGATGCGGTGCGGGCGAGCCTGGTCGGGTTTGCCAAACCGCTGCTGGTCGTTGCATTTGCCTGTGCGTTGTTACTAATGCAGCCGGATTTCGGTGCGGCGACCGTATTGCTGGCGACCTGCCTCGGCATCATGTTCCTCGCCGGCGTGCGTTTCAGCCACTTTCTTTTGTTGTTCGTTTTAGCGGCGCTGGCGATGGCGGCGCTGGCATTTTCTTCGGATTATCGCCTTGCGCGACTCAAGGGTTTTCTCAATCCCTGGGCCGATCGGTTCGATTCTGGTTTTCAACTGACGCAGTCGCTGATAGCCATCGGTAGCGGGCATGTCGGTGGCGCCGGCCTCGGCGCAAGTGTGCAGAAACTGTTTTACCTGCCCGAGGCGCACACCGATTTCGTGTTTGCCGTGCTAGCCGAGGAGTT
>PKUM01000194.1 GCA_002868855.1 Chromatiales bacterium | reverse complement strand
ATTCGAGCTGCCTGGCAAGGAGGCACTGATCCCGCCGCAACGAACCCGCTATCTTGCCGAGATTGCCGAACAGGGCCGCGCGATTGCGGCCCGGGTGGAACGCAGCGCTGAAGCTGCCAGTCTTGCCCAGAGTCTTTTCGACGCACTGCGCCTGCTCGACGACCCGGGGCTTCCGCAACCGCTGGCGCCCTATCCGGACGAGCAGTTGCAGGATGCGGATCGGTCACGCGCCGCACTGCGCGCAAAGTACAACGATGCTGTGGCGCAAATCGGTGCGGACGGCCGGGCACTGCTGCGCGAATGGCCCGGCCGCGACGCTGGGGTCACGGCGCCGGAATATGTCTTCGAAGTTCGTGGCCGCGAGGTCCGGGGCAGCAACTACAGCGAATCTCTCAGTCATCAGCAGATTCCCAAGATCGCCGCGGCGACCTACCGCGACTGGGGCGATCTGCTGCGTTTTTTGATGAAGGAGAACTTGCCGGGCGGGTATCCGTTTACCGGCGGCGTCTACCCGTACCGGCGCGAACAGGAGGACCCCATTCGCATGTTCGCGGGTGAGGGCACGCCGGAGCGCACCAACAGGCGCTTCCATTTGCTGGCCGGCGGTCACGCGGCCACCCGTCTGTCCACGGCTTTCGATTCGACGACGCTGTACGGGGAGGATCCCGACGAGCGCCCCGACATTTACGGGCGGATCGGCAACTCCGGTGTTTCGATTGCGACTCTGGACGACATGAAGAAATTGTACTCCGGGTTCGATCTGATGGACCCGCGGACGTCCGTGTCGATGACGATCAACGGACCGGCGCCGATGATTCTCGCGATGTTCATGAATACGGCGATCGACCAGCACGTGGAGCGGCATTTGCGCGCAACCGGCGGCTGGGAGGATGCGCAAAAGAAGATCGAGACCCTGCTCGCCGGGCGCGATCGGCCGCATTACAAAGGCGAGCTGCCCGCGGGCCACGACGGATTCGGCCTCGGTCTGCTGGGTGTGAGCGGCGACCAGCTGGTCGATCCCGGGACGTATGCCCGGCTTGCGGCCGAGGCGCTGACGACGGTACGCGGGACGGTCCAGGCCGATATACTCAAAGAGGATCAGGCGCAAAACACCTGCATATTTTCCACCGAGTTCGCATTGCGAATGATGGGAGACGTTCAGGCGTATTTCATAGCGAACGGGATTCGAAATTTCTACAGCGTTTCGATCAGCGGCTACCATATCGCCGAAGCAGGCGCGAATCCGGTATCGCAGCTGGCTTTCACGCTCGCCAACGGATTCACGATCGTCGAGTACTACCTGGCGCGCGGCATGGAAATCGACGCGTTCGCGCCGAATCTGAGTTTCTTCTTCTCCAACGGCATGGATCCCGAGTACGCCGTTATTGGCCGTGTTGCGCGGCGAATCTGGGCGCGCGCGATGCGCGAGCGGTACGGGGCGAGCCGGCGCAGCCAGATGCTCAAGTATCACATCCAGACATCGGGCCGCAGCCTGCACGCCCAGGAAATCCAGTTCAACGATATCCGCACGACGCTGCAGGCGATGTACGCATTATTCGACAATTGCAACAGCCTCCATACCAACGCCTATGACGAGGCCATCACGACGCCGACCGAGGAGTCCGTGCGGCGCGCCGTTGCGATTCAGATGATCATTAACAAGGAACTCGGGCTGAACAAGAATCAGAACCCGTTCCAGGGCTCGTTCATCATCGAACGCCTGACCGATATCGTCGAGGAGGCGGTGTACCAGGAGTTCGAACGGCTGTCGGAGCGCGGCGGCGTACTCGGTGCGATGGAAACGATGTATCAGCGTGGCAAGATCCAGGAGGAGAGCCTCCACTACGAAACGCTGAAACACGACGGATCCCTTCCGATCGTCGGCGTCAATACTTTCCTGGCTGATTCCGGGGCCGCCGCTGACGACATTGTCGAGGCCGAGTTGATTCGTTCGACCGAGAGCGAGAAGCAGGACCAGGTGGCGGCGGTGCGGGCGTTCAACGCCGCGCATGCGGACAACGCGGAAGCCGCTCTGGGGGCGCTCCAGCAGGCCGCGGCGCGCGGAGAAAACGTATTCGCGGCACTGATGGACTCGGTTAAAGTTTGCTCGCTGGGCACGATAAGCCACGCGCTTTACGACGTCGGAGGGCAGTACCGACGCAACATGTGAACGGGCCAGACCCGGCCGGTCGTGCGGGCGGGAAAAGAAACTATCTAAATAACAACTATTTGGCGTTGATTTCGCGAAACGATCAATGATCCGTTTTGAGTATCGCCCGATGTATCTGCTAGTCTCGGGAGTTTGCGGCATCGTTTCGCATTTTTTTACAACAACTAAGACCTCTTATTTAAGGACCATTCATGTCTACATCGGTATTGTTGCGCACAGCGCGATCGATGGCGGTTCTGTTGTCCGTTGTTCCGGTGGCGATCGCCACGGCGGCAAGCGCTGAACAGACCATCAATCAGTCCATTGACATACAAAACAAGTCGGACAAGGCGTCGGCAGGAACCCAGACCCGGATTGCTCAGCTCGCCGATGAGACAACGGAACTCCTCGGAGAGTATCGGCTGACGATTCAGCAACTCGACCGGGTGACCATCTACAACAATCACCTGCAGGGACTGGTCAACGACCAGGAATCCGAAAAGGCTGAAATGCAGGGCCAGCTCGACAACTTCTCGGTGGTCGAGCAGGGCATTGTGCCGCTGATGCAGAACATGATCGAAGATCTTGAGACCTTTATCAGGCTGGACGTGCCATTCAATCTCAAAGAGCGGCAGGACCGGGTTGCGCGCCTGCGCAACAATCTCAATCAGGCGGAGATCACCATCTCCGAGAAATACCGCCAGATTATGGAGGCCTACACCATCGAGGTTAACTTCGGGCGCGACATTGAGGCCTACACCGGCAAGCTCGACGCCAGTGGTAGTGGCGAGAGTCGCGAGGTCGATTTTTTCCGGGTCGGGCGCATCCTCCTGGCCTACCAGACCAAGGACAAGACCGAAACCGGCTTCTGGAACAAGACCACCGGCCAGTGGGAGGCCCTCCCCGATGAATATCGCAACTTCATAACCGAAGGTCTGCGTATCGCGCGCAAACAGGCTCCGCCTAATTTGCTGATGTTGCCCGTTCCCGGCCCGACTCCGGCCCAGTGATGAAAGGTGTGAATGCCATGATGAGAACAGTATTCGCGGTAATGGTCGGGTTGCTGATGGCAGTACCGGCGCCGGCTCAGCAGCAGGATGTCAAAACGCTGGACGAGCTGCTCCAGACAGTACGCGAGCGTAGCCGCCAGACTTCGGCCGAAAACCAGCAACGGCTGCGTAACTTTCAGTCACAGCGCAACCAGCAGGCAGCTTTGCTGCAGGACGCAAAGCAGTCGCTGGCGGCCCAGGAAGCGCGCAGCGACGCGCTGAAGCAGCAGTTTGACGGCAACGAGCGGGCGCTGGAAGAACTCAGCGAGACTTTGCGTATCCGTATCGGTAACTTCGGCGAATTGTTCGGCGTGGTCCGCCAGGTGGCCGGCGACGCCAAGGGAACGATCGACGGTTCGCTGGTGTCGGCGCAGTATCCGGAGCGCGGCGATGTCGCAGGCAGGCTGGCCCAGATCAAGGGTCTGCCGTCGATGGAAGACCTCGTTGCGCTGCAGACTCTGATGCTCGAGGAGATGGCCGAGTCGGCGAAGGTGGTGTCATTTCCGACGACCATCGTCAATGCCGACGGCAGCGAGGAGCAGGCGGATGTCGCCCGGGTCGGGGTTTTCAATGCGGTCACCGGCGATCGGTTCCTGCGTTTCGAGCCGGAAACGAAATCGCTGCAGGACTTGCCAAGACAGCCGAAAGCGCGTTTCCGCAGTATGGCCGGCGATCTTACCAGTGCGGCGCCGGGCAGCACCGTTGCGATGGCGGTCGATCCGAGCCGTGGCTCGCTGCTCGGGCTGCTGATCCAGGCGCCCAGCCTCAAGGAACGTATCGACCAGGGTGGCGTGGTCGGCTACGTGATCATCGGTCTCGGCCTGATTGGGGTGCTGATCGCGGTGTGGCGATATCTCTCTTTGACTATTTCCGGCAGCAAGATCCGTTCGCAGCTCAAGAGCGCAACGCCAAATGCGGGTAACGCACTCGGGCGAATTCTCGGCGTCTATCACGACAACAAGGACATCGACACCGAGACATTGGAGCTCAAGCTCGACGAGGCGATCCTCAAGGAGGCGCCGAAACTGGAGAAATGGCAGGGCTCGATCAAGGTGCTCGCTGCCGTTGCACCGCTGATGGGCCTTCTCGGAACCGTGGTTGGCATGATCGCGACCTTCCAGGCCATCACGTTGTTCGGCACCGGTGATCCCAAACTGATGGCCGGAGGCATATCGCAGGCGCTGGTCACCACGGTGCTCGGCCTCGTCGTCGCAATCCCGCTGGTGCTGTTGCACAGCATGGTGGCAGGCAAGAGCAAGGGTCTGATCGAGATCCTGGAAGAACAGAGTGCCGGCCTGATCGCCAAGCACTCCGAGGAAGAAAGCCTGGCATGACGCTTTTTCACGAAGCATTTATCTCCATTCGGGATTTCTTCGAAGCTGGCGGCAATGTGCTTTGGGCGATCCTGTTCGTCACGATGATTATGTGGACGCTCATTATCGAGCGGCTCTGGTATCTCTACGGTGTGATGCCGAAAACGGTAAAGCGCGTGGTGGAGACCTGGGACAGCCGGGCAGACACCACGTCGTGGTACGCCAAGCGGATCCGCGACATGATGATCTCGGAAGTCTCGGTCGAGGCGCGCCAATACCTGCTTATGATCAAGACGCTGATGGCCGTGCTGCCGCTGCTCGGGTTACTCGGCACGGTGACGGGCATGGTCCAGGTGTTTGACGTAATGGCTATCACCGGCACCGGCAATGCGCGACTTATGGCCGGCGGTGTGTCGGCCGCGACGATTCCGACGATGTCGGGTCTGGTGGCCGCCTTGTCCGGGTTGTATCTCGCGACGTTTCTCGAGAACAAGGCGAACAGTTCGATCGACCATGTCGGCGATCTGTTGGTCCATCACTAGTCGCCACGCCGACCAGGAGAATACTGACGCATGCGAAAACGGTCCAGACGCGGAGACGAGGAAGCGGAGATCAACATTACGCCGATGCTCGACATCGTGTTCATCATGCTGATCTTCTTCATCGTTACCACCTCGTTCGTCAAGGAAATCGGGGTCGACGTCAATCGGCCTGCCAACGCACCGCCGAAAGAAAAGAAAATGTCCGAGGTGATCGCGATCCGGATCACCGCGCTGGGCCAGATCGAGGTTCAGGGGCGCAACGTCGATATCAGGGCGGTGCGGGCCAACGTCGAATCTGCTCTGGCGTCAAAGCCTGACGCGAGCGTCGTGGTGATTTCCCACCGTGATGCCGACGCCGGGTTGCTGGTTCGGGTCATCGACCAGGCACGGGTTGCCGGGGCTACCGCGGTTTCGCTGGCAGCCGAAGCAACCTGACCCAACGGGCATATCGAGGAACCTACGAATATGGCAAGAAGACGATCGACGCCCGAGGAAGAAACCGAGATCAACATAACCCCGATGCTCGACATCGTGTTTATCATGTTGATTTTCTTCATTGTTACGACTTCCTTCATCAAGGAAACAGGGATCGATGTCAATCGCCCGGAAGCGCAGACCGCGGCGAAAAAGGAACGCGGCAATATCCTGATTGCCATATCCAGCAGCGGCCAGGTTTGGATGCAAAAGAAACAAGTTGAGCTGGAACAGGTCAGATACTTTGTGGAGGACGCCGTGGCGGAGAATCCGGAGAGCAGCGTCGTCATCATTGCTGACGAGGAAGCCGATACCGGGATGCTGATCGATGTAATGGATCAGGTACGTCTCGGCGGCGTCTCAAATATCTCGGTGGCCGCTGAAGAGGGAGCGGGTTGATGCGCTATGTTATTTCCGTTGCAGCCGGCGTCATCATGGCTTTGTTGCTCTTTCTGCTCATGCACAGCCTGATCAAGGGCGGGGCCGGATTCGACCGCGATGATTCGGGCGGTCAGGTCGTGGACTTCATCCGCGTCCGTCCGGAGGAAATCACGAACATCAAGGAGCGAACTCCGCCGAAGAAGCCGCCGCCGCCGAAAAAGCCGCCGCCGCCGCCGAAACTTTCGGTTCAGGACACCAGTAAGCCACCGCCGGTGCCGATGAACATCGACATGCCCAAAATCGACGTCCCGGTTGCGACCGGCGGGGGTCCGTACCTCGGCAACTGGCAGGAAAATATGTCGGCCGCCGAGGGCGATGTGATTCCAATCGTCCGGATCGATCCGCAGTGGCCGCGCGAAGCGTTGCTCAACGGTATCGAGGGCTGGGTCAAGGTTGAGTTCACGATTCTGGCCGACGGTACGGTAACCGACCCGGTAGTGCTCGAGGCCGAGCCGCGTCGCATGTTCGATCGCAATGCACTGCGTGCCATTTTGAAATGGAAGTTCAAACCGAGAATTATCGACGGAAAGCCGGTTGAAAGACGGGCTACCCAGACCATCGAGTTCTCGCTCGACCAGTCTTGACGGGGTAAGGGCCATGTCGTTTATTCGCAGATCGCTGGGTATGGCGGCGGTACTCGGAATCGCCGCGCAGCTGGCCGCGACCGGGGTGATTGCCCAGGAAAGCACGATCCAGAAAGAGGAGCGTGAAGAGCGGGCGGTCAGCATGTCCGAGCAGGTGTACAAGCGCCTGTCGGCGGTGCACGAACTGATCGGCGAAAAGCAGAATGCCGAGGCGCTCGATAAGCTCGCTGCGCTGGAGAAGCAACGCCTGTCCCCATACGAGCAGGCGCTGGTTTACCAGGCGTACGGATACGTCTATATCAACAAGAACGATACCAAGCGTGCGATCGAGTATTTCGAAAAGACGCTTTCGACCGACGCGTTACCGAATTTCGCCCAGCAGGGCATGCTGTACTCGTTGGCCGGTCTGTATGCCAGTGAAGAGCGTTACCAGGATGCGATTCGCACTTTGTCGACGTGGTTCAAGTACGAAGAGGATCCGCCGGCCGATGCAAACATTTTGATGGCCAGCAGCCACTTTGAGCTGAAGCAATACGAGCAGGCGTTGCCGTGGGTGCAGGAAGCGATCAAGAAACGCGAAGCCGGCGGCAAGGAGCCCAAGGAAAGCTGGTACCAGCTGGAGCTGGCCGTGTATTTCGAAGGCAACCGGTATAACGATGCCGCCAAGCTTTTGCGCCGCATGCTGGCGATGTGGCCGGACGAGGCGAAGTACTGGAAGACACTTTCCGGGGTCTACACGACACTCGAAAAGGACTCCGAGGCGCTGGCGCTGATGATGCTGGCCTACGAAAAGGGCCATCTGACGGAAGAGAAGGAGCTTCTCAACCTGGTGCGCCTCAATCTGTTTCTTGATATTCCCTACACGGCCGGTGTAATTCTCGACAAAGAGATGAACAACGGCCGTATTGAGACCAATCAGAAACACTTGCTCTTGTTGAAGCAATGCTGGAGCAACTCGCGCGAATACGACAGGACGATCGAGGTGCTGCAGGCTTTGGCAGAGCAGTCCAACAATGGTGAATTCGATATCGAGATTGCGCAAATTCTCGTTGAGAAGACCGATTGGGACGGCGCTTCCACGGCCGCCCGCAAGGGCATCGATAAGGGCGGGCTGAAAAAACCCGGTAATGCCTGGTTGTTGCTCGGCATGTCGCTAGCGGAAGGCGGCAAGTACAACGAGGCAGAAAGAGCCCTGCGCGAAGCCAAGAAATTTACCGAGAACCGCGTCAACGAGCGGGCCCAGGGCTGGATCGATTACATCAATGACCGGCGCCAGGCGTCGGGGCCCTAGGCAGGCTGGGTCAGGTCGGGTTCGTCGATTGCCGCCAGGATCCGCTGTCGAACCCGGTGTTTTAGTGCAATAGTCGGATTGTCGGCCCCGTAGTCGGCCTCTTCCAGCACTTCGAGGATCTCTACCTCGAGCCGCCCAGGGCGCGGCAGAACCGCTGCAGCCGGTAAAATTCCCCTTGAACCGCGGATAGCAACCGGTAACACTGGTAGCCCGGCGCGCACCGCCGTCGCAAACGCCCCGGAGCGAAACGCTCGCAGACCCGGTTCGGGTTCGAAAGTGCCCTCAGGGAAGAAAGCCAGCGCCTGACCGGCACTTGCCGCCTTCAGAATCCTGCGGGTATCCATCGCCGAGCGATGACGATTGAAGCGCTCGACAAAGTGTGAGCCGAGCCGCCGCAGTAACAGGTGGGCGAGCGGGACCTTGCGGATTTCCTGCTTGATTACGAAACTGAAGTTGGCAGGCAGCACCGCGGTCAGGATCATGCCATCGAGGTAGCTTGCGTGATTTGCGACGACGACACAGCTGGCGTCAGGGACCGAACCGGTGTTGCGGATCCTTATCGGTACGCCCATCATGCGAAAGGCGAAGCGGGCCGAGTGCTTTGCCATCCAGCGCCGGTTTGACAGTCCGGGCAAAGAGACAATCAGCACGAGTGCCGGCAGGGCCACGGTCAAAAACGCGACGCAAGCGTAGATACCGTAAAAAAAGTGCGCGGCGCGGCGCAGGAGTTGCATCATCAGGGCCGGGTTCCGATTGGTTTGCAGATCATGTCCGAAGGCTTATCAACAGGTTGGGCCCAAAGCCGCAGAATTGCCTCAAATCAAATAGCCAGCGCGGGTGCGATGTGACGTGCATCTCGTTTATGTTAATTAAATCAGGAATATGTGACACCCATCACGGCCCGAAGTCCGGGTGCTGCGGATACTGCCTGCAACCACAAAGGCAGGGCGTAAGAGAGGCCCACCTAAAGGTAAACGGTATCCAAATACGATTATGGCTTCAGTACCTTTTCAATCGCTGCCCGGAAGTGGCCGGCCAAACATCGCACCGGAGGCTGCCATAGACCGGTTCCTGGACGCAATCTGGATGGAGCGCGGATTGTCGGCGAATACGCTGGCGGCCTATCGCGCCGATCTCACCGCGCTCGACAAGTGGTTCGAGGGTCGGGGGACCATTTTGCCGGAAGCGACGCGTGCCGACATTCTCGAGTTCATCGCCTGGCGGGTCGAAATGGGAGCCAGGCCACGGTCGACGGCGCGGCAATTGTCCAGTTTCCGCCGCTATTATCGTTTTCTCGTCCGCGAGGGTGTCATCAAGGAAGACCCGACCGTCGACATCGCCATGCCGAAAATCGGCCGCACGTTGCCGAAAACGCTGACCGAGGAGGAAGTGGAGTCATTGCTTCGCGCTCCCGATGTGCGTGACCCGCTCGGTTACCGCGACCGTGCAATGCTCGAGTTGCTTTATGCCACCGGTCTGCGGGTTTCGGAGCTTATCAGTCTCAAGCTTGGCCAGGTGAATCTGAATCAGGGCGTCATCAGAATCGTGGGCAAAGGAAACCGCGAGCGCCTGATCCCGCTCGGCGAGGAGGCGCAACTCTGGCTCGAACAGTTCATAGCGGGTGCGCGAAACGAGATTCTGCTCGAGCGTCACACTGACTACGCTTTCCCGACCCGGCGCGGTAACTGCATGACGCGACAGGCTTTTTGGCACATCATCAAACGCTATGCGGCCAAAGCCAATATCGAGAAAGAATTATCGCCGCACAGCGTGCGGCACGCATTTGCGACGCATTTGCTCAACCATGGAGCCGATCTTCGGGTAGTGCAGATGTTGCTCGGCCATAGTGATTTGTCGACGACCCAGATCTACACCCACGTCGCTCGCGAGCGCATGAAGGAATTGCACGCGGACCATCATCCGCGCGGCTAAAGCGCCGGGGCAGGGCGGTCAGCGATCCTGATTCCTGCTAGAATTGCGCCCGGATTCCGGGCTGTGGCCCGCGCTATGAACCCGTCAGTCCCGCGATTGTCCTATTGCATATTGGGGCCGATCCGGGCGACAAGAGATGGAGAACCCATGTCGATCAATTCTGGCTGCCGCGTCGGCAGTGTCGTGATGGCCGTTGTGCTCGCAGTTTGCAGTGCGTCGGCGCTGGCCGAAGAAAGTGACCCGCGAGTGAAGCTGGCCGAACAGTTCGCGGGCGTTAGCGTCGAAGATATTAAAGACTCTCCGATCCCGGGCGTTTATGAGGTCGCCGTCGGTGCGCAGGTCGCATACATGACGGTGGACGGTAAGTACCTGCTGCGCGGCGATCTCTACGATCTCGATACCAACGAGAATCTCACGGAAGGCCGCCGCAGCGAGGCTCGTGCTGCCGCGATCAGGAATCTTGATACGGCGGAAATGATCGTGTTTTCGCCGCCGAAGGCGGTGCCGGTACGCCACACAGTTACCGTCTTTACCGACATCGACTGCGGGTATTGCCGCAAATTTCACGACGACATCGACCAGATAACCGCGCGCGGAGTCGAAGTGCGCTATTTGTTTTTCCCGCGCACCGGCCCTAACCAGGCCTCGTGGCGCAAAGCGGAGATGGTGTGGTGTTCAGACGACCGCCAGGCGGCCCTGACCGACGCCAAAGCGGGCGAAAATGTCACCAGCGAACCATGCGGCGAAACTCCCGTGGCTTCCCATTTCGGAATTGGCGAGCAGATAGGCTTGCGTGGCACGCCGGGGGTTTTTACCGACGGAGGCCAGTACATCGGTGGATACCTCGCGCCGGATGAGTTGTTGCAGACTCTGGACCAGCTGGACTCGGCGCAGGCAGCGGCAAACTAGCGCGATCACAATTCGCTACGGAAAAAGCTCTCGCATGCGAGAGCTTTTTCCGTAGCGAATTGTGAT
>PKUM01000151.1 GCA_002868855.1 Chromatiales bacterium | reverse complement strand
GCCATCATTGGTTTCGAGATCACCGTAAATGTCACTGTCCGCTGAAATCTGACCGTCGACCAGCAGTGCGTTAATGCCGCCAACCGCTGCCGGGTTCTCGTCTCGAAGATACTCCGCAAATGTATAGATGCTGTTGAGCGCTGGCGTCGTCGTCTGCGCACCAGTAAGCACATCGTAAATCGGCCCAAATCCCATCGTGATCTGGTCCGCCCCGTCATCGATATCGTCGAACAAGTCATAGAGAATCTGACCGATCGTGCACTCCGCATACCAACCGTTGGGCCCGTTTGCGCACTGACCCGACCCGTCCTCAAGGTTGAGCGAAACTCCGGATTCCGCCTGGCCGATGCCCACCGCATCCCGGTAAGCCGGATCTCCGGTTGCCATGGCCGCGAAACTGTTGCCCCAACCTTCACTGAAAGCAACTCGAAGATCGAGCAGATCGGCAGGGGAGTGTCCGCCAGCTATGCTGTCTGTCCGCGCCACACGGTCCTCGAAATAGTGCGCCCATTCGTGCGCCAGGATGTCCCTGTCGTACTCGTCGGTGTCGACGTCTTCCTCGCCGAGGATGAAGATCTGAGTTCCCGACGGTGTCACGGATGGATCGTTGGGATCGTAGAATGAGACGCCGATGCTGGCATCCGCATCGGTTGTATTGAACGGGCTCCAGTTGAGCAGCAATTGCGGGAATTCAAGATCCGGACCCGATGCAAGCACCAGCGCTACGCTGTCGTACACGGCATCGAGAATCGCGAACGGTGCTGCCGCGCGAATGCCGCTGTATGCCGCACCGTCCCACCCGGAGTCGGCGTGCAAGTCGACGACCCAGTCCTGGATACCGCTGTCGAATGCATCGCCATCCAGCGCATACAGCGGTTTAGGGTTCTCGTCGATTACGCCGCCATTGTCAACCACCTGGAAATCCCAGACCGGCGCTGCATCCGATTTAAGCAGCCGGGCATTCGCACGAATCCTTATCGATGCCTGCGCCGGCACCTGCATCGTGTAATTGCCGTCAGTGTCGGTAGTCGTCTCCGAACCGGCAATCGGATTGCCATCCGCCGCATTCAGGGCCTGGACCAGTGCACCACGCACAGGCCGTGCCTCGATAGCCGAATAATCCAGACCAGATGTGATGCTGTCGTGTGGCACGAAATCGTAGGTAATGCGCCCGCTCACCGTCACCTCAGTCGGCGTCGGATTGACAGTAATCGTCACCAGGTCCGGCTGAGAGTCGACGCCCGCGTCATCGGTAACAATCAACTGGAACACCAGGTCGGTCGGCACAGCCGCTGCAGGAGCGGTAAAACCGGGCGTCGCGGTATCGGCGTTTTCGATCGTGACCGCCGGGCCTTCGGTCTGTGTCCAGGCGAAAGTGGCCACCAACCCGTCCGGGTCACTGCTGCCGCCGCCATCGAGCATGACATTCGTCAGCTCAACCACCGACTGATCCGGTCCGGCATCGGCGATCGGAAACTGATTGACCGTAACCGTGGCGCTATCCGTCGCCGCCGCGCCACTGTTGTCCGTGACAGTCAGTTCGAATACCAGCGGCTCTGCCGCGCCGCCCACCGGTGCAGTGAACGTGGCAGTGTCGGTGTCAGCCCCGGCCAGCACAACGATCGGCCCCCCGGTCTGATTCCATTGGTACGCGCCGATTCCGTCATCCGGGTCGGTGCTGGCACTGCCATCGAGCGTCACCAGCGAACCTTCGTTGACGGCGAGATCCGGACCTGCGTCGGCGATCGGTGGCTGGTTCGGGGGCGCCACCGGACTAACACTAACGGCAACAGAGTCCGTGCCGGTCGCGCCTTCGTTGTCGGTAACAGTCAGCCGGAAAACCAGCGTCTCGGCGGCGACGACCATCGGCGCGGTGAAAGTCGCGATATCGGTATCTGCCCCAGCCAGCGTTACAGCGGTACCGCTGGTTTGCGTCCAGTCGTATGCGGTGATATTGCCATCGGGATCAACGCTTGCGCTGCCATCGAGCGTCACCGCAGACCCTTCGTCGACGCTGCTGTCCGCGCCGGCATTTGCAACCGGCGCCTGGTTCGCCGGCGGCATGACCGGATCGTTGTTGTTATTGTTGTTGTTGTTACTGCACGCAGCAATAAGAACCAGCGAAAAAAGAATCAATCCATGGGATAGCGCTTTCGAATGGACCATAATTGTTCCCGCGCGCTTTAAGTGTTCTCGCGCGGCCCCTCTCTAGGCTTATAGTTATTATTTTCCCGAACCTGGTATTTTTATATTTCGGGATCTCTCTTTAGTTTCAACAGATAAAATTGTTTTCCGTACTTTAATCTCGTTGCTATTGCGGCTCCACCGGGATGATCTCGGTCTCGGCCGGCATCGACACGAACGCTTCTCCCGACGCGCCGACAGAAACCTTGCCGGAATACCGCGCAACCGGCTTTGCGCCCGCGGCACCGGTCTGTACTGGTATCGAGAGCACCCGGTTCTGCAGGGTCCCGGCGATCTGTATCGTCGCGATAACCTGTATCAGCGCTCGCCCTTCGGAACTCGGCGTAACTTCGAGCGTGTAGATGAGGCTGTCACGGCCAAGCTCGTCGCTGCCCCACTCGCTCCCCATCGGGCTTAAACCAAGCATCCCTTTCGCCCGGTAATCGGCCTTCAAGTCCTCACTAACCGTCAGCGGCGTGACGAACACCGTGACCGTCATCGGCTGGCCCACGGCCGGCTCGCTCTCAAATCGGTAGCGGATATCGACCGGCGCCTGCGGCTTGCCGGGTATTTGCTGCTGTGCCACCTTCGCCTCCGATTGCTTGGCAGCCCCACCGGCAAACGCTGGCGTGAACGCCGGAACCGCAACCATCAGGCTCACGATAAGCGTGGACACTATCATTGTTTTAGTTGTCATTTCTCAAAACTCCTAAGGCGCGACGGAGATCGTCGCATCCTGGCAATACTGGCCGAGCACGAGCGCGCCGGGTGCGAATTCGAAACTGATATTGTTGTCATCCCAGATCTCGAGCACATAGTCGCCGGCACCGAGCGCGATATCTTTCTGTTCGAACGCAGCCGGCGGATTGAAGCTGCCATCGACAAACCCGCTGGTTCCGTAGATCGCAAAATCGGGATCGACGTTCGCGCCAGCCGGCGGTGTCCCGGTCGCGTCAATCCGGAAGCGATAGGTATCCGCCGCGTAGACCGTAAACTTCAGGTAGCGACGATTGGCTAGCTTGTTGAAATCGCCATTGTCTGCGTTGCTACAAAGATCGACAACCGTTGCGCCGTTGGTCTCGATATCTGTGTACACCGGGAGCACGTCGCGGCTAGGACCATTGTCGGGCCAGTCGGCGTCAGCGTCGTTCGTCTCGAGATTCCCATAGATGTCACTATCCGCAGAAATCTGACCATCGATCAGGAGAGCGTTAATCCCATTTACATCTGTTGGGTTCTCGTCTCGAAGGTACTCGGAAAAGGTATAGATGCTGGTAAGTGCCGGCGTTGTCGATTGCGAACCTGTCAACACATCGTAAATCGGTCCGAACCCCATCGTGATCGTGTCGGCGCCGTCGTCAACGTCATCATAGAGGTCATAAAGAATCTCGCCGACGGTACATTCACCGTACCAGCCAGTCGGTACTCCCGCGCAAAGCCCGGAGCCGTCCTCGAGATTGAAGAAGAACCCGCTGGCCTGCGCAACGCCACCAGCATCCTTGTATTGCGGATCGCCAACCGCCATCGCCGAGAATGCGTTGCCCCAGCCCTCGCCGAACGCAACACGCAGGTCGAGCAGGTCGCCACCAAAATGCGGCCCGCCGACACTGTCGGAACGCGAGAAACGATCCTCGAAATAATGACCCCACTCGTGGGAGACGACATGGATATCGTATTCGTCGGTATCCAGGTCCTCTTCGCCGAGGATAAAAATCTGCTTGGCCGACGGGCTCGCACCCGGATCGCTTGGATCGTAAAACGTCGTGCCGATACTGTTCCCCGCATCGGTGGTGTTGTCAGGGCTCCAGTTCAGCGTCAACGCCGGGAAGTCGGCCTGCGAATCCGCGGCCAACACCAGAAGTACCGTGCCATACACCGCATCGAGGATCGCAAACGGCGCCGCCGCACGCGGGCCAGTGTAACTGTTCCCACCCCAGCCAGAACCGGCGTTCAGGTTGACGACCCAGTCCTGTACGTCACTGTTGAAAGCGCTGCCGTCGAGTACATAAAGCGGCTTCGCGTTGTTGTCGATCACGCCACCGTTATCGACAACCTGAAAATCCCAGGTTGGCAACCCGCCGGTCTTCAGCAGCCTCGCGTTGACCCGTATCCTGATCTGCGCCTGCGCCGGAACCGACACCGCGTAATTGCCGTTCGCGTCGGTCACCGTCTCGGAACCGACGATCGGCTGATTATTGGTCGCATCCAGCGCCTGCACCAGCGCGCCGCGGACCGGTCTCTGCGCTGTTGCCGCGTAATCGAGGCCGGATGTGACGTCGTTGTGGGGAACGTAATCGTAGGTAATCTTGCCGGTGACCGTCACCGCCGGCGGCGGTTCGATTACGGTGATCGTCACCGAGTCCGGCGCCGAATCCGCGCCCTCGTTGTCAGTGACCACCAACTCGAACACCAGATCGGTGGGCGCGGCGACGTCCGGTGCCCCGAATGTCGGCGCAACCGTATCCGCCCCGTTCAGCACCACGGCCGGTCCGGCGGTCTGAGTCCATGCATAAGCCGCGATCACCCCGTCGGGGTCGCTACTGCCACTGCCATCGAGAGTGACGCCGGCAAACTCCACTACGGTCCGATCCGCGCCGGCGTTTGCCACCGGTGGCTGATTCGCACCGGCGATCGGGTTGACCGTCACGTTCACGCTATCGCTGGCGGTCGCACCGGCGTTATCGGTCACGGTCAACCGGAATACGAGAGTCTCGGCGACGCTGACGCCCGGCGCGGTAAATGTGGCGACAGCAGTGTTGGCACCGGCCAATGTAACATTGGTACCGCTCGTCTGTGTCCATTGGTACCTGCTAATGCTGCCATCGGGATCACTGCTCGCACTGCCGTCGAGCGTTGCATTGGCAGCTTCGTCCACGCTGAAATCGGCACCGGCGTTTGCAACCGGCGGCTGGTTGCTCGTGCCGCCGCCTCCTCCGCCGCCACCGCCGCATGCAACGAGCGTCATGATTGTCAGCAGGCCAAAGCCTCGAGCGATAGTTTTAATGTGAGACATCGATTTTTCCGCCAAGACGGCTCTCCCTGATGGTCTGGCCCGGTAGATCAAAGTTGTGCGGATCAAAGTATCTGCTATTTATTTCACAATCAAGCATATGAGGTGCAAACATCTGAAATTGCTTGATCTATTTCACTTAATGCCGGCGACTTAACATTGCATGCACCGTAGCGGGCCTGCGGCACAAGCCCGCGGCGCAGACCGCGACCGGGTTCATCGGTTGGGCTAACCCGGCACAAGAAAATAGAGGCCGGTCAGAACCGGCGCCAGCAGCCACCATTCAACTCATCGGCAACGGCATTTCGTCGATCAATGCCGCCTGCTCTTTCAGCATCAGCAAATGCTCCTCCCAGTGGCGGTTATCCTCGAACCACGGGAACGCCCGCGGAAATGCCGGGTCCTGCCAGCGGCGCGCAATCCACGCCTCATAGTGCATCATCCGCAGGGTCCGGAGGACTTCGATCAGCCGCAACTCGCGGAAATCGAAATCGTGAAACTCCTGGTATCCGCGGAGAATGTCGGCCAGCTGCAGCGCCATTTCGTCACGCTCGCCGGACAACAGCATCCACAGATCCTGGACCGCCGGTCCCATCCTGCTATCGTCCAGATCAACGAAATGCGGACCATCATCGGTCCACAGGATGTTCCCCGGATGACAGTCGCCGTGAAGTCTCAGCAGATAGAGTTCGCCAACCTCGCCGAGCACATTTTCGATGCGGTCGAGCAGTTCATGGCTCAGGCTCTCGTAGGGTTTGGCGATGTGCCCGGGCAGCCAGTCGTTTTCGAGCAGAAAGGCACGGGCCTGCCAGCCGAACTCGTCGACCGTCAGCAGCGGGCGAGCGGCGAACGGACGCGCGCTCCCGACCCGATGAATTCTTCCCAGAAAACGGCCGAGCCAAAGACGGACATCCTCGCTCTCCAGATCCGGCCAGCGTCCCCCGCGACGCGGGTAGATCGCGTAGCGAAATCCTTCGTGGGTCAGAAGGCTGCGTCCGTCGAATCGCATCGGCGGCACGACCGGAATCTCCTGATCCGCCAGCTCCCAGGCAAACGCATGCTCCTCGTTTATCTGCTCGTCAGTCCAGCGGCCGGGACGATAGAACTTCGCAACGATCGGTGGTCCGTCTTCGATGCCGATCTGATAAACCCGGTTCTCATACGAATTCAGCGCGAGCTCGCGGCCGTCGCAGCAGAAACCGGCCGCCTCTATTGCAGCAATCATGACTTCGGGACTCA
The DNA here is from genome assembly GCA_002868855.1 of Chromatiales bacterium. Classification (GTDB taxonomy): domain Bacteria; phylum Pseudomonadota; class Gammaproteobacteria; order Steroidobacterales; family BM003; genus BM003. The sequence continues at coordinate 4,340 of PKUM01000151.1, read as the reverse complement.
GGCCGTCATACGGCCTGTGCATTGCTTTGGCTGCCATGGCCGCGGACGGTAGCACAACCGGACTGGAATTGTGGCGCGCCGCGCGCGAGTGGCTCTCGCACGCATTCGGAAATGCCTGCAAATGCGGACAGGAAATTCAAAACCGCCGGTCTTCCCTGATTAACGATCAGAGCTGCCCGGCAAGGCCCGATGCCGCCGGCGCCAGCCACGAAGAAGTGCCCTATGCCGCGAGGTTGCAGACGCAGAAGCACACAGTGACTCAAGCCGGCGCAATCGCAGTAGCGTCATCTGTTATTGTCGGCGTCACCTGCCCTCCGCCCTGACAGGCCCGGACGACCGGTCCCGAACTGCACGATGCTCATGGCCGGTTATCGAAACCGGCAACAGCAGCCGCTGGCAGGTCGTCGTCCAGTATCAGGCCGGTGGCATACGCCCCGGCAATGACCGCATTTTGCGGCCCAGCCAGATTCAGGCGCAACGACTCGTCATTCTCGGCGCTGGTATCGCCCATTACCTGCACCGTGATTTGCGCGGTCGTCTCACCCGGCGCAAAGCCGACAATGCCTGAAACGGCCGCGTAGTCGGCTCCCGCTGATGCGGAGACATCCGCCGTGGAGTAACTGACCGTCACCGGTTCATCGACCGCGCTTGAAAGATCGAGCCCGAATACCATGAGACCGGTGCCGGAATCGCCCTCGACGACACTGACATCGGCGACACTGATCCGGGGTAAAGCGGGGTCTGGCAGAACGGTCTGCAGCACTCCCCCGTCCGTTCCTGTGCCGCAGGCACCTGTCAACATTGCGCCGACCAGGCATACCGGCACATGGAACCCGGGCGCATGACCCGACCCTGGCCACGACCCAGCGCTCGAGGGGCCTTTCATCTTAATCGCCTTACCGAGTTCGTCATTCTCAGCCTCCCGGCCGTCGCCACCAGATTTTTAACCCGGCGCTCGGCTTCTCAGCCGCGGCGCCGCCCACCGTCTGTCGTTGTTACGCGCTGTCGCGCAAGCGTTCAAACCGTCGCCAGAAACCGACATCTCCCTCCTTTCATCCAGCATGCGACCTGCTTCACCCGATCGGCGCGCCGGGGTTGATAAACTAGGGCGCTGAATTGATGGCGGAAAGCCAGTTTTAGGGAGCTCTCGAATGGGGCAGCAAAAAGGAATCCTGGTGACCGGCGGTGCCGGCTATATCGGCAGCCATGTCGTAGCGATGCTGGGCGAGGCCGGCGAGCGCGTGGTCACGCTCGACAATCTGTCAACCGGCTTTGCCGAATCGGTGCTTTACGGCGACCTCGTCGTCGGCGACACCGGCGATCCTGACGTTGTCACTGCCATATTGCGCGAGCACGACGTCGATACCGTCATGCACTTCGCGGCGAAAACGATCGTGCCGGAGTCGGTCGCAAAACCGCTGCTGTATTACGACAACAACACGGCCGCGACCCGCAATCTGCTGCAGTGTTGCGACGAGGCCGGGGTGCGCCATTTCGTGTTTTCATCGACCGCCGCGGTGTACGGCAACCCGGCGGGAGGCGTTTGCGGCGAGGATTCGCCGGTCGCCCCGATCAACCCCTATGGCACCAGTAAACTGATGTCGGAATGGATGCTGAGGGATCTTGCAGCAGCCAGCGCGCTGCGCTACGTGAGCCTGCGTTATTTCAACGTCGCCGGATCGGACCCGGCCGGGCGGATCGGTCAGTCCACGGAAAAAGCCACGTTGCTGATAAAAGTCGCCGCCGAAACTGCGATTGGCAAGCGGCCGTCAATCTCGATCTTCGGCACGGATTATCCGACCCCGGACGGTTCCGGTGTGCGCGATTACATCCACGTCAGTGATCTCGCGGATGCACATCTGAAAGCGCTCGCATATTTGCGTGCAGATGGTGACAGCACGGTGCTGAACTGCGGCTACGGGCACGGCTTCAGCGTGCGCGAGGTTCTGCAAATGGTTGGCAAGGTCAGCGGCAAAAAACTCCACATCGAGGAACAACCGCGCCGCGCCGGCGACCCGCCGATGCTGATCGCGCGCGCCGAACGGATTCGCGACATGCTTGGCTGGACGCCGCAACACGACGATCTGGAAACCATCGTGAAGACCGCGCTCGACTGGGAACGCAGACTGCTGGCAAGGGCCGCGAGCTGATGCGCGGGACCGGGCGGCCTCTCGCAAGGAGCTACGCCCCGCTGATCCTTTGGATGATCGTCCTGTATGCGTTGTCTTCCCTGCCGGGCGCCGTCGACATCGACGATGCGCCGCCGTCCCCGATCGCGTGGGTGCCACCGGCATTGCAGAACCTGCTGCACCTGCCGGCCTATGCGTTGCTCGGCTGGCTCTGGTTTCGCGCGCTGGCGAGTCACCGATGGACTCCCAGGCTGATCCTGCTTGCGTCGTTTGTTCTCGCTTCGCTTTATGGCGCATTCGACGAACTGCACCAGATGACTGTGCCGGGACGCTTTGCCTCGTTGACCGACCTTGCCGCGAACGTGGCCGGAAGCGCGATCGGCGCAGGGTTTGCCATGTACCGCCATGGCACCGGAGCAACCGCGACAGACGACAATTTTCGATGAACCGGATTCTGCGTCGAATTGAAGAATCTTACGCCTGATGTTTCTCACTTTCGTACACAGTGGCGATAACGTCGGCGCGACTATTGCACGACGACAAACTGTGACTGCGGTCCGGAAATAACATAATCAATCGTCCCGGGTTATCTGGTTGCATTAGACCAATAGTTTGTCGCCAAAAACCGACGCGTTGTGACGCTTGTCACGGTTTCATATAAGACTGTCTCCCTTACGCTCCAAACCGTCCCGGTCGGTGCTATGTTATCGGCCGTGGCGGTTCTGGAAGATTGCCGCCACGCGTGATCTGTACAAGGGCAAAGCCGCCGAAAGGCGGTGACGCAAAGCCACCGGTCTAAGGAGGTCGCGAACCTCTAAGACAGCGGAGCCGCCGGATTTCGGCACGACGGTTTTCGACTAACTCTGTCGGCGCTCCCTGACTTGTGTGTTCGCACTCCTGAGATCATCACGGAGACACACTGTCATGAGACTTCGATCTACATTCCCACGATCCGTTTTTGCGCTTGCCGCCTGCGCGTTACTCACGCTGTCGTCCGCGGCCAGCGCCGAGCCGAAAAGGTTCGTGAAGGGGCAGATTCTGGTACAGCCAAAACCCGGCCTGTCGCAGTATCAGCTCGACAAGATTCTTTACAAACACAAGGGCATGGCATCGAAAAAGGTGCGCGGTCTCGATGTACATATCGTCGAGGTCCCGGAGCAGGCAGAGGAAGCAGTCGCCCGTGCGCTGAGCAAAAACAAGAACATTGCTTTTGCCGAGATTGACGAGATTGTCGAGCTCGAGGCATTCACGCCGAACGATCCGGAATTCGCGAGCGGCTGGCATCATGCGAAGATGAACACACCCGAAGCCTGGGACACTAGCCAGGGCGACGGTATCGTGGTCGCCGTTTGCGACACCGGCATACTTGCCTCGCATGTCGATCTGGCCGGGCAACTGGTTCCCGGCTGGAACACCGCATCGAATTCCAGCGACAATTCCGACATCCATGGCCACGGGACCAAGGTCGCCGGAGTCATCGCAGCGACGACCGACAACGCGGCGGCCGTTGCCTCGGTCGCGTGGAAAGCCAAGGTGATGCCGATAAGGGTCACCAACAGCAGCGACGGCAGTGCGTCTATCAGCGCCATCGCAAGCTGCATCAGCTGGGCCGCCGATCATGGTGCGCTAATCGCGAATGCCAGTTATCGAACCACCCGCTACTCCTCGATCGCGGAGGCGGCGAAAAAGTTGCGCGACAAGGGCGGCCTGTACTTCTCTTCGGCCGGCAACGACGGCAATGATCCGGGCTGGAGCAACAACCCGTATATCAACACAATATCGGCGACCAACAAGAGTGACGGCCAACCGAGCTGGTCCAACTACGGGCAGTTCGTCGATTTCTCGGCACCGGGCGTGTCGATTCGCACGACGACGAAGGGCGGGGGCACCGGTGGCGTGTCCGGCACCTCGTTCTCGAGCCCGAACGCCGCGGCGGTCGCCGCGCTCGTGATGGCCGCGAATCCGAGCCTCAGCCCGAACGAGGTGGAGGCGGTGCTGCAAAACACCGCTGTCGACCTCGGTAACCCCGGCTGGGATCCGAAGTTCGGGTTCGGACGCCTCGACGCGGCGGCGGCCGTTGCCATGGCGGCCAACGCCAGCCCCGGCGACACCACGCCCCCGGTGGTCGCGGTCGCAAATCCTGGCGCTAACAGCGAAGTCAGCGGGTTGGTGCCGGTCGACATCAACGCGAGCGATAACTTCGGCGTCGAG
>PKUM01000117.1 GCA_002868855.1 Chromatiales bacterium | reverse complement strand
TCGCGCTGAAGTTGCCTTACCTGGTGAATGGCGACATTGGCCGCGATCATACGGCGAGTGTCGCGATCGTCCTCAAGGCCCTCAAACTCTGCCTCGAGCCATTGCGGAACGCTTGCGCCGCAGGCCTTTGCGAATCGTTGCAGCTGGGGGAAGCGCGTGATCGGCAGAATGCCCGGCACGATCGGCACATCAATTCCTGCCGCGGCGCAGCGATCGCGAAACCGCAGGTACAGGCCGGTATCGAAAAAGAACTGGGTGATGGCGCGGCTGGCACCGGCATCCAGTTTGCGTTTGAGATTATCGATATCGGATGCGGAATCCGGCGCCTCGGGATGGGTTTCAGGATAAGCCGCAACGGATATATCGAAATCGGCAACCTCGCGCAGACCGCGGACCAGGTCGACAGCGTAAGCGTAGCCATCGCGACGGGGCCGATAGGCCGGCTGATCCTGTGGCGGGTCCCCGCGCAACGCGACGATATGACGCACGCCAAGGTCCCAGTAGTCGCGAGCGACCGCCTTGATGTCGTCCCGACTCGCACCAATACAGGTCAGGTGCGGCGCTGCCGTCAAATCGGTCTCACGCAGCAGCCGGCTGACGACCCGATGGGTGCGGTCACGGGTCGAGCCGTCTGCACCGTAGGTGACCGAAACGAAGGTCGGGCCAAGTGGCGCAAGGTGCTGAATCGATTGCCACAGCGTCGCTTCCATTTTCTCGCTGGCCGGCGGAAAAAACTCGAACGAGACGTTGACCGGATTGTCGGAAACAGCACCCAATGCGCTGCCGGATTGCACTGCAGTCGAACCTGCCATGACGAATTCCTCTTGGTTTCAGGCGGCTGGCCGCCGCACGTCGCTCATTTGCACCAGCATCACCATCAGCGTTGCCGACGCGAGCCGCAGCGGAACGCTGCGCAGTGGGCGCATATCCAGATTGGCAAACTGGGCCGCCAACCCGGCGGTATCGAGCTCCGGCGAATTTCCGGCAATCCGGTCAACGATGAGTATTCGCGCGCCAGGCTTGAGCACTCGCGCCGCCTCGGCGAGCGCCAGACCCGGACGCTCGGCAATACTCAGCACTTCGTCGAACGTCACGGTGTCGAATTCCGCATCGGCGAAAGGCAACGCATACATATCGCCCTGACGCAGCGTGCAATGCCTGAGGCCGGCGCCGTGTATCACGCCGCGGGCACCGGCCAATACCCGGGCCGAAATGTCCACGCCTACCGCCTCTCCGGTGCGCCGTCCAAGCAAACGCAGCATCCGCCCCGAGCCGGTCCCGACATCGAGCAGCCGGCCCACCGGCGAATCACCGAGCAGATTCAGCACCGCCCAGCGTATCCGGCCCTCATCGGCGGCCGACCCCGCGCTCCCCGTCCAGTTCCGGTCGCGTTCAAACTCCACACCGGCCAAGCGGACCCGCTCCTCGAGCACATGTCGATGTGTGTCGGCGTCTTTTTCGATGGCAGCTTCATCGGGATCGATGCTCGCGAGCAACTGCGCCACCAGCGCGGAAAACGGACCGTTTGCGGGAACCCGGTAAAAAACGCTGTGGCGTTCCCGGAAACGCTCCAGCAACCTCGCATCGCACAGGATTTTCAGATGCCGCGATACCCGCGGCTGGCTCTGACCGAGAATGCGCGTGATCTCGCCAACTGTCAGCTCTCCGCCCTGGCACAACAACAACATGCGCAACCGGCTGGGTTCGCCGGCGGCCTTAAGCGCTAGAATCAGGTCCGAGGAGTTCATAACCGGATAGAATATCCATAAATAAAGATGTCTTTATATTCAAGATGAGCGGTGATATCAAGGGATTCGTCAAGTCGAAATGGGGATCAGTGCAGGGTCCGCGTACCCAGGCCTGCCTCTTTGTCGAGAAACAGCCTTTCCACGTCAATGGGATCGAACGAGTAAGGCTTATTGCAGAATTCGCAGCACACCTCGACGCTGCCCTTTTCCGCAATGATGCCGGCGACCTCCTCGCGGCCCAGCATCTTGAGCACGGTCTCGACCCTGTCACGGGTGCAACTGCAACGGAATGAAACGGGTGATCCGGAGAACAGCCGCACGTCTTCCTCGCAAAACAGCCGCCGCAACAGGGTTTCGTCTTCCAGGTTCAGCAGTTCCCGGTCGGTGAGAGTCTCAGCCAGCATGCTGACACGCGGCCAGCCATCGGCATCGCCCTCTTCGCCCCCGTGTTCCGCCGGCAGTTTCTGCAGCATCATGCCGACCGCGCGCTGGTCGTCGGCGGTCAGCCATAACCGGGTGGGCATCTGCTCGGACTGCGCAAAATAAGCCTGCAGGCACTCGGCAATGCCGGCGCCATCGAGCGGCACGATGCCCTGGTAACGGCGCTCGTCGGACATCTCGATCGTGACCGACAAACGTCCGCCGCCGGTCATCTGCGCAAGGCTGCCCTCCGGAACGTCCTCGCGCCAGCGCGCCAGCCCGCGCAACGCCAGTTCACTGCTGCACTGAACCAGCAGCAAATTGAGCGGGCCCGCACCCTGCATTTGCAGGGTCAGCCGACCGTCGAATTTCAGCGTGGCCGCCAGCATCGCGGTGGCGGCCATTGCCTCGCCGAGCACTGCCCTGACCGCAGGAGGATAGTCGTGGCGCTCGAGCACGGCGCGCCACGACGCATCGAGGTGCACCAGCTTGCCGCGCACCGGGAACTTCTCGAAAAGAAAGCGGTGCAAAGTATCTCGATCTTTCATGACTCGTCTTGTTACCAGGTGCCGGCGTGTCGCGGTTCAAGCATCGTCGCGGATGCGCGCCGCTGCAATCTGATCTAGCCCGCCAGCTTCCTTCGCAGCAATTCGTTGACCTGGGCCGGATTGGCCTTGCCCGATGTGGCCTTCATGACCTGGCCGACGAAGAAACCGAACAGCTTGTCCTTGCCGTCACGAAACTGCCCGAGCTGATCCGGAAACCTGGTCATCACCTCGTCAATAATCTGTTCGATTGCCGAAGAGTCGGTAATCTGGGTCAATCCGCGCGCCGCGATGATGTCATCCGCGGCACCCTCGCCCTCCCACATTGCCTCGAACACTTCCTTCGCGATCTTGCCCGAGATAGTGTTATCGGCAATCCGGCGCAGCAAATCGGCCAATGCCGCCGAACTGACCCGACTGGCGCCGATATCCAGCCCCGCCTTGTTCAGTGCGCCCGACAACTCGCCCATGACCCAGTTGGCCGCAAGCTTGGGATCGCCGCCGGAACTCGCGACGACACGTTCGAAATAGTCGGCGAGTTCGCGACTCGTGGTCAACACATCCGCGTCGTACTCCGACAATCCGTACTCGGCGCAAAACCGCTGCCGCTTGGCTGCCGGCAATTCCGGCAACCCGATTGCAATCTGCTCCAGAAACGCGTCATCGAGCACGACAGGCAGGAGATCCGGGTCGGGAAAATAGCGATAGTCGTTCGCCTCTTCCTTGCTCCGCATCGGCCGCGTCTCATCCTTGTTGGGATCATACAAGCGCGTTTCCTGACTAACGCTGCCACCGGACTCGATGATGTCGATCTGGCGTTCCACCTCGAAATTGATCGCTTTTTCGATAAAGCGGAATGAATTGAGGTTCTTGAGCTCGGCCCGGGTGCCAAAGGCGTGCTCGCCCTTCGGCCGGACCGAGACATTGGCATCGCAGCGAAACGAACCCTCCTGCATATTGCCATCGCAAATTTCGAGATAACGCACGAGCTGATGAATGGTCTTCATGTATGCGACCGCCTCGCGGGCCGAGCGCATGTCCGGCTCCGAAACAATCTCGACGAGAGGGGTTCCTGCACGATTGAGGTCGATACCGCTCATGCCGTGGAAATCCTCATGCAGACTCTTGCCCGCATCCTCTTCAAGATGCGCCCGGGTAATCCCCACGCGCTTGCGGCTACCATCTTCAAGGACAATTTCAACCTCCCCGCCCTCGACAATCGGCAATTCGTACTGGCTGATCTGGTACCCCTTGGGCAGGTCGGGATAAAAGTAGTTTTTGCGCGCAAATACCGAACGGCGCGAGATTGTCGCGCCCACCGCGAGGCCGAATTTGACGGCCTTGCGAACCGTCTCGACATTCAACACCGGCAGCACGCCCGGGTAGCCGAGATCCACGAGACAGGCCTGGGTGTTCGGTTCCGCGCCATAAGCAGTTGCGGCGGCTGAAAATATCTTACTGCTGGTGTTGAGCTGGGCATGTATTTCCAGCCCGATGACCGTCTCCCACTCCATTTCCTTGCTCTCTGCTAAAGGTTTGATTGCGCCGGATCAGCCGAAGTCGGCCGCGGGAAGCTGCCGATGCCAGTCAGTTTCTTTCTGATAGGCATGCGCGGTCTGCAACAGCCGCGACTCGGCAAATGCCGGTCCCATCAGCTGCAGCCCCACCGGCAGTCCGTCGACCAGGCCACAGGGAATTGACATGCCCGGCAACCCGGCCAGATTTACCCCGATCGTGTAGATATCGTTCAGATACATCGTGATCGGATCCGCCGTTTTGGCTCCGATTTCGAAGGCCGGGGTTGGCGTAGTCGGCCCCATCAACACGTCGACTTTCTCGAAAGCCGCCTTAAAATCGGCGCTGATCAATTGCCGGGCCTGCTGAGCCTTCAGGTAATATGCATCGTAGTAGCCGGCCGACAGCGCGTAAGTCCCGGTCATGATCCGGCGCTTTACTTCGTCGCCAAATCCCTCGCCCCGCGATCGCGAGTACATGTCAAACAGGTCTCCGGACTGTTCGCTGCGGTAACCGAATCGAACACCGTCGAAACGGGAGAGGTTTGACGAACATTCCGCCGGCGCCACTACGTAGTAAGTCGGTACCGACAAGGCGAGATTCGGCAGACTGACCTCGACAATCTCACAGCCGAGGTGGCGGTAAACGTCGAGCGCCTGCTCGATCCTCACCCGGTTCTCGCCAGCCAGGCCTTCATCGAAAAACTCGACCGGGATACCTACACGCAATCCCGCAATCGAGTCGTTGAGGTGCAGGCTGTAGTCCGGCACCTCGCGATCGACGCTGGTTGAGTCTTTGTCGTCGAATCCGGCCATTGCGCCGAGCAAAAGCGCCGCGTCTTCCGCACTCGCGGTGAGCGTGCCGGCCTGATCGAGACTCGAGGCAAACGCAATCATGCCGAATCGCGATACCCGGCCGTAGGTCGGCTTCAGTCCGGTGATGCCGGTCAGTGCCGCGGGCTGCCGGATCGAACCGCCGGTATCGGTGCCGGTGGCGCCCGGCGCCAGTCGCGCGGCAACCGCAGCCGCGGAGCCACCCGAAGACCCGCCCGGCACGCGCGCGGTGTCCCACGGATTGCGAACCGGACCGTAGAAGCTCGTTTCGTTCGACGAACCCATCGCGAATTCGTCCATGTTCGTCTTGCCGAGCATGACCACGCCCGCAGCTTTCAACCGCGCAACCACCGTTGCATCGTAGGGCGATACGAAGTTGTCCAGCATGCGCGAGCCGCAACTGGTACGAACTCCGCTGGTGCAAAAGATATCCTTGTGGGCAATCGGGATACCGGTCAGCGGCCCGGCCTCGCCGGCGGCGATCCGTCGATCGGCGGCAGCCGCCGCAGCCATGGCTTCGTCCGCCGTCACGGTCACGAAGCTGTTCAGCGCCGGATCCAGCCTGCCGATCCGCTCGAGATAATGCCCCGTCAACGCCTCGCTACTGAATTCGCGCGCCTGCAGCGCGGCGGAGAGCTCGGCCAGTGTCTTGGTATGCATGGGTGTATGGGATCCCTTGAATTCTGCGTGACCAGGCAACGTCCGCCGCTATTTTCGCGGCGGGAACCGTACGTGGCCGCTTGGAAATTACTCGATGACCTTCGGCACCAGGTACAGGCCTGCTTCTACGGCCGGTGCATTGGCCTGATAAAGATCGCGCTGATCCTGCTCGGTGACTGCGTCGGCTCGCAGACGCTGGACCATATCGAGCGGATGCGCCATCGGCTCGACTCCAGTCGTATCCACCGCCTGCAGTTGATCCACGAATTCGATAATTCGCGACAGATTCTCGATCACATTTGGCAACTCATCGTCGCCAAGCTGCAGCCTCGCGAGATGGGCGATATTTTCCACCTCGGCTTTGCTTAATGACATCGATCGGCCTCCACGGCTGCTCGGCAAAACGGCAATGATAGCGCTTGCTTGCCGCAAGTCCCACCCGTTGTTACAGTACCGCGTTATTTTTGCCAAACCACCCCCCGGGCCACGACACCCCTATGTTCAAAAACCTGTTGGGCTACTTCTCCAACGATCTGTCCATCGATCTCGGGACAGCCAATACGCTGATTTACGTTCGCGGCCGGGGTATCGTCCTGGACGAACCGTCAGTCGTGGCCATTCGCGAACAACCGGGCCGCGGCGGTCGAGTCATCGAGGCCGTCGGTTCAGACGCAAAAAACATGCTCGGGCGTACTCCCGGCAACATTACTGCGATCCGGCCCCTGAAGGACGGTGTCATCGCCGACTTCACCGTGACTGAGAAGATGCTGCAGTTCTTTATCAAGAAAGCTCACGGTGGCCGCTTTATCCGGCCCAGTCCCCGGGTACTGATTTGCGTACCCTACGGTTCGACCCAGGTCGAACGCCGCGCGATACGCGAATCGGCCGAGGGAGCTGGCGCGCGCAAAGTGTATCTGATCGAGGAGCCCATGGCGGCCGCGATCGGCGCCGGCATGCCGGTGCAGGAAGCACGCGGCTCGATGGTACTGGATATCGGCGGCGGCACCTCTGAGGTTGCGGTGATATCGCTCAACGGCATTGTCTATGCGGCCTCTGTGCGCATCGGCGGCGACCGCTTTGACGAGGCCATCATCAACTACGTACGCCGCAATTACGGAATCCTGATCGGTGAGGCGACCTCGGAACGCATCAAGCACGAGATCGGTTCCGCCTATCCCGGCCAGGAAGTACTCGAGATCTCGGTGAAAGGGCGCAACCTGTCGGAAGGCGTACCTCGCAGTTTCACCCTGAACAGCAATGAGATCCTGGAAGCCCTGCAGGAACCTCTTCAGGGCATCGTTGGCGCGGTCAAGGCAGCACTCGAGCAAACCCCGCCGGAACTTGGCGCTGACGTCGCCGACCGTGGCATTGTCCTGACCGGTGGCGGCGCGCTGTTGCGCGATCTCGATAAGTTGCTGATGGAAGAAACCGGGCTGCCGGTCGTCGTCGCCGATGAACCACTCACCTGTGTCGCGCGCGGCGGAGGCAAAGTCCTCGAGCTGATGGACAAGCACGGCCCGGCCATGTTCGGCCTGGAGTGATCGCCACGCGGTACCGGCCCGCGGGCGCCCTTCCTACGCTGACTACATGGAACTAAGAGGCACCGAGACCCGCCCGCTGCTAAACAGGGGGCCCTCCCTCGGGGTCCGTGCCCTGCTGCTGTGTTTTCTGTCCGTCCTGCTGATGGTGCTCGACCACCAGCAGGGTACGCTCGCCAATCTCCGCAACGGCATATCGGTGGCCGTCTATCCGGTCCGCTTCCTGGTAAATCTGCCGTTTTCGGTTGCCCGATGGGCTGACGACAGTCTTGCGTCGCGCGACCAGTTGATCAACACCAATGCCACGCTGCAGGGGCAGTTGTTGCAGCAGAACGCGCGCCTGCAGAAGCTTGCCGCGCTGGAGGCGGAGAATCGCTCTCTCCGGGCGATGATGCAGTCATCCTCGGAAATTGCTGACGAGGTCAAGGTGACCGAAATAATCTCGGTGGCACTGGATCCGTTCCAGCACCGCGTCGTGATCGACAAAGGCACGCTTGAAGGCGCCTACCAGGGTCAGGCGCTGATCGACGAACAGGGCGTAATGGGGCAGATCACGCGAGCCGAGCCTTTCAGCTCGGAAGCCATACTCATTAGCGACCCGAGCCATGCAATCCCGGTGGAAATCAATCGCAACGGCCTGCGCAGTATCGTCGTCGGTTCGGGCGAGGTTGAGCGACTGACACTGCCGTTTCTGCCCAACAACGCAGACGTCGAGACCGGCGACCTGCTGGTCACCTCGGGGCTGGGAGGCAAGTTCCCCGCGGGTTATCCGGTAGGCATCGTCGAAACGGTAGAGGTCAAGCCCGGCGAACCTTTCGCCCTGGTCATGGCACGCCCGACCGCCGCGCTGAACCGTAGCCGCCGGATGCTTATGATCTGGCCCACCGAATTACCCGAGCCGTCGCTGCCAGAAACCGAACTGGGGCTGGAAGAGGGCATGATCATGACAGAGCCCGACGCCGAGTCGCCGGAGACCGGGATCGTTCCGGAGGCAGTCCCCGCCGCCGAATCGCCGGTACAAACGGGTGCGGATGAGGCCGCGCCGGCTACCACGGAGGAATCTGAGTGAGCACGCGTCGCGACAATCGTCGGTGGCCCATCTATCTGTCGCTTTTCGCCGCTTTGATGCTGACCATCATGCCGGTCCGGCCGGAAATTGCGGTATGGAACGCGGACTGGGTCGCAATGGCGCTGATATTCTGGGCACTGGCCACCCCGGCCCGCGTGGGCCTGGGCACCGCCTGGGTCGCGGGGCTCTTGCTGGATGTGTTGAAAGGCGCCGTTCTCGGGCAACATGCACTGGCACTGACGCTGATGTGTTACCCGTTGATGCGCTTTCATCTCCGCATCCGGGTATTTCCGCTCCCGCAACAGTGCTTTACCGTTGCCTGGCTGCTGCTTCTTTATCACTTCGCCCTGTTCTGGATCGACGGGATTCTGGGCAAGCCGGTGGGTCAGGCAGCGCGCTGGTTCCCGGTGGTCACCAGCACTTTGATGTGGCCGCTGGTGTTCGAGGCACTCAAGCGGCTGCGCCGCCGGGCGGCAATAAACTGATGCGAATTGGCTCCAGGATTTTCGGCTGATGATTGGCAATATTCCACTCAAGGATCACTGGGCAGAAAAACGCCTGTTCCTGTCGCGAGCGATCGCGGCCACCGTGGTAATACTGGCGCTGGCCGTGCTGGTTGCTCTCCGGCTCACTCATTTGCAGGTTGTCGAGCACCAGCATTTCGCCGACCTGTCGCAGGGCAACCGAATACGCCTCGAACCGATTCCACCAATTCGCGGCCTGATTTTCGATCGTAACGGCAATATTCTCGCCCAGAACCTGCCGGCGTATCAGCTGGAACTGACCCGCGAGGAGGTCCCCGACCTGGAACAGACTCTCGAACGGCTGCTGGGGTTGGGCCTGCTGGAGGCGGAGGACCTCGATTCGATCAACGCCAGGCTGCGCTCGAAGCGCAAGTTCGAGGCGGTCCCGCTGCGCTACCAGTTGAGCGATGAGGAAGTCGCCCGCTTCGCGGTACAACGCCAGGATTTCCCGGGCGTCGATGTAAGAGCCCGCCTGATTCGCTCTTATCCATATGGCGCAGACGCGGTCAACGCGGTTGGTTACGTGGGCGCTATCAGCGAACAGGACGCAAACCGGATCGATGCCTCCGCGTATGCCGGCACCTCGCATATCGGCAAGCTCGGCATCGAGAAGCAATATGAGGATCTCCTGCACGGCAGAGTCGGCTACCGTCAGTCGGTGGTAAATGCGGAGGGGCGAACCCTGCAGACCCTGGTGGAGGAATTACCCTCCCCCGGACGCAACCTGACGTTGAGCCTCGACATTGACCTGCAACTCGCGGCCAATGCTGCACTGGAGGGCTGGCGCGGCGCCGTGGTCGGCATCGACGTCCGTGACGGCGGCGTGCGGATTCTGACCAGCACTCCGTCTTTCGACCCGAACCAGTTCGCCGCAGGAATCTCGCAAAAGGACTACAACAACCTGCAGAACGATCCCGACAAGCCATTGTTCAACCGGGCGCTGCGTGGCCAGTACCCGCCCGGCTCGACGATCAAACCGATTCTCGGCCTGGCCGGCATGGCTATGCTGGGCAAGGACCCCAAGGAGCAGCACTTCTGTCCGGGCTATTTCATGTTGCCGGGACAGACTCACCGCTACCGCGACTGGAAAAAGGTCGGTCATGGGCGTATCGATCTGGTCGAGTCGGTGGCACAGTCGTGCGATATCTATTATTACCAGCTCGCAGTGGACCTCGGTATCGACCGCATGCACGAAATTATGACGGCGTTCGGTATTGGTCGCCTTACCGGAATCGACGTTCCTGGCGAAAAGCCGGGCCTGATGCCGTCGCGCGACTGGAAGAAACGGGCATTCCGGCGCCGCGCTGACCAGGTCTGGTTTCCCGGCGAGACCGTCATTACCGGCATCGGCCAGGGCTATATGCTTGCGACTCCGCTGCAACTGGCGTACTCCACGGCAATTGTCGCCGCCAAGGGCGCGCGCTTTCGCCCGCATCTGCTGGCCGCATACAACGATCCGGTAACCGGCGAGGAAACAGTCCTCGACCCCGACCCGCTGTCGCATCTCGAATACGGGGATGACTATTCCTGGCAAAAAGTCCATGAGTCGATGATCGCGGTAATGCATGGTCCCACCGGCACGGCGCGCCGCAGCGCCGACGACGCGACCTACCGGTTTGCCGGCAAAACCGGCACCGCCCAGGTATTCAGCATCGGCCAGGAAGAAGAATACGACGCCGAGGAGGTGGAGGAACGACTCCGCCATCATGCCCTGTTTGTCGCCTTCGCCCCGGCTGAAAACCCGGAACTCGCCCTGGGCATCATTGTCGAGAACGGCGGCGGTGGCAGCAGCACCGCGGCCCCGGTGGCGCGCCTTATTTTCGACCAGTACTTTGCGAACCGGAATGACTGATGTTCGCTGACGCCCAAGACTTCGAACCGCAACGCAAACTCACGCTGGCCGCACGTCTGCTCGGCAATCTTCACCTTGACGGCCCGCTGCTGGCGGGCCTGCTCGCGGTTTCC
>PKUM01000065.1 GCA_002868855.1 Chromatiales bacterium | reverse complement strand
CGCTGCTTCTCGCAGACACCGGCACGGCTGAGCGGCCACCGTTCAAGGACACCGGCGATCGAGGCAGAACCAAAAAGCCCGCCGAAAAACGGCGCATCGAGTCCGCCGAAGACACCGAAAAACGGCAGACCACGCCGCGCCACAAACGGCGCGAGGAAACCGAAGGCATCGACATGGAACGCTTTCGTATCGCGGTCGGCCACATTCACGAGGTCAAACCGGGCGACATCGTTGGCGCCATTGCCAACGAGGCCGACATCGACAGCGTCTATATCGGCCGGATCGCACTATACGACGACTACAGTACGGTAGAACTCCCCGCCGGCATGCCGCGCGAGGTTTTTCAACATTTGAAGAAGGTCTATGTCCGCGGCCAGCCGCTGCGAATCGAAAGCCTGGACAAAGCCGAGAAACGGGAAAAGAAAAAAACCGTACGGAAGAAGACCGGCAACAGGAAACCGGGCGCCAAGAAGCCGGGTGGTAAAAAACCCGCTCGCACCAAACCGGCCGGTCGTAAAAAAACGGGCCAGGGAAAACCGAAACCGCAAAAATAGGGTCGCACAAGGTCGATCGGTACGCCGCTGTACCTGAACAGCCCGAAGCGCCGTCGCCCGGCCGTGGCAGTTCCTGACCCGGCCAGGCGCGGCAGACTTCAGAGCGACTCGCGCATCTGCGGCTCGGGTTCCGGATCGGGCTCGCGGCCGAGCAGGAAATTCTTTGCGTTGCGCAGGCCGCGGCGGAAATCGAGTTCGAGCACGTAAAGGCACGGAATCAGGAACAATGTGATAACCGTGGCGAAGATAATGCCGAACGCGAGCGAAATCGCCATCGGAATGACGAACTGCGCCTGCACGCTTTTCTCGAGCATGATCGGCATCAGGCCGGCCGCCGTAGTCAGCGAAGTCAGCACGATGGCCCGGAATCGTTGCGTACCCGATTCGATCACGGCTCTCCTCAACGGCACCCCGTTTTGCAGCGCCTTGTTGATAAAATCAACCATGATCAGGCTGTCGTTTACGACGACACCGGCCAGCGCTATCAGGCCGAACAACGAAAACATACTGATCGCCTTGCCCATCACGATATGCCCGACCACCGCGCCGATCAGGCCGAACGGGATCACCGACATGATGATCATCGGCTGTACATATGAATGCAGCGGAATCGCAATCAACGCGAAAATCAGAAACATCGCCGCTATCGAGGCAAGGGTCAGGTTGCGGACCAGCTCCATTTCCTCGCGGCTTGCTCCCTCGAGCTCATACCCTACGCCAGGGTGTCGCGAGAGCAATTGCGGCAGGTAGTCTGCGGTAATCTCTTTCAAAACCTCACCAGGTTCGACGACAGTCGGGTCGATGTCCGCGGACACGGTGACGACGCGTTTCCGGTTTTGCCGGGTGATGCTGGAGTAGCTCTCGCCAAACGACAATTCCGCCACCGAAGCAAACGGCACTTCGTCGCCACCAGGGGTGCGAATACGCATGTTCTCGAGATCCGCCAGCGAGCGCCGCTCTTCCAGGGGGTAGCGCACCATCACTTTGAGCTCGTCCTTGCCGCGCTGTATGCGTTGCGCTTCCTCGCCATAGAACGCCTGGCGGACCTGGCGCCCGAGCGAGGACATCGTGATACCGAGCGCCTCCGCCTCGGGTTTGATCGCAAGCCGGATCTCTTCGCCGCCGGCATTCATGGAATTGCGGATATCGAACACGCCGTCGTATTCCGCCAGCTTCTCTTCCAGTTCCTTCGCCGCGCCCCCGAGCGATTCGAAGTTTGACCCGGTCAGGTTGAAACTAAGCGCGGCGCCGCCGCCGACATTGTCGCCGCCGGAAAATGTCAGCTCCTTGACTCCGGGGATCTCCCCTACCCTGTCGCGCCACATGACCTCGATGTCATCGCCATTCAACGGGCGATCCTCGTTCATCGGCATCTCGGCGAAAACCACACCGCCGGTGTCGCCGCGGGTAAACACTCCGATGTGATTGATCGGCTCGTCCACCCCGGGATTCTCCGCCGCGTACTCGGCGTTCAGTTCCAGCGCCGCATTCTCGATCCGGCTAAGCACCTCGTTGCGAATCTGTGGCGCCGTTCCGTTCTGCATTTGCAACTCGACCCGGATGAAGTCGCCCGGCACATCGGGAAACAGTACCGTGCGCACGATACCGCTTTGCATAACGCCAATCGTCAGGATCAGAATTGCGGCAAAAATGCTGAACGTTATGCCACGGTTATCGAGTGCCTTCTCCAACAATGGCTGATAGATTTTTTCGACAAAAGTCTGCATGCCGTTTTGTATGCGCCAGTTCAGACGCTGAAACGGCCGGACCAGCCACAACCGGACCGGGGTTTCGCGAAACGGCTTGTACAGTTCCGCCTCATTCTGAGGCGTGATTTTTGCTTGCGCGAGATGGGCCGGCAGAATCAGCTTCGACTCGACCAGCGAGAACAGCAAACACAAAATCACGACCATTGACATGGCCTCGAAAAAAGGCCCGACAACACCGCCGATAAACAACATCGGCGCAAAAGCCGCCATCGTCGTCAAAACTCCGAAGGTCGCCGGCACCGCGACTTTCTTTGCGCCACGGATCACGTTGTCGAGAGTCTGGCCATCCGCGCGGATCCGAGTGTAAATGCTCTCACCGATTATGATCGCGTCATCGACGACGATGCCGAGAACGAGTATGAAGCCGAACAGGCTGATCATGTTTATCGTCACCGGCCACGGTCCGAGCGGCATCAGCCATAGCGCGCCGAAGAACGTGATCGGGATACCGACGATCACCCACGCCGCTACCTTCAGCCGCAGGAACAACGACAAGACGATGAATACCAGCGCCGCTCCCTGCAGCATGTTTTTCATCATCATGTCGAGACGGCCCTGCAGATAGTGCGAGCGATCGATCCAGACATCGATATTTATTCCGGCGGGTAATGTCTCGGCCTTCTTCTCGACGTACTCACGCACTGCCGCGGCAGTTTTCAGTTCGTTCTGCTGACCGCCGGCGAGTACCCGCAGGATCGCCGTCGTTTCGCCGTCGAAACGGCCGTAACCGTCGGTTTCGACAAACCCGTCCTTGATGGTCGCGATATCGCCCAGGGTCAGCCGCGTTCCATCCGGATATGTGCGTAGCACAAGGCGGGAAAACTCCTGGCCGGTGTAGCGTTGCCCCTCGGTTCGCAGCAGGATGTCTCCGCCTTCGGTCTTGATCGTGCCACCCGGAAGATCCAGCGAGGAATCGCGGATCGCCTGGGAAACTTCGCTCATCGACAATCCGTATTGGCGCAACGTCTGCTCAGGCACCTCGACGCTTATTTCGTAATCCCGGTCTCCGAGAAACTCGACCTGGTTGACCTCCGGCAGGACCGTTAGCTCGTTTTGCACCTGTTGCGCGAGGGTCTTGCGGGCGAACGCATCCATCTCGCCGTAGATCGAAAGAAAAACGACATGGATTGGCACTTCCTGCTTGTAAATGACCGGCTTCTCGGTAAGTCCCGGAAAGGTCGAAATGGCATCGACGCGGGTCTTTATCTCGCTGAGAATTTCATTGATGTCTTCGCCGGTCGCGACTTCCGCCACTACCGAGCCCTCTCCCTCGCGGGCGACCGAATCGATCTGGGTAATGCCGTCGATGTCCTGAATCGCTTCCTCGATTTTGACGACGACTCCTTCCTCGACCTCCTGCGGCGCTGCACCCAGATAGGGCACCCGAACCTGGATAGTGTTGAGCTCGAAGTCCGGGGTCGTTTGTTTGCGTATTGTGAATGCCGAGACCACACCGAACGCGATAATCATCAGCATCAGCAGGTTTGCGGCAACATGGTTGCTGGCGAACCAGGCAATCAGGCCCGTTTCACTGGTGACTCCCGGCTGTCTTTTCATCGCCCGAACCTCTTATTCATCGCCCTGCGCAACAGTCTCTTCCGTCGCGTCATCCTTCGTCTCGTCCGCGGACTCTTCGTCTGCACTGACCTGCTCCTCGTCTCCGGTGCGCACGCGCATTCCGTTGATCGGGTTTTCAATAGCGGTCACCGCAATTCTCTCACCGGCCGCCACGCCGCCGCTCAGATAGGCGTGCATCGCATCCGAGCGCAGAATATCCACATCGCGTATCTCGAGCCGGCTCTCATCGTTGACGACCACGATCTGACCGTTACCGCGAATCACCGAACGCGGCACGCGGATTACATTCTCGGCGCTGTTTCCGGCGATTGAGGCCGAAACAAACGTGCCAACCGGCAATGCTGTCGAGTCGCCGCCTTCCACATGGCGCCGATACGGATCCTCGATCCGCACAACTGCATAGGTGACCCGAGTGTTCTCGTCGACCACGCCTTCGCTACGTACGATTTTCCCCGTCCACTGCTGCTTCTTGCCGCGCTGAACTGCAGACAGAGTCACTTCCGGACCGCTTGCGGCGCCCGACTTCTCAATCTGGCCCGCGCTCGGTAAATCGACGAATGCAAGATCCCGGTCGGTCAAAGGCAAGCGCACCTCGGCAAAGTCCGTGGCAAACGCAACGCCCAACCGGCTGCCGGCCGTCACGTACTGACCCAGATCTGCATCCTTGCTTCGCACCATGCCCTCGTACGGCAGGCGAATTGCAGTCAGTTCGAGATTTCGCCTGGCCCGCACCAGTTCGGCCTTTGCAGTCTCGAGCGCGGCTGCGGCCGACGCCAGTTCCGCCTCCGCACGGTAACCCTGCTTCCGCAGCTTCAGCGCACCATCGTATTCAATCTGGCGCTGGGCGAGCACCGCCTCGGCCTGGTCCACCGCGACCCGGTAGTTGGTCGGGTCGATTCGCATCAACACCTCGTTTTTCGCGAACACGCCGCCGGGAATGAACTTGGGGGATATTTCCACGATCGCGCCGGAGACCTCGGCACTCAGGACTGTCTCGGTGCGGGGCCGGACATTGCCCTGGCTTCGCACAGTGAAATTGACGGTTTCGGTACCGAGCGGCATCACCTGAACCAGCAGATCGACGTCGGTGTTCTCTTTTTTCTCCGGCGGCGGCTTCATCTTGGCGAGCATTCCCGCACCGCCCAAGGCAGCGACGAAAATCAACGCAATAAGCGCCCAACGAATCAGCTTCCGCTTCATATAAGTGTTCCCTAAAGTTCGATGCCGCTGCGGCCTTTCCCGATTCGAACATGCCCGCGGTGCAGAGTTCAACCAGATACCTTGGCATAACGGCAGCGACGGAGTCGAGCACGTGCACGGTTTCTCATGCGATACTAGTCGCCGGTCCGGCAGGTCCAAATGTCCGGCCGTGGGGTGGTTTGCCCGCGCTTCGATAAATCCTGCGCCCGACAGATCATCCGGGTGCTTAGGGAGTGGCAGTTAGAATAACGGACGAGAGCCCGCCGGATTTTGCTCCGGCCAGCCTGAAAAATGAATCGAATGGACCCTTTCCAATGAAAAAATTGTCATTGCTCGATCTCGCATTTTTCGTCACCGAGTCGGAAGACAGCCCGAAACACGTTGCCGGACTGATGATCTTCAAACGGCCCGCCAAAAGCCCGGCGCGATTTGTATCCGACCTGTTCGAGGAATTTATGGCGTTCGACGAACCGGGCGAACCGTTCGACCACGTAATCAATTTTACTGCGCTTGGCGGTCCGCAGTGGCAGAAGTGCACCGACTTCGACATCGATCAGCATCTGTTTTTTCACAAGCCAAAAAAGACGCTGGACGACAACGCGCTTTACGAACTCGTTGCGGAATTACATGGCCCCATGCTGGATCGCAGCATACCGTTATGGCAATTCCATATGATCGACCGGGTCGCCGGCGGCCGCTTCGCCGTCTATTTCAAGATTCACCACTCGTACGCCGACGGCATAACGCTGTCCAGCTGGACGGCGCACAGCCTGTCCGAATCGCCGCGATCGAAGCAGATCAAACCGGTCTGGGTGTCGCAAGGCAGGGAAAGAAAGCGCAGCCGGCGCAACAGTGCCGATGCAAGAACCTTGCTCGCAACGGTCTTGCGCGGTTCACTTGATCAGCTGAAAACAACCGCGGGCATCGCCAAACTGTCGATGCAGCTTGGGCTCGAGCAACTCGGCCTGACCAAGAACGCCGTATCTCTGCCTTTTCGCACCGACGGGCGCACGCCGCTAACCGGCCAGGTTACACCGGCACGTCAGTTCGCCAAGGCCAGCGTCACGATGGACCGGGTTCAGCGCATCCGGGATATGTGCAGGGCGACGCTCAACCACGTTGCTTTGACCTGTGTCGACGGGGCCCTGCACCGCTACCTGGCTGAGAGCGGCGCGGATTTGCAGCGCCCGATTTCGATCCAGATGCCGGTCAACCTGCGCGATGAAAACGATCCGAAAGGCGGTAACAAAATCGGAATCGTGACGGTCGAGCTCGCCAACCGGACGGACGATCCCTATCAGCGCCTGCGCGAAATCGGTTTCACGTTGCGTAACGTGCGCAATCAGATCGATGGTGTACCTCCCGCAGCCGTTGCGCAGTATTCGATCCTTCTTGGGGTCGCGGCGCAGCTGACCGAAATGCTCAGGCTCAATAACGTATTGCCACCAATCAGCGATACCCTCGTGTCCAATGTTCCGGGACCGCGCAAGCCACTGTATCTGAAGGGCGCACGCATGACCGAAATGTGCCCGGTCAGCACGCTGATGCCCGGCAATCACCTGAATATCACGCTTTACAGTTATGCCGGTACTTTGCACTTTGGCCTGCTGGCCACGCGCGAACTGCGCGATGTCGCAAAGCTGGCTACCTATATCGAAGACGCATTTGTCGAACTTGAGCAGGCAGTCTTCACGCCGCGCGAACGCAGCGCGAAATAGCGATCCGCCGGGGTGCAATCGCCGCTGCAACCGCGGGCGGTCTGGCGGCGCGAAGAGCCAGGCGAGAATGAGTGCAGTCTCGGCGAACAGATCCCACCATTGACAGGAGGCAGCAGCAAAAATGCTCGTAAAATTCGACAGCCATGTGGGTAGCTTCTCGATGTTCGGAGAAACCGCGGAAACTCTTCTTCACATGATGGGCCATAGCGGAACGATTCCGAGCGCGATTCTTGCCGAGGATATTCCCGCGGCGCTGGCCCGTCTCGAACAGGCCGTGGCCGTGGCGCCGGATCCCCCGGAGGCGGACGACGACGACGAGGACCCGGAAAAAAAATCACCGGTATCGCTGCGCCAGCGCGCCTTTCCGCTGATCGAGCTTCTCCGCCGTGCGGCAGAAGGTGGACACAGTGTCACCTGGAGCAAGGCCTGAGAGGGCCGGTCAAGCGGTTGCGACCGGCCGCCGGAAGCACCATCTGACGAATCGGCCGTTTGCCGTCCCGTCCGCCGAAGCCTGCCTGCGATAGCAGGCCCAAACAAGGTAAAATGTCCCCGGTGCCCGGACAATCCGGAGCGCCTTTTTTCCACACTCTAACGGAGCGAAAAATGTCAAGCGGAACTGCCGATAAGATGCAAGGCAAACTCAAGGAAGCGGGCGGCGTGCTACTCGACGACGACAAGATGAAAGCCGAAGGCAAGGCGCAGCAGGCCACTGGCAGTGTCAAGGACGCGATCGAATCCATCAGCGATTCGGCCTCGGATCTGGTCGACAAGGCCGCCGACCTGCTTAAGGGCAAATAACCATCCCAATCAGCCAAACAGGCTCAAGATGACCCGGCGGGCATTCGGACAATGTTCCGAAATGCCCGCCGGCGATCTACTACTCAACCATTTCCACGCGATACGATTTGCCAACGCAGTACCGCTCCGATACGCGGTCTGAGTACGCCCCGCTCTCAGCCAAAAAGCCTGATCGTCACGTCCGACAGGTCCTAAATATAGTGGCGAGGGCAACAATTCTGGTCTACGTCTTAAACAGAATGAGTATTGAAACTCGCCTGGGACTAAGACCATGAAAAAGAAATTTTTCAATTTATCAGTTCTTGCAGCCCTCGCAGCCTTGCCTGCCTATGCAGCGGCACCGGTACTCGACCAACGGAACCCCGGCGACCCGGCAGCGACGTTTACGTTTGCCATCGGTGGACCATCCGCGCAAACCGTCGCGCAGACCATCACGGCCGGTCTCGACGGCAGACTCACCGAAATTCGGGTTCCGGTTGGCTGTGCCTCTGGAAGATTGATCGCCGAGGTACGCGACGTCGATGCAAGTTCGGGACAGCCTGGAGCCACCGTGATCGCAACGCGCAGCTATCGCAGCGACCACTTCCCGGGGATCGTCAGCACGGATCTGACCCCGATTTCATTTGGCGGCCGGGTGCGGGTTACAGCCGGTGACCAGCTGGCCGTCGTGCTGAGCAACCCGACCGGATCCTGCGGCATTCTTCCGGGTTTCGTCGGCAATCCCTATCGCGCAGGCAGCGGCTGGGCACTGGACGATGTCAACACGATCTGGGTGCCGTTGTCGCTAAGCGGTACGGATGACTTAGGCTTCGAAAGCTATGTCAAAAGGCCCGGCGGGCCGTGATGCGCGTGCCAATGCGCCGCGGTCGACCGATGCGCAAGCGAAACCGGGAATCGCGAACAAAAAAAGGGGGGACATCCTGTCCCCCCGGGCGTTCCTGCAACATCCTTTAGGTCTGGAGGGGTGTGACCCGCTTGACGCCCTCAGATATAACCCGCGCAAGAATACAGAGGCCTCCGCGCAAATAGTGTCGGCATATCGACAACTGGCGATTTTTTTACCTGTTGCCTCGCTGCGAAAACGGGCAAAAAAAAGCGCCCGCGATTTTGTCGCGGGCGCCAGTTGATCAGGCAAGGCCTGGAATCGGTTATGGTCGGTCTCCTCCGGTAACCGGGTCGCCGTCCCAGCCAAGGCCAGTCCAGTCGATCTGGTCGCCGCCATGGCAATCACCGCAGTCGCCTTCGTAACCGAAGGCCTGTTCCTTCGGCGCCACTTCGTGGTTGACCGTCAGGTACATATAGGTCTCGACGAAATTGAACGCGCCGGAGTAAGTCTGGCCGGTGTACGCCGCGCCATCCTGCAGCGCGAGATCCCAGTCGAACTTCGCCCAATACGGGTTGGGTCCACCTTTCATGCCAAACAGGTGCGGCACCAGCATCGTGTTGTTGCCGGCGTCGGCGACCTGGTTGCCGATCATCTTCTTGAACGGATAGATCATTGCACCCGGCGTGTTGTAGTCGGCCGAGGGGGAACCGAGATCGACCGGCACGCTCGTATACTGCTCGTTGGTGTTGATCATCATTCGATTCCACTTGCCGTCGTAGTACAGAAGCTCGGGACGCACGTTCTTGGTCCAGACGAAGTTGCCCTTCTTCTTGTCGTACATGTTACGGCCGTCCTCGGACTTCGGAATATCTTCTTCCGGGATGTCCTGCCCCGCCGTTGCCCAGTACCACTCGGTCTTGGTCGACGTCTTACGGGCGATCGCCGGGATATGGCAGACCTGGCAGGCCAGCGTCGTGTGCTGCGCGACAATGCCTTCCACGGATTTTCCTGCATGGATGTTGTTGCGGTCGCCGTGGCAATCCCCACAGGTTTCCATGTCGCCGTCGTCAACCGAATGGAAGATCATCCCACCGATACCGTGATCCACCAGCGCCTTGTCGGCCGTGCGTTTGACCTTGTGGCAGGCCACGCAATCGAAGCCCTCGCCACCGGAGTCGATCGAGCCCATGTGAACATCGTCATCCTTAGTGGCTTCGAGCAGCGCCATCGCCAGATCGCCGTGCTTGACGTTGTCACCGCCGCCGGCGTTCGCGTGGCAGACGATGCAATTCTTCATCGTCGGGATGCCGCCATTCTGCGCGACGCTCCGCGCCACTTTCTGCAGATCCACGCCATTTTCTACGTCCGGCAGACCGCCGTTGGTCAGGCCCTTCTTGTAGGTGCCGGATTGATCGTGGCAGATCAGGCAGTCGACGCTGTTGCGGTCGCCAAAATCGAACGTATCGTCCGTATAGCCGTAACCGGCATGACACTGCGCGCAGCGGCCTTCGTTGGTCGGGACCGCGATGCAGAAATTGTTGATGAGGTCGACCTTGCCGTGCTGTCCGGCCTCGAAACCCTCGATGCCGGCCGCGGTACCTTTCCAGGTAAAGTGCGCCTTGCCAATCATATCGTCGCCGATATCGCCATGGCAGGCCAGGCACGACTGCGTGCCCTCATAGGTCTTCTCGGTGAAATAGCCGGTGTGCAGGGCCTCGGCATCGTAGGCACCGCTCGCCAGCGCGTTGCAGTCGAGTACGTCTACGACGCCATCGCCGTTAAGGTCTTCGTCCGGAAGATCCCCGACACCGTTTTCGTTGAGGTCCCAACAGGCCACCCCATCAGAACCGGCTGGTCCGGGCGGCCCGTCATTACCATCGTCACCATCGTCGCAACCGGCCACGGCGAAAGCGAATATGGCAATGGAAATGAGCGCGGCAAGCCGGAATTTCCCTTGCCTCAGTGCGTTCATGCTAGTAACCCCCAAGATTGAGAAGTGTGCCAATGGGTAAGCCGGTGTTGCATCGATCCCGGCCAACCCGGATTTCTTCCTTTGCGTAAACCCGGACCATTTCGGCTGGCCCCTTTTCGCAGTTGGTATTCATTCAATTAATTGCGAACAATTCTTATTCAGTTCGAGCTAATTTAATTTTTACGCATATTCATTCGGGGTGTATTTTCCGCGCTGCACCAATCGTCTCAATACGAGGTAACTATTAGCCAATTACGGATTAGTACCTATGGCTTTCGGCGCAGCTACGGCAGCCCATCGCCGCGATCGGCAACCAGCAAACCGGGCCGAGTGGAACCGGCTCAGGGAATTTGGCTCAGGGAATTTGGCTCAGGGAATTTGGCTCAGGGAATTTGGCTCAGGGAATTCGGCT
>PKUM01000323.1 GCA_002868855.1 Chromatiales bacterium | reverse complement strand
TCCGGCTGGTGGGACGCCGTCGGCGTTTACCGCCACCGCCGCGTGCTGGCGATGTTATTCCTTGGTTTCTCGGCCGGATTGCCGTTTCCGCTGGTGTTCTCGACGATGTCGGCCTGGTTGCGCGATTACGGTATCGACAAGGCAACGATCGGTTTTTTTGCCTGGGTCGGCCTGATGTACTCCATCAAGGTGCTTTGGGCCCCGCTGGTTGACCGGGTGCGTCTGCCGCTGCTCGGCCGTTTGTTCGGACAGCGCCGCTCGTGGATGCTGCTTGCCCAGTTCGGCATCGCAGCGGGCCTGTTTGCGCTGTCCCGGCTCGATCCCTCGGCCGATATCGTCAGCGTGGCGCTGATGGCGCTGGTGGTTGCATTCTCGTCCGCGACCCAGGACATCACTGTCGATGCCTACCGCATCGAAGCGGTCGAGGAATACCGCCAGGCGGCAATGGCCGCGAGCTACAATTTCGGCTATCGCGCTGCGGTACTGGTGGCAGGGGCCGGCGCGCTGTATCTGGCCGATTTCTACGACTGGTCGGTCGCCTACCTCGCAATGACGGCTTTGATGGGTGTCGGGTTCGTGACCGCGCTGATCATCCGCGAGCCCGAGCACAAACGTGACGACCAGGTGGCGGCAATGGAGGCCGAGATTTCGGGCTGGATGTCCGGGCATGTCGGGGGCGGTGGCGCACTGAGCAGGGCAAGTGCCTGGCTGGGTGCGGCCGTGGTGTCGCCGTTTGTCGAGTTCTTTCGCCGCAACGGGCGGTTCGCGCTCGTATTGCTGGCTCTAATACTCTGCTTCAACATCAGCGATCGGGTGCTGGGCATCATGGCCAACCCGTTTTATCTCGATCTCGGGTTCACCAAGTCCGAAATTGCCAGCGTGTCCAAGATTTTCGGTTTCTTCATGACGCTTCTGGGCGCGGCGCTCGGCGGTGTGTTGGTTGCGCGATGGGGAACATTGCGCACGATGTTGCTGGCGGCGGTGATGCTTGCGATTACCAACCTGATGTTCATGGCGCTGGCCTACGCCGGACCTGACATTCGTGTGCTGGTCTTTACGATCAGCGGCGACAATCTGAGTATGGGGCTGGCGGGCGTGGCATTCATCGCGTATTTGTCGAGCCTGACGAATCAGGCCTATACGGCGACCCAGTATGCGTTGTTCAGCTCTCTGATGTCGGTACTCGGCAAGTTTATCAGCGGCTGGTCCGGAGTAGTCGTTGAGGCCTTTGGCTACCCGACTTTTTTCGCCTATGCGGCAGCGACCGGTTTGCCCGCGATTTTCCTGATCCTCTACATTATTCGCAGGACGGAGCGGCAATCGGGCACCGGTTCCGGCGGTCCGCCCGCTAGCGGCGCTGCAACCGTCACTGGCGCGGTCTAGTGCAGAGCCCCGTCCGCGGGCTCTGCCACGAGCGGTTCTGACGACGCATGGTGGGCGCAGATGGTCCAGCCGGCGCGGTTGCGCCGATACACGTTGGTGGCAATAACCGGGGGTTGCGCCGGGTGGTCGGGACGATTGAAATGCTCCCGCACCACATGAATCGCATGATCCGGACGGGCCAGCCGGTAAACGACTTCGACTTTGAGATCGACCGGGCCCAACGCGGCCAGAATTTGTTGCCAGCTCATCATTATCTCGGCCGACGTCTGCATCAATGGGCCGCCCGGGTGGACACAGACGATGTCCTCGTTGTCCCAGGCCGCGCGCATCAAGTCGAAATTGCTGTCAGCGAACGCCCGGTAGAAGGCAAGCTCCGCTTCTTGTGCGGTTGTAAAATCCATAGACCGAATCCTCGGGGTACCTTGGACATATTCGAGACAATGGTCGCTCGGGATGCAAATAAGTAGGGTCGAAATCGATGCCGGCTCTCTGGCCAGCCTGCCGGATCCCGGTGCGCGCGAGTTCGTGTTGCCACCCAACGGGTTCGCATTCGGCGGTTTTGTCGTACTGTGCCAGGGACAGGTTCGCGCCTTCGTCAATCTCTGTCCGCACGCGCGGCGGCCGCTCAATTTTTCACCGGACGTTTTTCTCGACCGTAACAGGCCGGAAATTATCTGTACCGGTCACGGCGCGAGATTCAACGCTGACAACGGCATTTGCGTTAGTGGTCCGTGTATCGGGCAGCGTCTCACTGCACTCGATGTCCGCGTGCGCAACGATACGCTGTTAGTGAGCTGGGATAGTTCTGCCGTCGCGGGTGCTCGCAACAGGCCCTAGTCGGAGCGGTCGATGTAATCGAGATGACTTGACCAGTCATGCGGCCGGCTGCCGTCGCGATCCACCGCGATATCCTCTCGCGCCATGTCCACAGATCCCGACCAGTCTTCGGGCGGCTCGGCGGCCTGCATGGCCATTTCCTCCCAGCTGTCGAAATCCAACTCCTCAACCGTGCCGTCGAAATACTGGATTTCGATCGTTGCATCCGATTTATCGAGCGCGACCACTTCGAGCAGGTCGCCGGTCGAGTTGCGATACCAGTCGCCGATCACCGGGGCGATGATGGACATGATTGCAGGACCTCTTTCTGTGTGTGGCGAATACCTTCGGGTTGTGAGCCGTTACCTACCTTATAGCCTATACCTCAACCTGTGCAAAGGAATACGCTTGAATTCGCTGCAAAGCACAAAAAATCAGGGGAGTTTTTGGCCGTATCTGTGCGTCGATGCCTATTTGCCGTGCAGATAAATCGAATCGTCGAAGCTGGCGACCCAGTGCGGGCGCGCAACAACCAGCCCCGTCATGACGAAACCGTTGATGAAAGCCTCGGGATAGGCGTAGAGAGGAAGAAACCGGATCAGCGCAGCCGTCTCGGGGCCGCTCACGCCACCATCGAGACGCCACAAAAGAAACTGCGCAAAGGTCGCTGCGCCAATGGCCAGGGCGGCGCCGAGGAACGCGCAAATGAAGATGTAAATAAAGAAATTATGGGGCAGCCGTCGCAACGAAAGGCGGTAGATCTGCCAGCTGATTGCCACCGGTACCGCGCACTGACTCAGAAAAACCGCCGCTGTCTGGTCCCATGCGGCGAGCCCGGCCAGAGGCGAGCCCAGGGTGACAATTGCACCGGCGACCAGCGCAAGCGGCCAGCCAAACATCAGCGTTACTGTCGTTATTCCAAGCAAATGGAGGGTTAGCCCGGACCCGAAATCGACCTGCATGGTCCAGAGCATCAGCATTGCGACGCAGGCGCCAAAAAACACGTGCTGCGCCGAGTCGTGCGCCAGCGCGCGCCAGGGTGAGCGAAGCAGCGCTGCGGCCAGCACCGGGATGGCCAGAGTCAGCGTAACCAGGGACATCGAGTATTCCTCAGCTCATAGCCGCCGTTCGCAACTGGCGCGATTCGGCGATCAAGAAAAAAACGGGACCGCGGTTTCATGCCGGGTCGGGGTGGCGTTGGCCGGGACCTGTTTCGCTTCGATTGCGGCGGCATTGCAAATCCCATACCTGGTGGCCAAGGCGCTGGCCGCGGCGTTCGAACTTGGTTTCCGGACGGTCGTGCGGGCGCGGTACGAATCCGTGATCGGTGACTACGTTGTCGAACCAGCGACTTTGGTTGATCGTTTCCAGCATGTATTCGGCATACGGCTGCCAGTCGGTGGCCAGGTGCAGCAGACCGCCCGTGCGGATTTTTGCCGCGAGCAGCTGGAGCAGAGCAGGCTGCACGATTCGCCGCTTGTGATGGCGTTTTTTTGGCCACGGGTCCGGAAACAGGATCAAAACCTCGTCCAGCGCCTGGTCGGCGATGTCGTCGCGCAGGATTTCCACCGCGTCTCCCGGAAGTACCCTGACGTTCCCTATTCCGTCGCGTTGCAGTTGCAGCAACAGATGCCCGATTCCCGGTTCGTGTACTTCAATGCCGAGATAGACCTTGTCAGGGTATCGGGCGGCAAGCGCCGCCAGCGTTTCGCCGTTGCCAAATCCGATCTCCAGCACGAGCGGCGCCTCGCGGCCGAAGATACTGCGCGCATCCAGCGGTCGCGGCGCATCCGCCACGCCGTATGTCGCCAGCAACTGACCGAGCGCGCGTTGCTGCGCGCGAGTCGTGCGTCCGCCGCGCTTGACGAAACTGCGTACGGCTCGGTGTGGGGAGTCTTCTGACATGCGTTGTCCGACGCGAAAGTTGCGATGTGTCGTTTAATTCTACAGCCGGCCGGGTTCCGCCTCACGCTGGCGGGAACGCCCGCTCAGGACCCGCCGAGACCCATCAACGCCCTGAGGCCATAAGAAAAAACCAACCACACGGCGAGACTCGCGAAATAGAACGCGACGAACCAGCCCAGACGGCGCAGTGATTTACGCCGCGGTGCCGGGGGTTCTGCATCGGGTTTAGTGGTGATATCCGGCATCGGCGCTCATCTTGCCGCGGAATATCCAGAACACATAAGCGGTGTATCCGAGAATGATCGGCAGCATGATCACCGCGCCGATCAGCAGCAGACCCTGCGATTTCGGTGCCGCCGCTGCTTCGTAGAATGTCAGTGAATAGGGCACGAGATAAGGGAAGATCCCGATCAGCAAACCGACAAATCCAAGCAGAAACAGTGACGAGGCCCACATGTGCGGGGCATAGGTCGCGCCACTGCGGATACTGCGGATCAGCTGCCAGAACGCGACCGCGACCAGCAGCGGTATCGGCAGCAACGGTGCCAGCCGTCCCCAGTCAATGTCGGGGTAGCTGATGCCCCAGCGCTGGGCGGCGGCGACATCGAGAGCAGGCACCCAGAAACTCACGATAGCCATCATTGCAATGACGACCAGCGCCGATACGATGCCAACCCGGCGTGACCAGTCGAGCAGGGTCCCTTCGGTCTTGATGATCAGCCATGTCGAGCCGAGCAGCGTATAACCCCAGATAAGGGCGCATCCGACGACAAAACTGAACGGAGTCAGCCAGCCGAACATGTCACCGGCAAAACGCCCGTTCTCGAGTTCGATACCCTGTACGATCGTGCCGAGTATCAGTCCCTGCGCGAAGGTCGCGACGATCGAGCCCCAGTGAAACGCCTGGTCCCAAATTCGCTTGCCCGATCCGCTGGCCTTGAAGCGGAATTCGAATGCGACGCCACGAAAAATGAGTGCGGTAAGCATGAAACCGATCGGCATGTAAACGGCGGGCATCAGGGCCGCATAGGCTTTCGGAAAAGCCGCGAACAAGCCGCCACCGCCGAGTACCAGCCAGGTCTCGTTGCCGTCCCAGACCGGGGCAATAGAGTTCATCATCACGTCGCGGTCTTCGTCGGTGTTGGCGAAAGGGAAAAGAATGCCCAGCCCAAGGTCCGCGCCGTCGAGGATTACATACAGAAAAACGGCAACAGCGAGCAGTCCGGCCCAGACAAAAGGAAGACTAATCGCGTCCATGGCCTGCCTCGAGCGATTCTCGTTTTACCTGGATCAGCATGTTCATTTTCCCGCAGTCCCCCCGAACAGTTCCGGCCCGTCGCGACCCAATGCCAGCGGCGTTCCGCGTAGCGCCTCGCCCTCGGCCGCGCTCGGCGGTCGCGCCGGTCCCTCCGGTCCGCGCCGAATCAGTTGCAGTATGTAATAAAGACCGGCGCCGAAAACGATCGTATAGACAAAAACGAAAACGATCAGCGACGTTCCAACCGCGCCAGCGGTCACCGGCGACACCGAATCCGCGGTGCGAAGCAGACCGTAGACCGTGTAGGGCTGGCGTCCGACCTCGGCGACGATCCAGCCGCTGATCACGGCGACAAACCCGGCCGGGCCGGACAGCATGCACAAACGCAGAAACCAGCGCTGTTTTTGCACATGCCCGCGCCACATCAGCAATGCGCCGAACAACCCGATAAACAACATCAGCATGCCCAGGCCGACCATCACCCGGAAACTCCAGAATACGGTAGCTACCGGGGGCCGTTCGTCGACCGGCCATTCCTTCAGGCCGCGAATCTTGCTGTCGAAAGAGCCTCCGACGATCAGGCTGCCAACCTTGGGCACCGCGATCTCGAAATCGTTGCGTTCGTTTTCCTCGTCGGGAAACCCGACCAGCAGTAGCGGTGCATTGTCATCGTAGGTCTCCCAATGACCTTCCATTGCTGCCAGCTTGATCGGTTGGTGTTCGTAGACATTCGCGCCATGCTCATGCCCGGCGATCATTTGCAGCGGCACCATTATCGCGAGGAACCCGAGCGCCATATGGGTCATCACGCGTGCAGTCTCACGTTCTGGATCTCTTAGTAGCAGGTAGCCGCCGACCGCAGCCACGACGAGTCCGGTGGTGCAATAGGCGGCCAGAACCATATGCACGAAGCGATACGGGAAAGAGGGATTGAAGATGACCTCGATCCAGTCGGTGGCATGGAATACTCCGTCGATGATTTCGTATCCGGCGGGCGTCTGCATCCAGCTGTTAGCCGCGAGGATCCAGAATGCCGAGAACAGCGTACCGACGGCGACAATGCAGGTTGCGGTGAAATGCAGCCGCGGACCGACCTTGTTCCAGCCGAACAGCATGATCCCGAGGAATGAGGCCTCGAGGAAGAAAGCGGTCAGCACCTCGTAACCGAGCAGCGGACCGAGAACGTTTCCGGTCAGCTCCGAAAACAGGCTCCAGTTGGTACCAAACTGGTAACTCATGACCAGTCCCGAGACCACGCCCATGCCGAACGACACCGCGAAGATCTTGACCCAGAACCGGTAAAGTTTCAGATAGACGTCGCGCCGGGTTTTGAGCCAAAGCCCTTCGAGCATGGCCAGGTAACTGGCCAGCCCGATCGTGAAAGACGGGAAGATAATATGGAAAGCGATAGTGAACGCGAACTGCAACCGCGCCAGGAAGACCATGTCATTTCCGTCGATCATCGAGCCAACTCTCCGTTGTTCGGGCCTGAAGCCGACCGGTTTGTGTTGGAGCATGGCCCGATTCGGGCATCGGCTCAGGCGGCTTTGGGCGCTGCTGGCGGAAATCATACATGGGTCCCTCGGCGATTGCTCTCGCCCCGGCCCATTGCGGTCACACTGGCCGCCTGACTCCGCGTCAGTACGAAGAGGCGGGTATCCCTGGCGGCGGTAGCGCTCCCGCAACAACCGGAGCGGGCGCTGGCGAGGTGCGTTGCCCGGGCGCTTCCGGGCCGATTCCGCAGTTGCGCCGTGCCGACCTGGAGTGTTCTTTTGCTGACCCGAGCGCAGGTCGGTCGAATCTTCAATACAATATGCGATTCGCAGGCCAGCGCCCGATCCTGGAAGAATCTCAACGATGCACCGATCAAAATGGACCAGAAGCTCTGCAATTTTGCTGCAAGCGCTGTTGTGGCTTGGCGGTTGCGCGAGTGTGGACTTCGACTATCCGAAAACGGAGTCGGTGTCTCTTGCGCCGGAACAAACGAGTAACACGTATCTGGCCGGGGCCGTGTTCGATACCGTTGGAACCGGGCCCGAGGGCCAGTCTGCATTCCACCTGATGCCGGACGGAGTTGAGGCTTTGGCGGTACGGCTCGGCGGCGCCGCGCGCTCGGAGCAAACGCTCGACGTTATGTATTACCTGTTCAATTCCGATCTGACCGGCCTGCTGGTAATCGATGCCTTGCTCCAGGCGGCCGATCGCGGTGTCCGCGTACGCCTGTTGTTGGACGACGTGCTGACACGGGGCTACGACAGGGGCCTGATTGCACTCGATACGCATCCGAATATAGAGATTCGTATGTTCAACCCGTGGGCGCGGCGTTTTATGCGGTCACTGAACATGCTGTTCGATTTCGGCCGCCTGAACCGGCGTATGCACAACAAGGCTTTCATCATGGACAACCAGGCTGCCGTGATCGGTGGCCGCAATATTGGCAACGAGTACTTCGCCGCCGATGAAAGTGTCAACTTCGGCGATCTGGACACGCTGGTGCTCGGACCCATTGTCGACGAAGTGTCGGACATGTTCGATCTCTACTGGAATCACGAACTTTCGGTACCGGTGCCGGCGATCATTCCCCCGCCGTCCGACCCGGACCGCGAAATCGGCGAAGTGCGGCAGCGCATTGCCGATGCATTGGTGCTTGCCGGGGAAACCCATTATTCGGCCATGATGAACGACCTCCTCGCCTATGCGCAGCTCAGCGCCGATGACTATCTGTGGGCGCCCTATCAGTTTGTCTATGACTCTCCGGACAAGGCGATAAAGAAGAAGTCCGAGCAGGCGCAATCCATTTTGACGCCTATGCGCGAAATACTGCTTGCCGCCGAAAAGGAAATCATCGTGGTGTCGCCGTACTTCGTACCGCTCGATACCACCATCAAGGGTTTCGGCGACATGCGCGAGCGCGGCATCGAGACCATTGTCATCACCAATTCGCTTGCGTCGAACAATCACACGGTCGTCCACTCGGGTTACGCGCCGTCGCGCAAACCACTGCTCGAGCAGGGTGTACGCCTGTACGAGGTCAGGCCGGATCTGCAGGCGATGGGTGTCGAGAAAAGCGGGATCGCCCGCTCAGGTGGCACGCTGCACACGAAAGCATTCATTGTCGATCGCAGGAAAGTGTTCATCGGTACATTTAACTGGGACCCGCGCTCTGCGTTCCTGAACACCGAGATGGGCGTCATCATCGACCAGCCGGAAATGGCGGCGAAGTTCGCGGAAAGTGTAGAGGCGGCGTTACCGACGAGCGCCTATCGCCTCGAGTTGCACGAAAACGGCAAGCTACGCTGGTACACCGAGATCGACGGCGAGGAAGTCGAGTTTGACAAGGAGCCGGAGACCAGCGGCTGGAAACGATTCAAGGTGAAGTTGTTCGGATTGCTGCCGATAAAGAAACAGCTTTGAGTGTCTTTGCGTCTTACCGCGATGTAGCCTGGCCCTGGCTCCGACGCTCGGCATCTGCGGCTGGTTTCTGAATCTGCGATCACTTTGCATACGCCTGGCGGCATCTGGCTACCACAGCGATGCTGCGCTGACTTGTGCGCCAGCCTGCCAACGGCCTACACTCGCGGACCGTTGTGCACGGCGCTCTGAACTCGTACGTGACCCGCCTGAGGCGTGCCGTATGAATTTTCCTGACCTTGCATGAAAGGACGCTACCCAATGCAACAGGCCATCGCGCCATTCGATCCGACGGCAGCATTTTTCATGGCGCAGGAATCGCGTCCGGCGTACCTGGAGGATATCGATTTCGCGGGGTTGCCGCCGGTGTTGCGCATGCTGCTTGTAAAAGACGGCACCGTAACGACTGCCATCTGCGCCTATTTTCTCGAGGAAGTGTCGACCCGCCAGATCGGGCAGCAGGTTGTGCAGCTAACCGCCGCCGATCGATGGCTTGATCTGCCGGCCGGCGCCGAAGTATTGCGACGCCAGGTCATGCTGCAGAGCGCGGTGGACGAGCGGCTGTTCGTATTCGCCGAATCGTTAATTGCGGTCGAAAGGCTTCCAGCCAATATGCGGCAGGCGCTTGCCGCGAGGAACAGCAATCTTGGCCGGATTCTGCGCGAAGATCGAAGTGAGACGCTGCGCGAGGGACTGTGGTTTGGGCGCGAGCGTATCGATGCACTACCCGAACCGGTAGCACGCCTCTGCGACGGCGATTTTATGAGCAGAAGTTACCGGGTCGTTACCGGCGCCGCGCCGATGATGATCGTTACCGAGCGTTTCCCGATGCGGAGTTTCGAAAACCAGCCGCGCCTTTTGCGCGGCTGATTCCCGTTCCGTATTCAGCTTGCGTAGCGGCGCTGGCCTGACGAGCGGTTGCGTCCGCCAGCTGCGACGCCGGGCCGTCCCTTGCGGTGTCCGCCCGGCTTTTTCCGCGCCGGTTTGGCGGACCTTCCGTTCTGGATTGGTTCGGCCTTGATTCGCGGATCGGGCTCGTACCCGGGCACCGTCTCTCGTTCGATCTTGCGGTTGAGCAGGCGCTCGATATCGCGCAATAACTTGAGCTCGTCGACGCAAACCAGCGAGACAGCATGTCCGTCCTGACCGGCCCGGGCAGTGCGCCCGATCCGGTGCACGTAGTCTTCCGCGACATTCGGGAGTTCGTAGTTGACGACATGCGGCAAGCGGTCGATGTCGAGACCGCGCGCGGCAAGATCGGTCGCCACGAGAACCCGCACCCGCCCCGCCTTGAAGTCTGCCAGCGCCTTGGTTCTTGCACCCTGCGACTTGTTGCCATGGATCGCAGTCGACTCTATTCCGTCGCGCGTCAACTGCTGGGCAAGGCGATTGGCGCCGTGCTTGGTCCGGGTGAAAACCAGTACCTGGCGCCAGTTGGCGGTACCGATGCGATGCGACAGCAATTCGCGCTTGCGCGCCTTGTCCACCGGATAAACGATCTGGGTGACCCTGTCGGCAGTGGTGTTTCTGGGTGCGACCTGGATTTCGGCCGGTGAGTCGAGAAGATCCGCGGCGAGGCGGCGAATATCGTCGGAAAACGTCGCCGAGAACAAGAGGTTCTGACGCTGCTTTGGCAGCACGGCGAGAATTCGGCGAATGTCGCGGATAAAGCCCATGTCCAGCATTCGGTCCGCCTCGTCGAGAACCAGCGTATCGACTGCGGACAGATCGATGGTGCGTTGTTGCAGGTGATCGAGCAGTCTCCCGGGAGTGGCAATGACGATGTCGATGCCGCCCCGCAACCGGGAGATCTGCGGTCTGATGCTGACGCCGCCAAAAATTTCGATGGCCTTGAATGGCAGGTGTCTGCCGTAGTCGCGCACGCTTTGGTGTACCTGGGCCGCCAGTTCGCGGGTCGGCGTAAGGATTAAGGCGCGCGGACGCCGCTGCGCGCCGCCCGACGCCTGCAATCTCTGCAGTAGCGGCAGCGTGAAGCCGGCGGTCTTGCCGGTGCCGGTCTGTGCGCCGGCGAGTACATCGCGGCCTTCGAGAATCAGCGGGATTGCCTGTCGTTGTACCGGGGTTGCTTCCTTGTAGCCCTGT
>PKUM01000023.1 GCA_002868855.1 Chromatiales bacterium | reverse complement strand
GCGAAGGTATTTCGTAGTCAACGGATTCGACGGTGCGCTGACGATGCTGGGCATGCTAACCGGCTTTTATCTGGGCGGGGACGTCGATACCGGAATCGTAATCCGCGCATGCGCTGGTGCTGCGGTCGCGCTCGGCGTAAGCGGCTTCTCGAGTGCTTATCTAAGCGAATCGGCGGAGCGTCGCCATGCGTTGTCCAAGTTAGAGCATGCGATGATGAGCGAGCTGTCGGATACCGCTCAGGGAAATTCAGTGCGGTTCGTATCGGGTTTCGTCGCATTGGCGAACGGTTTAGCCCCAGTGCTCCTGGCTGTCATAATTATTACTCCCCTCTGGCTCGACCACAACGGTGTTCCACTGCCACTCGCGCCATTGCCTGCCGCCATCGCAACCGCGCTTTTCCTTATCTTTTTGCTCGGTGTGCTGATTGGCCGTATTGGTGGCACCACGTGGTGGCGAAGTGGACTGAAGACAGCGGCCATTGCGCTGATCACATTGGTGCTGATCATTCTGCTGGGAGGCCGCGTGTGACGCAGATTCCGCGCGATGCCGGCGCATGGCATTGCGCTGATAGCGGCGAAGCACTGGTCCGGCTGGACAGCGATGCAGTACTGGGGCTCTCGGCGGCCGAGGTCGCGACGCGGCAGCAGCAATTCGGGCGCAACGAGATTGCACGAGGACCACGCCGCACGCTTCCGATGATGGTGTTGCGCCAGTTCTCCGATTTCATGATCCTGGTGCTGCTCGCCGCCGCTGTCGTATCGGGGATCATTGGCGAGCCGCGCGATACGATAGCGATCATCGTCATCGTGTTGCTCAACGCCGTGATTGGAGTGGTTCAGGAATATCGAGCCGAACGGGCTACCGCCGCGTTGCGTCGGATGGCGGCGCCTGACGCCAGGGTCCGCCGAGACGGCAAAAAACTCACGCTTCGGGCCACTGGCCTCGTGCCCGGTGACATCGTCGAACTGGAAGCGGGCGACGTCGTTCCGGCCGATCTCAGGGTGCTCGAGGCGGCCGGGCTTCAGGCCGACGAGTCGGCGCTCACAGGGGAGTCTCGGGCTGTCGAGAAAACCCGCGACCGGTTCGACGAACCAGATCTGCCGCTTGGCGACCGCCGCAATCTCTGTTTCAAAGGCACGAACATTACGCGCGGAACAGGGCTCGGGGTCGTGATCGCGACTGGTATGCAGACTGAACTCGGGCGCATCGCAGATCTTCTGACGAGAGAGAGAGGCGTCCGAACACCACTGCAGCGACGGATGGCGCGATTCGGCCGATATCTGGCGCTGGCGGTTCTCGCGATTTGCGTCATCGTCTTCGTCTCCGGTCTGATGCAGGGCCAGCCAGCGATGCTGATGGTCCTGACCGCCATCAGCCTCGCGGTCGCGGCTATCCCTGAAGCCCTGCCGGCGCTGATTACCGTATCACTGGCGCTCGGCGCGGGCCGGCTCAGCCGTCGCAATTGCCTTGTTCGAAATCTCCCCGCGGTCGAGACGCTCGGCTCCGTGACCGTCATATGCACGGACAAGACCGGGACCCTGACTCAAAATCGTATGTCCGTCGAGGCAGTTGTCACAGCGGGCGAGCGCCACACGGAGTTTTCCGGATCTGCAGATGGGCGTCCCCGGCGCGAGCTTGGTACCGCAATGGCGCTTTCAAACGATGTGCATGCAGAGAGCGGCGGAGAAATTGTCGGCGAGCCCACCGAACTCGCGATCTGTCTCTGGGCCGGGCAGGCCGGATACCAGAGAGATACGCTGCAAAAGGAAAATCCGCGCGTTGCCGATATCCCGTTCGACAGTGACCGTAAGCTCATGACAACCATCCATCGTAGCGCGAAAGGCATCGTTGCATACGTAAAAGGTGCCCCCGAGGTAGTGGTCCCTCGCTGTCGCGACGAATTGGGTTGCGACGGGGTACGTGAGCTCGTGGGCAACGACGTGCTCGATACGGCATTGGCACTTGCGAGTCGGGGATATCGCGTTCTTGCTTTCGCCGAACGGCACTTCGATAACCTGCCCGAACCTCTGGAAGCTGCGGAGCAGGGCCTGACATTGCTGGGGCTCGTGGCATTGATCGACCCGCCGCGACCGGAGGCCGCGCGAGCAGTGGCGGAATGTAAGGGGGCGGGCATTAAACCGGTAATGATAACCGGTGATCACCCCGGTACCGCATCTGCCATTGCAACTCGGCTGGGCATTGCCGCAGAAGATGCGGACGTGATGTCCGGACAGCGGCTTGCGGAACTGTCCGACGCGGAGTTTGCGCGCGTTATCGGGGACATCGATGTCTATGCACGGGTCAACCCCGAGCAGAAGATCCGGATCGTCAAGGCGCTGCAGGACCGCGGCGAATTTGTGGCGATGACCGGTGACGGGGTGAACGATGCCCCGGCGCTGAAGCGCGCCGGAATCGGTGTGGCGATGGGCAAGCAGGGCACGGATGTCGCGCGGCAGGCGGCCGACATGGTTTTGCTGGATGATAATTTCGCGACGATCATCAGCGCAGTGCGCGAGGGCCGGCGCATCTTCGATAACATACGGAAGTTCATCAAGTACACGATGAGTTCCAACTCCGGTGAGATTTGGACGCTGTTTCTCGCCCCTTTTCTCGGGTTGCCGATTCCGTTATTGCCGATACACATCCTATGGATAAATCTGGTGACGGACGGCTTGCCCGGGCTCGCTCTGAGTGTCGAGCCTGCCGAGTCGACAGTGATGCAACGTCCTCCCAGGCATCCCCGGGAAAGCGTTTTCGCACACGGCATGTGGCAGCACATCATCTGGGTCGGACTGCTGATCGGCGGGCTTTCGATCGCCGCGCAAGCCTGGGCTCTCGCGCGGGGAGCACCGCACT
Source organism: Chromatiales bacterium (assembly GCA_002868855.1). Lineage (GTDB taxonomy): Bacteria > Pseudomonadota > Gammaproteobacteria > Steroidobacterales > BM003 > BM003. The sequence continues at coordinate 8,101 of PKUM01000023.1, read as the reverse complement.
GGCAGACAATCGTGTTCACCGTGCTGACATTTTCGCAGCTGTTTCATGCGCTCGCGGTACGCAACGAACGTGAATCGCTTTTCAGCCTCGGTGTTGTCGGCAACCTGCCGTTGCTGGGCGCAGTGGTTCTGACTGTCGGTTTGCAGCTCGCAGTGATTTACCTGCCAGCGCTGAATCCGATCTTCAGGACAGTGCCCTTGCCACTCCCCGACCTGCTCGTGTGCATCGCAATTTCTGCAGTGGTTTTGGCGGCTGTAGAGGTCGAAAAAGCATTGTTGCGCCGCGGTCGGCTTTATGGGGAACCGGCATCGGCCTGAGCGACGCCTTGGCGGCAATGCGGTTTGCCGCGGCGCACAGCGGGATCAGTCGGCCCACCCTCAGCGTTAAAGCACATGATCCCGCTGCTGTGTTTTTTCAGCGGATTGGATCTGTTGATCACGCCACTCTGTCAGAAAACGGCCAGTTTTCATCAGGGTCGCCTGGCCGGCCGGTTTCGTACGGCAACAGACAGTTTACCTGGTGGTCGCGCCGTCTTTTTGCTCTGCCATCAGTTCGACCAGCCTTCGCTGGCCGCGAGACCCCACCATCACCCTTGCATCATGGTTCGTGGATGTCGGGTCGGCCTCAACATAGAGTATGAAGGAGTAGGCTTCGGGCGAGTCATCGGCGAAGTCATTCGCGATATCGTCGGCGCTGAGGGTCGGGTGTCCGCCGCGCTCGGTCAATGTGTAGGCGATATTTCCCTTTCCGTCGAGCGCCCTGTAAATCACCTCGGTGCAGACCTGGCGCGACGCGTCGGAAAAATCAAAGCGAAAATCGTAGGCGTCACCGAGATATGAGAATACTCCGACCAGGAACTGCGCGCGTTCCGCATCGCTGAGTACAGGCCGCAATACCACCAAGCGATTTATATGGGTATCGAGAATATGCGCAAGGTCGTTGAAGATGACTCCTTCGGCCACTGCCTCGATCATATTCGCTGGCTTGCCGTCTGCAAGAGTGGCGCGGTCAAGATCTGCAGCGATCTTGTCGCCTTCGAATTGGGCGACCTCCGGCAGCATTTCCGGGGCGAGGCCGAGACTGTCTCGCTGGTGGGGCAAGCCGACATAGGTGATTCCATGCTTGAATGCTCCCGGGATGAACACATCGCTGGCGTACCCCGCTGTGTAGGTGAGGATCAAATCTCCCGGTTGAAGCAATTGAAAGATCTGTTTTTTCTGTTCATCCGAGAATCGGAGGACATGAGCAGTCGGGCTTTTCAAGCGACTGACGTCCTTAAACAAAACCGAACGGATCGCATAAAGATCCTGGTGTTGTTTGCGCACATCCCGATGCGCCTCGGATTCTGCTTCGCGGTGACTCGCGATGCTTGCCGATACGGAACGCAGCCTCTTTGCGGTAGTTTCTTGCAGGTCTGGCAATTGTTCTGTCAGTTCACGGTAATCCGCGCTGGCCGCCGCTAGCTGCCGTAGTGGTGAATCGCCGGCGCGTTGCTGTGCGGAAAGAAAATCGCCGGCATCGCTTACGCCCGCCAGCAGATCCGGCGCCGTGACGTTGTCGCGCATCCTGTCGTAACTGCCTGCGGGCAGTTCGGAACGATATTGAGGCTGGTTGATTTGGGCAATGGCGATCGGATCGTCGCCAAACTCATCAACGACAAAAGCCGCGTGGGCCGTGAGCATCAACGTAGCCGTGACGGAGAGTACGTGCGCCCGAGTTGCAACGCTGTCGTCGGAAAAATTCGCGTCGAGACCGCCGTACGAGTAGACAAGGTCCCACAGCGCGGTCTGCGCGGCAACGGAGCGGAACAACAGGAACTCCATGCGGTCAGATTCGTCCGGTGAGAAGTAGCCGCGGGTCTTCCATTCACCCTGCTGACTCAGTTGCTTGAACGCAGATTCCAGGTGGCTGAGGCTCGGCCCCATATCGCGCAGGATTCGGAGATTGCCCGGCAGACTTGGGGCCACGGCGTCGCCGGCTAGCGCAGCTACCGGTTCCGGGCGATCGGGAGGAACGGATGCGCAACCTGCCATGAGTAGCAGCATTGCCACAATCGCTATCTGCCTGACAACAGTGTTGCGGCTCGCAATCACGATTGGATCTTCCGGATGCCTGCCATTCGTTAAACGCCGGATCGGGGCGATGTCTCTCGCTCTGAATTTCTGCGCTGGGTGCGGCGCCTCGGCTGCCAGTGGCCGCACCCGGCGGGGTGGTTGCGCGGTCAGCCTTTTGGAATTATCACCGTCGTAGCGACGATCCCGTACTCTGCCTGCGGCCCGGATATCTTCATCGGGTCTGCCCCGGCGTCTTCGGCGAAATGGCGTGCCTTTTTCTCGCTGAGTACGTTCTTGCTGAATGTGCCGACGATCGTCACTGTTTTGCCGCCGGAATCGGTCGGTACGAAAAAGCTGTAATCGACGAATGTGATCCGAGCGACATTGTTTCCATCACGGGCGATAAAGAAACAACCCTTTTTTTGACAGACCTTGGCTACGCTCGCTTTGACCAGGACCTGTTCACCATTATGCTGATCAGCGTTTGCGATGATTTCGCCAAGACTCCTTGCTTTACTGACGTCGCTGTCAAGAGCGCCGACAGGGGCACCGAATACCTCATAGTCCGCGGTGCTTGCAACGGGTTCGGACAGCCTTATTGGCGCCGGGTCGGCCGCCCAAGCCGGTAACGAGAAAAACACCGTTAATGCCACAATACAAATCTTCTTCATGGTTACTCCCTCGGCGCCATTCGGGCACGGCCTTTCCAGGTAGCCGACCCGTACCGTGATCTGAAGGTTTGAGACCGGAGAATAACATCGCTGCCGCGGCGCGCGCGCCAGAAATTGCGGAGGCGCGGAGCCACTGGCCGTAGTTTTTAACGCCGCGACAGCGGCGCGGACGGCGACCGGTGTCAGCCCGGGAGCCTAGCCGTCGGTTCTGCGGTCGCCGGTTGAGCGCCTTTCTCGATGTTGATTCATGGAATCGAAGCCGCTGAGCGTCGGTATCGGATACCGCCGATCTTCATGGGTTCGGCGATCGCTGTGATGGCGGTAGCGGCAGTCGCAGCGGCTCTTGTCGCACCCCGGCCGTGGCAGCGGCGGCGCATCGGCGGAGAGAAAACGCTGTTCCCGCAGTCCGCGGACCGCATCGCAGGGGAAGGGGCCCATCTGGATTGAGACGGCGTGCATGCCGGAACCGGGAGTGGCGTTGCAATCCGCGGCGGAGTTTACAGCGGCGCTGGCGCCACGCCGCGCGGGCTGTCTGGCGGAATCGGGTCTGCCGCGCCGCAACACAACAATGGCAGTGGGTATGGCGATCAGGCCGCCAACAACTGCGAGCGCCGAAAGCAACATAATTATGATCTCCCGCTCTTACTGGAGGGAGCATCGCATTGGTTCGCCACGGCGAGCGACGACCGGGTTCACAAATTGCCGCAGCACAAAGTTCGAGCGCTGGGCCGAAGCGGTTCGGTTTTGCGGCGATTTGGATACAATCCGGGCCATGTTACGTCTTGCCAGACTCGCACTGCGCCGCGGACCCAATTTGTTGCTGGAGGACGTGACGCTGCAAGTACACGCCGGTCAGAAAGTCGGCGTGACCGGTGCCAACGGCAGCGGCAAGTCGAGCCTGTTTTCATTGTTGCTGGGAGAGTTGGGGCCGGACAGCGGTGACTGCGAAGTGCCTGCCAACTGGGTGATTGCCCATGTCGAGCAGCAAACGCCGTCCGGTTCGCGCGCTGCGATTGAATATGTGCTGGACGGCGACTCCGAGCTGAGGCGGATCGAAAACGAGCTGGCTGCGGCACAGGAAGGTGCAGGTGACAGTGTGATTGCGTCGCTGCATGCCCAGCTCGATGCCGCGGACGGCTACACTGCACGCAGCCGGGGCGCGCGCCTGTTGCACGGCCTTGGTTTCACGGCCGCCGATATCGACCGCCCTGTCGACGCATTTTCTGGTGGCTGGCGCATGCGTCTCGGGCTGGCCAAAGCGCTGATGTGCCGGTCCGACCTGCTTTTGCTCGACGAACCGACCAATCACCTGGACCTCGATGCGGTAATCTGGCTCGAGGGCTGGCTGCGCGCTTACCCGGGGACGCTCCTGCTGATCTCGCATGACCGCGATTTTCTCGACAGTGTGGCGGAGAATATCGTGCATCTCGAGCGCGGACACGTGACGCTGTACCCGGGCAACTATTCGGCTTTCGAGCGCATTCGCGCGGAGCGGCTGTCACATCAGCAGTCGCAATTCGAAAAGCAACAGCGTGAAATCGCCCATATTCGCTCGTATGTCGACCGGTTTCGAGCGAAGAAAGACAAGGCGCGGCAGGCGCAAAGCCGGCTGAAGGCATTGCAACGCATGGAATTGATCGCACCGGCTCATGTCGACTCGCCGTTTCGGTTTCGGATGCGGGCGCCGGAGAAAATCCCCAGTCCCTTGCTACGGCTCGACAACGTCGCCGCGGGTTATGGCACCAAGACCGTCATCGAGTCGGTACGTTGCGACCTGGTTCCGGGTGACCGAATCGGGTTGCTCGGTGCCAACGGCGCCGGCAAGTCGACGCTGATAAAACTTCTCGCGGGAGTACTTGCCCCGCTCGGTGGCGAATGTGAGCCCGCCAGGGAGTTGCGTGTCGGCTACTTTGCCCAGCACCAGGTCGATCAGCTCGACCCGGCCGGTTCACCGCTGGAGCACCTGATCCGGATCGATCCCGAGGCTAAAGAGGCCGAGTTACGCGGTTTCCTTGGTGGCTTCGGTTTTTCGGCGGAGAAGGCGTTACTGCCGACTGCGCCGTTTTCCGGTGGCGAGAAATCACGGCTCGCGCTCGCGCTACTCGTCTACCAGCGACCGAACCTGTTGCTGCTGGACGAGCCAACCAATCATCTCGATCTCGAAATGCGCCAGGCGCTGGCCGTCGCGTTGCAGGATTTCTCCGGCGCAATGGTAATCGTCTCGCATGACCGCCATCTGCTGCGGGTTTCGACCGACCAGCTGTGGCTTGTCAGCGATGCCCGGGTGAGCGAATTCAAACAGAGTCTCGACGACTATCCGGCGTGGCTGGCGCAGCGCGCGCGCGGGGAGGGCGCTGACGGCGATACGTGCGCCGCAGCCAGCGCGGCGGCGACAAGGAAGCAGCGCAGGCGCGTGGAGGCCGAGATTCGAAAGAAGCTTTCTCCACTACGCCGGCGTGTGGAAAAGGCGGAAGCCGCGCTGGCCGAACTACACGCACAGGAATCCGAGCTCACCCTGAAACTGGGCGATGCCGGCATCTACAACGCCGCGGACAAGTCGGCACTGCGCGCTTTGCTCGAGACACAACGCAATGTAAAGCGCGCGCTGTGCGAGCAGGAAGAGGAATGGATGGCGGCATGCGAAGCTTTGGAGGCACTCGAATCCGCGCAGGAATAGCCGGGCACGGCGAACAGCCGCTGCGCATGTCGCTGCGCCTGCAGCAATGACATCACTGGACAGGCGCGCTCGAGCCGGTGCATTCTTTGCCCAGCCACGATTTGTCATGCAGGGCATAGAGCTTAAGGGTGGAGGGAGCCGCTTTGGACGATCCAACAAAAGAATTGCCGTTGACGGCAACGCTCGACTGGGGCGCGGCGATCTGGGCCGGGTTTGTCGCCGGCACGGTCTCGTTTCTGCTTTACCTGTTCTTTGTTCCCGCGGCGGTCGGGGCCGGTAACGCATGGGTCATCATCCGTCTTATGGCATCGGTGCCGCTCGGGCCGGATGTGCTTGCGCCGCCGGCCACGTTCAGCGCCGCAGCACTTATCGCCGCGCTGGTTTTCCATTTTGCGCTGGCGGTAGTGATGGCATTGGTAATCGCCTATGTATTGCATCGCTGGGGCATGCTGACCGGGATTCTCGGCGGAGCCGTATTCGGTCTGGTCTTTTTTGCGATCAATTACTACACGTTGTCGTACTTTTTCCCTTATTTGTTTGCCATGGCTCATTGGTCGGTGCTTCTGGTGCACATGATATTCGGCGCCGTCGCCGGCGGTATTTACGAGCTGTGTGAGGTGGAGATCTTTGAGCGCGAGGGCGCGGCGACAGGAGCGCAGGCATGAGGCCGAGAATTGTTTACGGACCACGTTATCGGCAGCAAAGACAAATGCGTATGGGGCCGGCACGGCGGCGCGGCGGGCATTCCCGATTGTGGATCGGGCTGGCGTTTGCTGCTTTCGCGTTTTTGTCCTACCAGTGCTCCACGGAGTACAACCCGGTTACCGGCGAGGAGCAACACATAGCGATTACTCCGGACCAGGAAATCGCGCTTGGACTGAAAGCGGCGCCGGAGATGGCTGCCCAACACGGTGGCCTGCATCCTGACCGGGAAGCTCAGGCGCTCGTCGATAGGGTCGGGCAACGCCTCGTGCAGTCCAGCGAGGCCGGCAAGACATCCTGGAAATTTGATTTTCACCTGCTGGCCGATCCGCGAACGGTTAACGCGTTTGCCCTCCCGGGGGGGCAGGTTTTCATTACCGCCGCGCTTTTAAAGCGTTTCGACTCGGAGGGGGAACTCGCTGGCGTGCTGGGTCATGAAATCGGGCATGTCGTGGCTCGCCATTCGGCGCAGAGAATGGCCAAGCAGCAACTGACCCAGGGTCTGACCGGTGCGGTGCTGGTTGCGGCTGGAGGTGGCGGTAGCGAGGCTCAGATTGCGGCGATGGTCGGGCAAATGATCAATATGAAGTATGGTCGCGAGGATGAGCTGCAGTCAGACACGCTCGGCGTGTTATTTATGTCCGAAGCCGGGTATGACCCGCGCTCATTGATCAAAGTGATGCAAATTCTCGAGGACGCTTCCGGTGGTGAGGCACCGCCCGAGTGGATGAGCACGCACCCGAGCCACGGTAATCGTGTGGCGACGATTCAGGCCGCAATCGACAAACTCTACCCTCAAGGCGTGCCGGACGGAATGACGCCCTGACTGCGCTGCGCGCCGGACCCGGCAATGCAGCTTCAGTTTGTCAGTCGCTGCGTCCGGTGGCGCGGCTAACGAGCAATTTCAGTACCTGCGCCAGCAGCCAGACAAAACCGATCGGCAGCAATATCGTCTCGAGAACGAAAATCACGATCAGCATGACAACGTGTTCGCTGGTGTCGGAAACCCGGTCTCCGAAGCGGTCCAGTCTCTCCCGCACGTTCATCGCCGACACCGAGTCGTCGATTATCGCACCGAGCCGATCGGCCAGTGACGCATCCTGTTGTGGCCGCGGCGCGGCGGCATCGCTGATCTCCTGAATTTCAACTCTCGTCGTATCCAGAGCGACAGTCGCTGCGTCCTGTTGTGCGGCGAGAAAGGTATCGAACACGAGATTGGTGGCAATAACGACCAGAGGCACTGCAAATCGAACGAATACCGACACAAGCAATATCCGTTCTGCCCGTTCGGCCCTGCGGGTATCTGTTGCCGGCGTCCAAATCGCGAACAATGCATACGCGCAGGAAACCAGAACCAGAAGATTGATGCCCCACCAGCCGGACATGCCCAGCAGCACGTTCTGCAGGCCGAGCGAACTCGCCGCAACGAGCATTACTCCGGAGAATCGTTCGACGAGGTCGTTAATCGGGTCCAGTACCTGGCCCAGTGTGAAGGTAACGCCGACCCCGCCGGGCTCTACCGCCACCTCGGTACCCTGGGCCACCGAAATCACGCCGTTCAGGGTGCGCGCGACCGCAAAAGTCACGAGCGCACGTTTCAGGGCGGCGTCGGCATAACGTTCGCTCGGCGAATCGATAACGCCGCCAAAAGCCAGCGCTGCCGCTATCACAGCCATGAGGCTCCAAAGGATTCTTCGTTTTTGCATCAGAGATTCGGTTGTTGGGCGCTGCCGGCCTTGTTATCAGCAGCGGGGTTTGGGTGTCCTGCCCGGGAGGGTACCATTGGCGGCGGCCAACAAAAATCATCCGCTCGCAGTAAGGGAACCCGCTTGTCGGGAATCGCGGCCCTGGTCCCGGGCGGTGTGTTGTGATTGGTGTTGAGTTTTGGATCGGACTGAAATCTGGCGCGATAGCGCGCAGACGGGAGAGAGCAATGAGGGAATTGTCAGGCTTGATTGCCGTGGTTTTTTTGACCTGGTCGGGCAGCGGTCTTGCCG
>PKUM01000152.1 GCA_002868855.1 Chromatiales bacterium | reverse complement strand
CCGGCACCTCATTCGACTGGCTGCGACTTGATCGGGGCGTGGCGGTTGCGTCGAAGCGACAACGCGGCGGACGAACTTTGGATAAGGCAGTTTCAGCATGAATATTTGGGCGCTTGCGCTAGGACTGGTTTGTGAGCGCTTCCTCACCCGCATTCTGCACCTGCGCGAACTGCGCTGGTTCGATCGCTACTTTGACTGGGCGCTCGGTCGTATCTCGAATTTCTCTGGCGTGCCGGCACTTCTCGCTACCGCTGTGCTGTGTGCGGTTCTCGTGGTGCCGGTCATCGCGATAGTCGTGATATTCGGTGACCATCTCCATCATGTTCCCTACGTGCTGTTCGCGGCGTTCGTTTTGATTTTTTCGCTGGGACCGCGCGATCTTGGCAGGGAAATGGACGAATACATGAGCGCGTTGCAGTCCGGCGATGCGGAAGAGACGTCGCGGCGAGCCAAGGAACTGATGGAAAGCGACGCTGGCGCCGATCCGGACAACCTTCCCCAGGTCGAGAAGGCAGTGTTTGTCCAGGCGAACAACCGTATATTCGGCGTCATTTTCTGGTTTCTCTTGGCCGGACCCGCAGGGGCGTGGTTTTTCCGCGTGGTTGATCTGATGCGCCGGCGCGCAAAGTTCGAATCGAATCGATTGCGCGACGAGGGCAATGAAACCGCGCCATTTCTGCACCCCGTGCGCATGTTGCACGGGCTGCTTGCCTGGGTTCCCGCTCGCCTGCTGGCGCTCGGATATGCGCTGGCAGGAAGCTTCGAAGATGCGATTCAAAACTGGCGCGGTTTCGCGCCGTCCGAGCGTGGCCGATTCTACGATTTCAACGACCGCCTGCTGGCGAATGTTGGTTGTGGGGCCATGGGGCAACCCGAGGCAACAGACGAGGGGGCCCCAAAATGGCATGCGGTGCGCTCGGCAATGCGGCTGGTCAATCGCACGTTGTTTGTCTGGCTGATCGCCATCGCACTGATGACACTTTTTGGCCAGGGTTTCTAGCTCGCCGGTGCGCCAATTCTTTACCTTTCTGGTGTTTTGCTGCTTACTCGGGTCGCCTTTTGCCAAGGCGGAAAATACAACAGCGCGACGAATTGTCAGCCTTGCTCCGCATCTGACCGAACTCGTTTTCAGCGCCGGAGCCGGAAGGTGGCTAGTTGGTGCGGTTTCCTATAGTGACTATCCGGCTGCGGCGCGCAAGGTGCCCCGTATTGGCGATGCGTTCCAGGTCGACTATGAGGCAATTGTCGGGCTGCAGCCGGACCTGATCCTGGCCTGGGAGGGGGGCAACCCGGCGCAGATAATCGAACGACTGCGCGGTCTCGGGTTGCGGGTCGAGACATTCGCGCCATTGCGACTTGAAGACGTCGCCGCACATTTGCGCCGGATCGGCGATCTTACCGGGCAGCTGCAGCCGGCAAACGAGCACGCCGATCGATTCCTCGAGGTCCTCACCGAACTACGCCGTGATTATTCCCGCCGCAGCCCGGTGCGGGTTTTCTACCAGATTTCATTCGAACCGCTCTACACCGTCGGCGGCCGAAGCTACATCACGCAGATGATCGAGTTGTGCGGCGGGCGCAACGTTTTCGTGGGAATCCGGGAGCTCGCCGCGGTAGTCGGAATCGAAGCAGTGCTGGAGCGCGATCCGGAACTGATCATCGCCGGTCTGGACTCGGTTGAAGACCTGGCGACTGAATGGTCGCGCTGGCGTGACATTTCCGCTGTGGCAACGAACAACCTGGTAGTGGTTGATCCCTCTTTGACCGGGCGGGCGAGTCTGAGGCTGATGGACGGAGCGCGGCAAATCTGCACCGCGCTGGACAAGGCGCGCAGGACTCAGGTCGACTCGCCGCCGTCACGCTGACGTCGCCACAATACCTCGGCGCCGGATTCAACTCGCGCGAGAACTCTCGCCGCGACGAACAGCAGATCGGACAGGCGGTTCAGATACCTCAGGACTTCGGGTCTGACGGTCTCGGTTCGCGCCAGCGTCACGGTGCGGCGCTCTGCTCGCCGGCAGGTGGTTCGCGCGAGATGACAGGCCGCAGCCGCGGTGCCCCCGCCGGGGAGGATGAAGTCTTTCAACGCCGGCAGGTCGGCATTGAGCTGATCGAGATGAGATTCGAGGCGCTCTATTTGAGCGCTGGTAATTGATTCGAAACCGGGGATGCACAATTCGCCGCCCAGGTCGAATAGGTCGTGTTGAATCTCGATCAGGTATTTCCGCAGTGGATCCGGAACCTCTGCCACCGCGAGCACCATCCCGATCGTCGAGTTCGTCTCGTCGACACTCCCGTATGCCTCGACCCTGGCACTGTCCTTGTCGGTTCTGCTGCCATCGCCGAGGCCGGTGCTGCCGTCGTCTCCGGTACGCGTGTAAATTCTGGTTAGCCTGTTACCCATAAGAATTCCCGTTTCGCTGATTGCGCCAAGGATGCGACGACCGTGCCCGGTGGCGCTAGTGTAGGGCATGGCGGAGGTTTTCGTCGCAGGACGAGTGTCGGTTGCAGCCTTGCTACAATTAGCGGCCCGATCTGGAGGGCAACGCGCAGCAATGGACGAATCAGCATATCTCGACACGGCGCTTGAAGCAGCGCGTGCGGCCGCTTCAATAATACGGCACTACTATCGCGGCAATTTCGAGGTGCGGTCCAAGTCAGACCGTACGCCGGTCACGGTCGCGGACGTGGAAGCCGAACAGGCGATACGGCAGATAATCCAGGCCCGTTTTCCCGAGCACGGGTTTTATGGGGAGGAAACCGGCCAGGCACGCATGGATTCCGACTACTTGTGGCTGGTGGACCCGATCGATGGGACCAAGAGCTTTGTCCGGCAGTACCCGTTTTTCTCGACGCAGATTGCGCTGATGCATCGGGGGAAACTGGTTCTTGGTGTCTCCAGTGCCCCGGCGTTCGACGAGATCGCGTATGCCCGGGCCGGTCATGGCGCGTGGCTCGACGACAAGCCCGTCCGGGTCAGTACGATTTCCGATTTGCGCGATGCCACGCTCTCAACCGGAAACATCCAGACCCTCGCTGCCAGCGATCGATGGGCCGGCTTCGGTGAACTCGTCAGCGCTGTAGGCCGGATCCGCGGCTACGGAGATTTTTACCACTATCATCTGCTTGCATCCGGAAAAATAGACATGGTGATCGAATCCGACGTCAATATCCTCGACATTGCGGCACTGTATGTGATCGTTACCGAAGCCGGTGGAACCTTCACCGATCTTGATGGTGCAGCGGTAAATCTGGACACGCGATCGGTGCTTGCGACAAACACACGATTGCTGCCGCGGATTGGGAGCCTGCTGTGAAGCTGCCGATCTACCAGGTCGATGCGTTTTCCGCGCAACGCTTCAGCGGCAATCCGGCAGCGGTTTGCCCGTTGCCCGAGTGGCTAGACGACAGTGTCCTGCAGTCCATCGCAGCGGAAAACAATCTGTCTGAGACCGCGTTCTTCGTAGCGGAGGGGGAGGGCTACCGGCTACGCTGGTTTACGCCGGCCGCGGAAGTGGATTTGTGCGGGCATGCGACTCTTGCTGCCGGAGCGGTCGTGACGCGGGTGCTCGAACCCGATCGCGACTCGGTGACTTTCATGTCTCGCGGCGGGCCGCTGACGGTAAGTTCAGAAGATGACCTGCTGGTAATGGACTTTCCGGCGCGTCCCGGCGCGACGGTGGATGCACCTTCGGCGCTGTTGACAGGTCTGGGCGTCGTGCCTCGTCAGGTCCTCGTTGCCGACTACTATCTCGCAGTATTCGACACTATTGACGAGGTGATGGCACTGGCGCCCGATTTCCAACGCCTCGAAGCGCTGGATCGAATCGGGGTCATCGTGTCCGCGCCGGGAACTGATGTCGATTTCGTGTCGCGGTTCTTTGCGCCAGGGGTAGGTGTGCCCGAGGATCCGGTTACCGGCTCCGCTCACTGTACGCTGACGCCTTACTGGTCGGCGCGTCTGGGCAAGAAAAAGCTGCGGGCACGGCAGGTATCGCAGCGCGGCGGTGAGCTTTTCTGTGAGGATCGCGGTGAGCGCGTTACGATCGCCGGCCACGCGGTTTTCTATATGCAGGGCGAGATTTTCCTGTAGTCGGTTTATTTCACCCCAACTGTCACGGTGTCCCAAGCGCGCTATTCAGCGTTGCAAGCGGATCTCGCTCGCGGTTGCCGGCCCTATGACGACTTCTTTGAGTGAGCCCGGCATTAGCGCCTCACGGGCATTCAGCGGGACCCGCCCGGCCATGATCTCGGCGCGTTTTTGCGGCAACAGTGGCTGCGCCTCCGGGTTGGCGTAGCCGTCCGGGAAAACCGGCATCAACGTTTCAGGATCGTATTTGTCCGTGGCGCCGAGGGTGTGAAGCAGTTCGTGGGCGATAACGACGTTGTTGCCCGGGCCGGCGCGGCGATCGGCGAACAGGTGAGCGATTCCGAGAAGACCGCTTTTCAGACCCACCGAGTGCGGCAGTTCCGTGTTCGCGCCGGGGTCGTGGTAGACCAGGAAAATCCTGATGTCGGGGGCGGGACCGGACTGCGACCGACCCGCGCGCCACGCCCACAGGCGCAACTTCAGGCTCCAGTATGCATTAGCGAGCGCCGAATGTTGCCGCGGCCGTTGCGGCGGCGGGGTCGCAACGACCTCTCCCAGATGGACTTTGACGGTTTTCTCAAGTGCCACGCCGTAGCGCCGCGCCTCGGCCTGCAGAAAATGCTCTATATCGCTGAAGTCCGCGTTTGACAGGGTGTCAATGAACCCTTCGGTCATCGAGCCGGCGGGTGCGGCGACAGGATACAGGGCGAGCCACAACGTATCGTTCCAGTCGGTGGAACGGGCGCGAGCCAGCAATGCACCGGTCGCCACCATCGCCAGCACGTAGAGCAGCAGCGCGATACGAAGACCCTTGAACAGATTGCCTTTTGCCATCGGAGTCGGGTTGCGTCGGGCCGGGCTCAGTCAGCCCGCTCCGTCTGGACCGAGGAAAGACACCCGGAATCGGTGCATATGGTCAGTTCTATGGGTCGACAGCATACCTGGCAGTCTTCTATGTACTGTTGATGGTGGCAACTCGGATCTACCAGGATTGTGATGGATTCCCAGCAAAACGGACACTGGATCCTTGTTTCCAGCAATGCTCCGGGATCACTGCCGGAAATCATTGGTTACCCTGCCCCTCGCGTCGCATGACTCACTCGCGGAGTGATGCGGCACGCGCAACAACCAGATTTGCAAAGTCTAATCAATGGATCTCCGGCGCCGGCGATTGTCGCTTTGCAAGACCGCGGTCGCGATAAAAATCCCGGCTCTCGCCGTGCCGCGGAATCCAGAAACTTGCGCTGGCCGAAGCCAGCGCCCGTTCCAGTTCTGCTGCGGCCTGGTCCTGACCATCGTCGCCGAGCGCGAAAGTTCCGAAGTGGATTGCCATGCCATGTCGCGCGCCCAGCATTTCCAGGGCGCCGACCGCCTCGGCCGGGTCGATATGTTGCGGCTCCATGAACCAGCGGGGCAGGTAGGCACCGATCGGCAACAATGCCAGATCGGGCGCGCCGAGCCGCTGCCTGATTTCTGCGAAATGTTCGCTCATGCCGGTGTCCCCGGCGAAAAAAACCGAGGCTTCGGGATGGGCTAGGTAATAGCCGGCCCACAGCGCGCGATTGGTATCGTACACGCCGCGCCGTGACCAGTGTTTTGCCGGCACCGCATGGATGGTTACGTTGCTGACAGTCAGGTGTTGCCACCAGTCCAGTTCGACGATGTTGTCGATCCCGCCAGATCGGAGGTAGGCGGCATTGCCCAGTGGTACGACGAAAACAGGTGCGTGCTCGTTGGCCAGCTGCGCCAGCGTCGGCAGGTCCATGTGGTCGTAGTGGTTGTGGCTTACGAGGACGGCGTCAATTGGCGGCAGATCAGGGAACGCAATGCCTGGCTCGCGAAAACGCCTCGGCCCGGCCCAGGCCAGCGGACTGGCGCGATCCGACCAGATCGGATCGGTCAGAATATTTACGCCGCCGGTCTGGATCAGCACCGTTGCATGATTGACAAAAGTGCTGCGAACAGCATCGCCCTCCACACGTTCCGGCGGAGCTGAGCCGCGGTAGTTGTCAGCGCGAAACTCCCAATGACCGGGCTCGCGAGTCATGCGCCATCGCAGAAACTCGGTAAATGTCTTTACGACCGGCTCGGGATTGTGAAACCGGGTTCCGTCGAAATTGGTTGCGGCCGGCCCGTCATGGCGGGGTGTTCGGGCGGCGCAACTGGCCAGCGCAGCCGCCGCGAGCGTGGTGACAATCAGCAGTCGCATCAGCCACCGGGTCAGCGGGGATTGCGATGATGCTCGCTTCACCGCGGCTGCTCGGTGGGGTAGATGACCCGGACACCGGGCCCGGGATCGTCGAGCGCTTCCAGCGCCGCCCGGGCGACAAGGGTGACGGCGACGGGACGGTACTTGCGCAGACTGCCGCGGAGAAGCGGACTTAGCGCGACGGCAAATGGCGCGCTCAGGGCCTCGCCGGCACGGAATTCGCGGCGTTGCCCCAGCAGCAATGAGGGCCTGATGATTGCAAGGTGGGAGAACCCCATTTTTTCCAGACCTTCCTCCATTTCACCTTTGACCCGGTTGTAGAAAATCGCCGATCCGCTCGCCGCGCCGAGTGCCGACACGACCGCGAAGCGATTGCAGCCGCAGCGTCGGGCCAGCGCGGCAAAGGCCAGCGGGTAGTCGCGATCGACGGTTGCAAAGGCCTCCCTCGAGCCAGCTTTCCGCATTGTCGTTCCGAGGCAACAGAACGCGTCAGTAATCTCCGTCTCCAAGGCGTATTGGCCGAGTTCGTCGAAACTGACGCAATGTTCCTTGAGTTTTTGGTGTTGCACACCGGTCGCATTGCGCACGAGCGAATGAACCGTTTCGTATTCGTCGTGCTCCAGCAGCAGGTCGAGCAGTGCCGCGCCCACCAGGCCGCTGGCGCCAGCAAGCAGCGCACTGCGTTTCGTCCTGCTCACAGGCTTCTCTTTCGCCCTGCGGCAGCGGGTCGCGTCGTAGCGGGCCGCTGAATTTTTCTGACGACGATTATTGCCTGAAGCCCGGAGCGAGCCGAATTCGGCGCCGCGCCGCGGGCTTGAGCATGACGCTGGCGCGGCGCCCGGGGCGCTACCGCGAGCGGTTGACAGTCGGGCTGTGAACGGGGCATCGGTGGCACTAACATGCGAGCCGTTGACTGCCGGCGCGGCGCGGGTCTGCACCCGTTGCGAACCCATGGTCGCGATGCCAGCTTGCGGCGGCGACGCCGCCAAAAAACATCGACAGTTCCTCGAACTCGCGCTTGGGCATGCGGACTTCGGCGGTCGGCAATCCCGGCTCGCAGGCGAGGCGGAATTGGTCGTCCACAAATTCGGCGTGGACGCGAGGGTGATCGACCGCTTGTTGCAGATCCATGCCAAGATGAAGGTGGTTGACCAGGAATTGTGCAAGTGCGGATGTGATCCGGTCCGCGCCCGGTGAGCCTACCGCGAGAGTGGTCCCGTCACGCCGCCGCGCAACCGTTGGCGCCATGTTGGACGGCAAAATAGTGCCAGGTGGTCCCACTTCGAAACCGCGCCGGTTCAATTCCAGTTCGCCGAGGCTGTTGTTCAGCCAGAGCCCGCTGCCCGGCGGCATGATTCCTGCGCCGTAACCGGACGACATGGTAATGGCGCAGCCGAGCCCGCCGTTGTCGACCGCCGAAGTGTGCACAGTCGAAGAAGAGTTGCGCCAGCCGTTCAGAAATCCGCCTTTAACGCAGCCCGCGAGCATGCTCTCCACGTCGTCGGCGAGCGATTCGCTCCAGTCCAGATGCTCGCGCCTGTAGCCGAGCACGGCTGTCTGGATCTGTGCCAACGCCGCAATTTCACCCGGACCCCAGGACGAAAAGTCGAGACGCCGCAGTTCTATCAGCATCGCGGCCAACGTCGCGCCGCCAATTGCGGGCGGCGGGTTGAGGGCGATCTCCCAGTCATCGAGGTCCACGACAAGACTGGGCCGGACGAGCGGCTTGCAACTCGCCATGTCTTCATCGGTCAGCAGTCCGCCGTTTGCCTGGACATAGTCGACCATGGCCTGCCCCAGCGTCCCGGTGTAGAAAGACTCCGGGCCTTCGGCGGCCAGGATTCGGAGGGTTGCGGCGAGGTGCGGGACCACTACTGTCTCGCCCGTCGTTTTTAGCCGTCCATTACTGTGAAAAAGCGCCTTGCGACTGTCGGGATCGATTCCGAATATCGGCTCGCCCGAATACTTCAGATAGCCATAAGATGCCGCGGAAAGGGGAAATCCGTCGCCCACAATGCGGGCCGCAGGCTCGACCAGCGCCTGCCATGGCAGGTGCCCGTATTCGCGTGACGCGTGCGCGAGCGCCGCGATGCCGGCCGGGGTGGCCACGCTGCCGGCACCGATGAGGGTTTCGACGCCGCCGCCGTAGTCGAGAACAACGCGCCGGCAGGCGGCTGCGGGATCGTTGTGCCGCGACCCGCGACCGGGCATCGAGACGTTGCCGTCTATCGTTACCGGATCGCTGTCCGGCAGCCAGATGGTCAGGTAACCACCGGACGTCAGCGCGCAGACCCCGGGTTCCGTGCTCATAGAGACGAGTACAGCGGCGATTGCAACATCGATAGCGTTGCCGCCCTGGCCCACGATCCCGGCGGCTGCCTGTGCCGCCAGGGGCGTGCTGCAGACGACTGCGGTGGAGCTCATCTCAATCCTTCGAAAGTTGGTGGTTTCATGGCCATGGTAGCTATCATGGAGGCGGCATAATATCAGAGGCCCGGTCTGATAAAGATCGCGAATTGTGAAGCAGTTCATTGCTGTATTCGGGCAGTTCAGGCATCAGGAATGCGGGAGGAACCAGAGTGCCGCACTACAAAGTCAATGGAATTGACCTCTACTGCGAGCTTGCCGGAAGCGGCGAGCCGTTATTGCTGTTGCACGGACTGGGCTCTTCGAGCCTCGACTGGGATGAACAAATCGGTGTTTATGCAGAGCATTTCAGGGTAATCGCCCCGGACCTGCGCGGATTCGGCCGCTCCAGCAAGCCGCCCGGACCCTATAGCATCAGGCTTTTTGGCGAGGACCTGATCGCATTGCTCGAGCAAATGAACATCGAGCGTTGCCATGTACTCGGGTTCTCGATGGGTGGCGCTATCGCACTGCAGATGGCGACCCACGCGAGTCACCGTTTTTCCAGCATGGTCTTAGTCAATACGCTGGCCAGTTTCGAGATCGATCACTGGCGCAAGCAGATGTTCGTGCTGGTACGGATCGCCATGGCCAGGCTGGTCGGCATGGAGCGAATGGCCAGGTTCGGTGCCAAGCGACTGTTCCCGCATGCGCATCAAAGCCACTTGCGACGGCGCATGATCGAGCGCCATCGCCATAACACCCCGCACTCCTATCTTGCCGCCCTGCATGCGCTCCGAGGCTGGACCGTCAGGGACCTGTTGCCGCGGATCAGCGTGCCGACACTCGTCGTCGCTGCTGACCGCGATTACAGCTCTGTCGAGGAAAAGGCGGAGTTCGTCGCTGCAATGCCCGACGCCAGGTTGGAGGTTGTTCACGAGAGTCGCCATGGCACGCCTTTCGACCAGTCTGAACGGTTCAACAAGCTGGTCGTCGAATTTCTTCTCGAACAAATGCAGCAGACCGCCGCGACACCCTGGTGGCGGCGCCTCGGGTGGCGCCGCCCGGGGGGCCTGTCGACTGTTGGCAGTAGCTAGCCTCGACGACGCGTGGGACCGATTCTGCCGGTGATATACTGTCGGGTCTGAATCTGGCCGAACACGGAGTGTGACCATGGCAGCTCAGGCGGAACTGATCGGTAGCCCGTTCGCGGATCTCGAGCGTCTTGACAAGTTGTTCGAATCCCAGCGCGCGGCATTTGGGCGCAATCCGATGCCCACCGCCGAGGAGCGCCGGCAAAATCTGAAATTGTTGCGCACCGCGCTGATTTCGAACAAGGAAGCCATTGCCGAGGCGGTTTCGGCGGATTTCGGAAATCGCGCCACCTTTGAAACATTGTTCGCCGAAATTCTGGTTGCGGCCGAAGGGATCAAGTTCGCGCGCCGCCATATCCGTCGTTGGATGAAGGTTTCGCGGCGAGACGTTGGCCTGTTGATGATGACTACCCGTGCCAGGGTCCACTACCAGCCAAAAGGCGTAGTGGGAATCATCGTGCCCTGGAACTACCCGGTGCAACTGGCGATTGCGCCGCTGACCTATGCTCTCGCAGCGGGCAATCGGGCGCTGATAAAGATGTCCGAATTTACGCCCCAAACCAGCGCTGTGCTGGCGAAGATGCTGGGCGAGATTTTTCCGCAGGACCTCGTCGCCTTGGTCGATGGCGAAGCCGAAGTCGGTGCCGCGTTTTCCGCAAAGCCCTTCGATCATCTGTTCTTTACCGGATCGACCGCCGTGGGCCGCATGGTAATGGCTGCCGCGGCGAAAAATCTTACTCCGGTAACGCTCGAACTCGGTGGAAAATCTCCGACGATTATCGGCGAAGACATTCCAATGGCGCGGGCCGTGGAACGCATCTGTTTTGGCAAGGCGCTGAATGCCGGGCAAACCTGTGTCGCGCCTGACTACGTTCTGTGCCCAAAACCGCGGCAGGAAGAATTCGTCACGGAGATCACCAAGGCGTTTGCCGGAATGTATCCGCGCCTCGCCGACAACCCGGACTACACCAGTATTGTGAACGATCGTCAGTACGATCGTCTGACCAGCTGGCTCGAGGACGCGGAGTCGAAAGGCGCGCAACTGGTGCCGCTCAATCCGGCCGGTGAGGAATTTCCGTCTGCCGGGCGCAAGATTCCGCTCACTCTCGTTCTCGGGGCCACTGACGACATGCAGGTGATGCAGCAGGAGATATTCGGTCCGATACTGCCGGTACTGACGTATGAGTCGATGGACGATGCGCTTGAATATGTGAATTCGCGACCGCGCCCCCTGGCGTTGAATTATTTCGATGACGATGCGGCCGGGCGCCGCCGGGTCATTGCCGAAACCCATTCCGGCGGTTTGTGTTTGAACGACGCCGTTATGCATG
>PKUM01000288.1 GCA_002868855.1 Chromatiales bacterium | reverse complement strand
GTGGGAGTTCTATCTTTGCTACTGCGAGGGCGGCTTCGACGAACGCCACATCAGCGATGTCCAGATGTTGCTGGCAAAACCGGGTAATCGGCGCGCCCCGGTCGTCGATGGCTAGAAAGCGATTTTGCTGGTCCGGGTGGCCATTGTGCGGCGAGAATGTCGCGCCGGGTGTGGAGCCTCAGGAACCACTATCCTCGGGGCTTTCCTGTTGCTGAGGTACATTTTCGAGCCGCCGTTTTCTGAGTTCTTCCTCCAGGCGCCGAATACGTTCCTCGAGATCCGGTGACCCGGCGGAAGCCTGGTCTTCAATTGCGTTCTCTTGTGGCGTCACGTCGGCGCTGCCGGCCGCGGAATCGGTCCATTCCAGCTCGGCGGAAGCCGCGTCCTGGCCCATCGCCGCGCCACCGGACAGGTTGCTATCGATACCTTCCGCGGTCTCGGCGAAAACCTGGCCACCGTAAACATCCAATGCCCGCGCTCGTTGCTCCGCTTCATCAGCACGACGCAATGCTTCTTCCCTCTCCTGCCGCAGCCGCAATGCCTCACGCTTCGCGTCAAACTGCTTTTCGCGCTCTGCCTTGAGCTCCCTCTCGCGCTGGCGCCACAGCATCTCAACTGCTTTGTTTGCATTGTTGCATTCGCGTTTCTCGAAGTCAGTCTCGCTGCCTTTGCCGATACAGCGCGCGAGAGTCGCATCGAGGATGACCCGATCGGACTTGAACTCATCCACCGAACGCGGCGGCGGCGGTTCCGCACCACAGGCGTACAAAAACAGAAAGACTGGCAGCAATCTCAGCGACTTCACTTAATACAGCCTCATATCGGTCCATCCGGCTTATGTGAACTCTACCGAAACAAAAACGACGTTACTTGCGCCAGTTCGCAGTTTCAGAATTTTTCTAACGAGCGCGCTCGCGCCTTGGTTCGATACCGCCGTCGACGCCGACGGTTAATCCCAAACGTTGCTGCCACAGCGCCCGCAACTCGCCAGCATCTCCGGCTACCGCATCGCCGGGCGACCCGTCCAGACCGATTGTGACAGGGGCGGCGTCGGCCGATAACGGCGGAAATACCAGGCTTTCTCCGGCGCGATCGGCAAATCCGGGCAAACCGGTTGAGGAACCGTTCTGCGGCATGCTGACCCGAGTCAACGGCCCCGACATGGTCAGCGCGATGAGATGCAACCAGCCATCGGTTCGCACCAGTATTCCACGCTTGTTGGGACTGAAACGCCCGTCCAGCATCCGGCCACCGAGACGCAGCGGTTGTCCGACCTGGCGCGGATCACGCCAGTCCCACAGCACGAGGTGGCCATCTTCCTGCGCCGCCAGAAGCAGGTCACCGTCCGGCGCGAACCGCAGCGCGGCGAGCCGGGTACCAACGGCGAGTCGACTAACGACCTCGGCATCGGCGATTGCGCGAACTTCGACCGCTCCATCGGGTACCTGCAGCGCAACGTAATCGCCGTCATCACTCAGGGTAATCGCAGTCGAGACCTGGACCGAACCGAGATCCATCCGGGTTGCCCCGTCCAATGCATTCCATATACGGCTACCGTAGGCACCCACGGTCAATATTGCATCACCGCGAGTACTGATCTCGGCACGGCCAACCGGCCCGAGATCGTTACGGAATTCCACATCGGCCGGCGTTTCCGCGGCAATATCCCACAGCCGGAAACTACCGTCTTCGGCGGCGCTGATTAGCCAGCTGCCATCGTCCGAAACGTGCAGATAGTTTATATCCGCGGCATGCGCCGGAGCCGGCTCGGAGACGGAATTCTGGTTCGCGCCGGAACGGCGGCCAAAAACCACGCTGCCGCCACTGGAAATAACAAACACAGTGGCGTCCGGAGTGATCGCGGAAACCTCCTGATCGAGCATGAGACTGGCATCATCGCCGTCAGACGCAGCGGTATCCCAGACGCGGATGAAACCGTTGCGCTCGGCGCTGAGCAAAGCCGGCGCGGAACCTGCGAGCGATGCCATCACTGTCGGTGCTGACGCCAGATCGATTGACGTTGCATGGCGGAGTTGCGGAGTCACGGCACGGCCGGCGCCGAAATCGACAAGTTGCGCGGCAAATGGCGAACGCCACAACAGGAATTGTCCGGCCTCGCCACCGGTCACTAACAACTCGGGATAGGCATGCGGCAAGCGTCGCAGCGAATTCGCCAGTTCCGCCTGACCACTGCGCAGATCCCAGGCTCTGAGAACTCCGTCCCGGGCCGTTGCGGCCAGCCAGTCGCCGCTACTGTCAAACGACATCAGCGTTAGCGGGGTTTCCTGGAACGACTCGGCGAGCGATATCTCATCGCCAAATTCCCACACCCGCAACAAACTGTCACGCGCCGTGGCGGCAAGCCGGCGGGCTCCGGGGGCAAGGCAAATTTCCGTTACCTGTGCATCGGTGGCCACCCTCGCTATCGGTTGATCAGCACCGATTTCGAAAATGTGAATTGTGGTGCCGCCTTCTGCCGGCGCCGCAGCAAGTGCGAAAAATCTGCCATCCGCAGACACCGCTGGCGGAACGACGAAGCCGCCTTGCGCGGGCACCGCCATTTGCAAGGTGCCCCGGCGAGTGTCCCAGACCTCGGTTCCGGCGCTGTCGGTGGCGGTCACGAGCAACGCATCACCACCAAGCGCAAATCTCATTACCGAGCTTCCGGTACGCTCGGGAATCTGTGCAAGCAGACGTCCACCGGCGAGATCCCAGGTCGTAATCTGCCCGCGTCCAAGATCGTTGATAGCGGTTGCCGCAGCGATCCGGCCGCCCGGGCCAAGCAGCACGCGAACGTTTTCGGTTGAGCGAGGATCCGGCAGCAATAAGCCCCGATCCAGCTTGTCGGCCACCACTTCGACCGCGTTCGGAGTGAATTGCAGACCCCATGCCTGCAACGTTCCCGTGACACCTGTGCCCTGATCTTCGACCGAAAGCGTCCACACGCCTCTACGCGTGTCGCCGCGCAGGGTTTTCAGCTGTGCATGACTATCCGTGTTGAAAGCGAAAGTGGTGGTATTGAAAATGTAATCGATTTCCCGTGCTTCATCGGCGCGGGTCAGATCCAGTTCGACAGCTTTACCCGACGGACTGGTCAGCACGAAATACAAATCGACCGGCCGCGAATGGTTCAGTGTGACACTGAGCTCGACAGCATCGAGCTTTCCCTCCTCGGTGATCTCGAGCCGACGGGTAAGCGGAACGAACTCCTGGGCCAGCAACGCGCTGCCGGCACTGCCCTGAGGCTCACCATCCCCCAGCGTCCAGCGTCGCACGAGATTGCCGTCGCTCAGCGTTGTTACCGTCCCGCCATCGTCGCTCAGTACTGCGTTTTCAAGATTGCCACGCGGTCGGATGGTTGCCGCGAGACTCGGAAAATCACGGCCGAACAGATCATGCAGGCGAGCGCGCTCCGATTCGTCACCTGCCGCAAGCGCCTCGAGGCGATAGAGAATTGCGTCGTCGCGCTTCTGCAAAGTCTCGGCGGCGTGGGCACGTCGTTGCCAGTAAGCCGCGAGAAGGCCTCCGGCCAGTGCCTCCCTGCCCTCCAGAGCAGACAGCTGCTGCAACGACTGTTGGGCGATGGCGAAATCATCCGTGTTCGACATGCGGCGTTCGAGAAACGCTGCCAGAAGCCGGTCGGCGGTACGGCCAAAACCGGGTATCCGGCGTAACGAACTGTAGGCGTCCATTGCCACACGGTCGTCTTCCGTCGCAATACTCAAAGTCTCGACGTAGGGCCGCGGCAACACCTGCGTGTACCACAATGGCAACAGGACCGCGAACACGACACTCGCGGCAAACAAAGCGACAACCCGCCATTTGAACGGCAGACTCTGATTTACCCAGCGCGCGGTGAAGACCTCCGCATATACCTTGTTGCGAATCTGCAGCCTGCCATCGGGACCGACAGTAGTCAGGCCGGATAGCTCAAGCGCACGGTGCAATTGCGAGTGCGGATCTGAGGTGATCCTGGCGCCCTTGCAAAGTCGGCCATAAAGGGTCAAAAGGGGCTCGGCCTTGTCGCCGCCCTCCAGCAGACGGATCCGGATCGCATTCAGATGAGGTTCGTCACGCAGGCAATTGGGAGCGAGAAACAACCGCATTGCGATCTGGTCTACAAGCTCACCTCCCGACTCCTTCTCGCGGGATCGCGCGACCGATCTGCAGAGCTTCTGAGTCAGGTAGGGTTGGCCACCGGTCCACTCAAGCACTCTGTCGAGAAGACCGCGTTGCAGGTCGGGGCCGACGCCCAGGTGGGGCGCAAAGTGCGATATCTGCTCAACATCGAAATCGTCGAGCTGAATGGCATTGCTGACCTGGAACAGACCGCTCGACGGATCCGGTTGCAACTGTCCGGGCGTAGCGACACCCAGCAAAACAAATGAGAGACGCAGAAAATCCGGCTCGGTTGCGCGACGATCATGGCAGGCGCGCAGGCTGTTCAGAAATTCACTGCCGTAGGGTAACCCGACCAGAGTTTCGAGATCATCAAAGAACACCGCGACCGGCGCAGTGGTGTTCGCGAGCACGACTTCCCAGAAAAACTCGACGAGCCGTTCAGGGTTCGGCAGGTTTTCCTTTGCCCGCCACCATGTCTGCAGATCCACTTTCAGGCGCAGGTCGCGAGCGATTCTGTAAGCCAGGCCGTAGTACCAGCGCCGCGGTGCGTATTGCTTGTCCGGGCTGCCTATCTGAGTCAGGTCGACGACCGCGACCAGTTTTTCCTCGCGCCGCAACTGCCGCGAGATACGCGCCACAAGGCTGGTCTTGCCACTCTGCTTGGGCGCGAGCACATGGCAATGCTCGCCGCGTTCCAGATGCTCACGCAGGAGCTGGTCCGCGGCTCGAACCGCGTAACATTCCCGATCCGGCTGTACCGGACCACCGACAACGAAGAACTCACCGTTGCTGGCTACAGGCTGATTCAAGCGTCCTCCCAATGTACCGGCCGGCCGAATAGCGCCGCCCCCCGCCGCTCCCCGATCTGTTTGCGCTCTATCCTACTTGCGCCTCCATCCGGGGCCACGAATAATACCCTTTCCCGACACGATAGGATGTAAAATGCTCATCTGTCATCCACATAATCTCAGCTCCGGCCGGGACGGTGACGAGCGCAATTTCGGTCTGCGCCTCTCGCTACCTGCCGGCGACTCTTTCGCCTCGGTACTTGGCGCCGACTGGAGCACGGAGCGCTGGTATCGCAGCGACAGCGAGCGCGAGGCAGCATTACTGGAAATCACCCGAAAACATCCGTTCTCCAGAATCGGCGACCGGCCGACCTATGTCGTCGAGCGAATCAGCCGTGCCCAGACAGACGCGGCCAGGGACACGGGGTGAATCACGGCACCCTGACATTACACGGAAATTGATCGTCAGGAACCACGGAGCGCGATATGGCGGACCCTACCTGCCCCGCATGCAGTGCGGAAGGCATCGAGAACATCGTATCAGCCGAGAGCGCCGAGCGGGCCAAGGGCGGAAATCCCTGGTTCCATGTGGTTTATTGCGATCGATGCGGACATATCTACGGTGTGCTGGCCAAACACGTCTTCGGCCCTGCAAGCGGGCCGACACTGGTGGTCAAGGACCGTCGATAGCGATCCGGTGAGTGCGTCAATGCCAGTGCTGAATCGCTGGATTTTCTCCTGCGTTGCTTTTCTTGCCGCTACCGTCGCTGCGGCCCAACCCGTCCAGGACGAGACTCTGCTCGAAACCGTCGTAGTTACCGCGCAGCGCCGCGGTACCGAACTGCTGAACTTGCCGGGCAACAACAGCAGAGTCGATGCCGCGACCGTGGAACTCGTCGGTCACACCCATATTTCGGAGCTGATGTACCGCAATCCGGGTGTGTGGATCAGCCGTGGCAGTGGCCAGGAGAACCTGACTGCAATCAGATCTCCGGTGCTGACCGGAGCGGGATCCTGCGGCGCATTTCTGTTCATGGAAAATGGTCTGTCGCTGAGACCAGCCGGCTTTTGCAATGTCAACGAATTGTTCGAGGTGAACAGTGAGCAGGCGGATGCGGTCGAGGTGGTCCGTGGTCCCGCAAGCAACCTCTACGGCTCAAACGCGTTGCACGGAATGATCAATGTCATTGTGGCCATGCCGGAGCGCGCGCGCCGCGTTTCCATGGAAGCCGGGCCCGACGGCTACCTCAGAGGAAAACTCGATATCGGCGACGCCAGCGAGGACAACGGCTTCCGGATCTTGCTAAACGGTACACACGACGGCGGCTGGCGCGACGATTCGGGCTATGACCAGCAAAAACTCAACGCAGGCTGGCAAACGCGTTTGGCCGGGGGCGATCTTGTTGCAAATTTTGCCGCCACCAATCTCAAACAGGAGACAGCGGGATTCATCTTGGGAAAGGACGCCTACCAGGACAACAGTCAGCGCAAAAGCAACCCGTTCCCTGAAGCCTATCGCGACGCGGAAAGTCAGCGTTTAGCCGCACGCTGGGAGCGCCGGTTGAACAACGGGCTGGACGTTGCCGTGACACCGTATGCACGGCGTTCGCGAATGGAGTTCCTGCAGCATTTTCTGCCCGGTCAACCGGTAGAGAAGAATGGCCAGGAGTCGGCCGGTGTCGAATTGACCCTGGCCGAGGCCGGGTCCGGAGTCATGAGGTGGCAGACCGGGTTGACCGCCGAGTTTGCCAGCGGGTTTCTCGAGGAATTCCAGGGTTCGGAAATCACCGAAGGCTCCGATTTCCTGATCGAGACGCGCCCGGCCGGGTTTCACTACGACTACGACGTAGCGTCAAGCATGCTTGCATCGTACGGGCAGTTGCAATGGGACATGACACCGCAATGGATGCTGGAACTGGGTGCGCGTTTCGAGTACCTGCGTTACGACTACGACAACAACATGCTCGACGGCAATACAGATGATCAGGGCAATGAATGCGGATTCGGCGGTTGCCGCTTCTACCGCCCGCCGGATGGCAACGATTCGTTTAGCGAAATTGCCCCCCGCATCGCGCTCAACTGGCGGCCCGACGATCGGCAGCAGCTATATGCAGCGGCAACACGCGGCTTTCGTCCGCCGCAGACGACCGAACTGTACAGGCTGCAGACAGAGCAACGCAGTGACTCGATCGATCCGGTCGAAATTGACAGCATTGAAACGGGCTATCGCTGGCTTGGCGAGCGCGTGTTTGTCGAGCTGGTCGGTTTCTACATGCACAAGAAGGATTTCATATTTCGCGATGCCGAAGGATTCAACTCGAGCTCGGGTCGCAGCCTGCATCGCGGCGCTGAACTCGATTTCAGGGCCCGGCTCGGCGCAGGATTCAGTATTGCGGCGAGCGCCACGTATGCTCGTCATGAGTACGATTTCGACCAGCTCGCGGGCGGCGGCGAGGTCATTGAAGACGGTAATGATGTCGATACCGCGCCACGGCACCTCGGCAGCGCCCGCCTCGCATGGGATTCGGGCCGCGGTGGCCGTGGCGAATTCGAATGGGTACATTTGGGCGACTACTATCTCGACGCGGCCAACGAGCATCGCTACGACGGCCACGAACTGCTGAACCTGCGCTGGCAGCAATCGGTCGGCCGCCGGTGGCTGGTGACGCTTCGAATCAACAACCTGGCGAATACCCACTATGCCGAGCGCGCCGATTTCGCCTTTGGCAACTACCGCTACTTCCCGGGCCGCGATCGAAGCGTGTTTCTCGAGGTCGGGTTCGACGGCTCGTGAGCCGGCCAGGAATCCCCGAGAGATGTTACGGCCGCGCTTCCGGGACACACTCAGTATCGTGGCGGCGGCGAATTGCAGGCGCCGGTTCGGCGCGCGGCGTAGCCTGAGTTCGTCATTTCCCCAGCGTCGAAACAACAACTTTATCCGGATTCCGGAGGTGTTAATGCGATGCGCGCGGGACAATTCCATGGGATGACGACAAATCCACATTTCAATAACTTGTGTGGAAATCAACCAGAGCCAGTCCGCCCCGATGTTGGCATCGCCGCAAACTGGTAGACTCTCGGCTTTGCGGTCCGCCGAAACGGTGGACGCTGCCTCGAAAAACACACTGGTAGCCCAGCAATACCAGGCCGGCGGCGCCACATTCGGAAGACCCTAACGAACCAGCGCAGAAGATTAATCAAGAGCGGAGTCGAGCATGGCAGACGTGAACATTGTTCCACCCGAAGGTGGCGAAAAAATCACCCTTAGCGACGGCAAACTGACGGTTCCGGACCGTCCTGTCATTCCATTTATCGAAGGCGATGGTACCGGCCCCGACATCTGGCGGGCGGCGGTCCGTGTCCTGGATGCAGTGGTAGAAAAAGCATACGGCGGCAAACGCAAGCTGATGTGGATGGAAGTCTTCGCTGGCGAAAAAGCCTATAACCAGTTCGGCAACTGGCTGCCCGACGAAACCGTGCAGGCCTGTCGCGACTACCTCGTCTCGATCAAGGGTCCGTTGACCACACCCATAGGTGGCGGCATCAGATCGCTCAACGTGGCGCTGCGGCAAATGCTCGACCTTTACGTCTGTCTGCGCCCGGTACGCTGGTTTGCCGGTGTCCCGTCGCCGGTCCGCAATCCGGGCAAGGTCGATATGGTGATTTTCCGCGAGAACACCGAGGACATATATGCCGGCGTCGAATTCGAATCGGGCAGCGATGAATGCGCCAGATTCATGGAGCTGTTCAAAGAGTCGTTTCCCAAGCACTACAACAAGATCCGTTTCCCCGCGACCTCGGGGATCGGTATCAAACCGGTGTCGCAGGAAGGCACCGATCGCCTGGTTCGGGCCGCGATTCGTTATGCGATCGACAACGGCCGCAAAAGCCTGACTTTCGTTCACAAAGGCAACATCATGAAGTTCACCGAGGGCGCCTTCCGTAACTGGGGCTATGCGCTGGCGGAGAACGAATTTCCCGAGCACACCTACACGTGGGAGCAATGGGAACGAACCAGCGCCGAGCAAGGGGCGGCAGCCGCCAATGCGGAGCAGGAAGCCGCGCTCGCGGCCGGCCGGATTCTGGTCAAGGACGCTATTGCCGACATTACGCTGCAGCAGGTTCTGACCCGGCCGTCGGAATTCGATGTCATCGCTACCATGAACCTGAACGGCGACTATCTGTCCGATGCACTGGCAGCGCAGGTTGGCGGAATCGGCATTGCTCCCGGCGGCAACATCAACTATGACACCGGT
Source organism: Chromatiales bacterium (assembly GCA_002868855.1). Classification (GTDB taxonomy): domain Bacteria; phylum Pseudomonadota; class Gammaproteobacteria; order Steroidobacterales; family BM003; genus BM003. The sequence goes on along the minus strand of PKUM01000288.1, from coordinate 1,907 downwards.
CATGCCGTATTCGAGGCGACTCATGGAACAGCGCCCAAATATGCCAACCTCGACAAGGTAAATCCCGGTTCCGAGATTCTCTCCGGAGAAATGATGCTGCGTTACCTGGGCTGGACCGAGGCGGCCGATCTGATTATTACAGCCATGGACAAGACGATTGGCAAGAAGACCGTGACTTATGATTTCGCTCGCCTGATGGACGGCGCAATCGAGGTGAAATGCAGCGAGTTCGCCGATCACCTGATTGCTAACCTGTAGGCGTTATCTTCCCTGCCCACGAGCTGGCGGCCGTGCCCGTATCGGCCGGCCGTTCAGTTCCGGACAGTGCAGCCCACCCCGGCCCTGCGCGTCCATGACAGCGGTGCCTGGCAACCCGAGGTGGTCCGGCAACTAACGTTTTGCGGGCAAGACCCGGCAGAGGCTGTGCGGCGGAATGGCAACGAACCAGCCACGGACGCTAAAGAGTGCGAGAAGAACAGGTAAAACAAAGCGCGCAGATTATTTTCGAGGCCTTTCTCGGCTATAACGAAGAATTCCGGCGCATCAGCCGACGCGCGGTCTCTCGCTTCGAGAACCGGCAGTGGAAAGAGGGCCAGCAGGATACTGTAGAACGTATCGAACTTTACGAGCAGTGGATTCTCGCCGCGCTCGAGCAAATTCGTAAGGCGCTCGGCAGCGAGCTCGAAGACAAGGCAATCTGGGCGGAAATAAAAAAAGAATTCTCACAGCTCATCCAGCCCTATCTCGATTCCGAGTTCATGAAGACGTTTTACAGTTCCATCACGCGGCGGGTATTCAGCACACTGGGTGTCGATGCCCGGGTAGAGTACATCGCTCTGGATATACGGCCGACTGCCAAAGTCGAAACTCCGGCGCCGAGTCATTCACTTCACTTCCGTGGCTCAACCCGGTTTCTGATCGACGAGTTGCTCGGCTTCTACAGCTTCAATGTCCCGTATCGGAATATCGATCGCAGCGTACGTTACATCGCTGCCGAAATAGACAATCACTGGCGTTCGATCGCCGGCAACAGGCCGTTGCGCAAAGTGCAGGCCCTCGAACCCGTCTTCTATCAAAGCACCCGTGCCTATATCGTCGGTCACCTGGAAGGCGACGACCTGCGGGTACCGATGGCGATCGCGTTGCAAAATACTGACAACGGTCTGCTGGTGGACACCGTATTGCTGTCGGAAAGCGAAGTCAGCATGTTGTTTTCGTTTACCCGCTCGTACTTTCACGTAGATCTTTCAACCGTCGCCGATGCGATTGTCTATTTGAAAACGCTGATGCCGCGCAAACCAACCAGCGAGTTGTATACCGTGCTGGGGCGGGCCAAACAGGGCAAAACCGAACGCTATCGCAGCTTTTTCCATCATCTTGGCGAGTCCGACGACAAGTTGATCCAGGCGCCTGGCGAGAAGGGCATGGTTATGGCGGTGTTCACGCTGCCGTCTTACGACATCGTTTTCAAGGTCATACGCGACCGATTTGCATACCCCAAGACCAGCTCTCCACAGGAAGTCAAAGCAAAATACAACCTCGTGTTCAAACACGATCGCGCCGGCCGTCTGGTCGACGCCCAGGAGTTTCGCCGGCTCGAATTCCCGCTGCAACGCTTTGCTCCGGAGCTGCTCGACGAGTTGTTGGGTGAGGCGGCCGCGACCTGCAAGATCGACGGCGATTTTCTACTGGTCGAACACTGCTATGTCGAACGGCAACTCGCGCCATTGAATATTTATTTGCGCGAGACATCGGCAGAGGCGAAAAAACTGGCCGTTATCGACTATGGGCAGGCTATCAGAGACCTGGCCGCCACCAACATTTTCCCCGGCGACCTGCTGTCAAAGAACTTTGGCGTGACCCGCCATGGCCGCGTTATTTTCTATGACTATGACGAACTCTGCCTG
>PKUM01000090.1 GCA_002868855.1 Chromatiales bacterium | reverse complement strand
TCGTCAACGATACCAGCGTCTCGTTGCAGAGCCTTCGCAATCTGGCCGAACACCTGGTGGAAATCCATGGCCAGCACGCGCACCAGACGCTCGGCCGCCCGGCCACGCAGCGCGACCTGCTTGATGCGGTAGGCAAGCACAAGCCTGTTCTCGACAGGACCGCGCAACATTATGCGGCGTGGCGGGCGGCACGCGACGAACTCGAATCGCTGCAAGCTGCGGCCGACGAACGTGCGGACCGGCTTGATTTGTTGCGCTATCAGTATGCCGAGCTCGACGCATTCGGGCCGCAACCCGGCGAGTACGAAAGCCTGGCCGATGAGCTGCAACGACTGCGGAATGTTGACCGTCTGGGACAAGGCGCGCAGGCGGCGCTGGTCGCGATTTACGAAGCCGAACAGGGCGCGGCGCAGAGCCTCGTTGCGAATGCCAGCACCGACATAACCGAGCTCGCCGGCCTCGATGCCGGGCTGCGCGACACTGCCGCGCTGCTCGAGCAGGCCGAAATCCAGATAAGAGAGGCCGCCGACGAGTTGCGCAATTATCTCGCGACACTCGAGATCGATCCGCAGCGCCTGAGCCACGTCGAGGAACGCATCGCCGGTTATCGCGACCTGGCGCGCAAGCACCGCTGTGAGGCGGAAGTGCTGGACGAGCAGATGGCCGCTCTCAGCGCACAACTCGAGGGCCTGGAACACGCGGATGAACGAGTCGCCGAATTACGCGACCGGGCCGAGCGCTGCGAACGGGATTATCTGAAAAGCGCTCGCAACCTCGGGGTGAAAAGACGCAAGGTCGCTGCCCGGTTGAACGATGGCGTGAGCGCCTGGATGAGTAAGCTGGGAATGGCGGGCGGCCGTCTCGAAGTCCGCGTCGTTGAACGCGACGACGGCAACTATAGCGAGAGCGGGCTGGACAACGTCGAGTTTCTGGTCAGCACCAATCCGGGCCATCCGCCGCAACCCATTGCGAAAATTGCCTCGGGCGGTGAACTCTCGCGTATCGCACTCGCGATTCGCGTGGTGGCGGCACAGGCAACCGTAATTCCGACCCTGGTCTTCGATGAGGTGGATACCGGTGTCGGCGGCGGCGTGGCCGAGATTGTCGGCCGTTGCCTGCAACAGCTCGGCGGTGACCGCCAGGTGTTGTGCGTCACACATCTGCCACAGGTCGCGAGCCAGGCGGACATGCATCTTCGAGTCAGCAAGGTCACTGACGGCAAAACGACCCGGACCAGCATCCACAGACTGGACGAAAACGAGACCGTCGAAGAGCTCGCACGCATGCTCGGCGGCGTCGAAATTACCGACACTACACGCCGCCACGCGCGGGAGATGATGAACAGGGCACGGGCCCGCGCCTAGTCCGGTTTATGCGGACAATCCGGCTTGCGGCAATTGCCGTACAGCGTCAGCGAATGATCCGCAATCTCGAAACCCAGCTTTTCGGCAACGGACTCCTGGCGGGTTTCGATGGTCTCGTCGAGAAACTCCTCGACGCGCCCGCAATCGAGACACACGATGTGATCGTGATGCTTGCCTTCCGCAAGCTCGAACACCGAGTGATCCGTCTCGAAATTATTACGATTGACAATACCGGCCTCCTCGAACTGGGAAAGCACGCGGTACACCGTTGCCAGACCGATATCCTCGCCGGCGCCGAGAAGATTACGATAAATATCTTCCGCGCTCAGGTGCCGCTTCTTACTGGTCTCGAGGACCTCCATGATCTTGATACGCGGCAGCGTGACCTTAAGACCTGCTTTGCGAAGCTCTTTGCTCTCCAAGTTGGCGCCTTTACAGTCCCGGGGACTGCCTGAATTATGGATTTCGGTTATAGTCGCGCCTATTATTGCGCAGCGCCCGAAAGCGCGCCAGCCGAATGTCCCTGAGCTGCCCTATGCGAACCATCCGGAAACTACTGCTGCTTGCCACAATCGCCCTGTCGATTGCCAGCCTTACCAGCGGCTGCGTCTACCGAATCAATATCCAGCAGGGAAATCACATCGACCCGGACGCGGTGGAACAATTGCAGGAAGGGATGACAAAGGCCCAGGTGCAATTTTTGCTCGGTACGCCGATGATCCAGGACCCATTCCATACCGACCGCTGGGACTACGTCTTTTATTACAAACGCGGGCGTGACAGAAACGTCACCAAGGAACGCCTGATCGTATTTTTTGACGACGAGATTGTCCGCGAAGTGATCCGGGATGCGCCTTTCGACAGTTGATTCCGGGCGTGCGCGTCAGTTATCCCTTCCCATCGTTTTGCCCAGCTTTGCAAGTTCACGTCGGACCTCGCGCGGATCCGCGGTAAGCGGGCGGTAGATTTCCACCCGATCGCCGTCGCTCAGCACCTTGTCGAGCTTGGTGAGCCGGCTGAAAATCCCGGTACGATTCTTGTCGAGATCAATTTCCGGATGGGCCTCCAAAACTCCCGAGACGCGAATCGCATCGCCCAGTGTACTGCCCGAATCGATGTCGATGGCGACCAGAAACTGGCGCTCCGGAAGCGCGTATGCCACTTCCACCCGAATCGTTTCGCGTTCCGGCATGAATGGCGGGTTCGCGCTCAGATCACGCCGACCGCGCGGAACGCGATCACGAGGATGGCCAGTGGCGCCACGACCCGCGACAACAGGCGCCAGCCCTTGTAGAGAAGACCCGAACCCATCGCGAGTTCTTCGCTGCTTGAATTGCGGCACATGATCCAGCCGGCAAATACCGTGATCAGCAGTGCGCTTGCCGGAAGCAGAATGTTGCTCGCCAGAAAATCGATGTTCTGAAACAGTGTGCCGCGCCCGAATCGCAGATCGCTCAGCACGTTGAACGACAGCACAGTGGCCAGACCCATCAACCAGGTAAGCCCGCCAACTACCACTGCGCCAACCACCCGAGATCGCTGGTGGCGCTCGACGATCCACGCGACCGCCGGCTCGAGCAAGCCGATCGCCGACGTCCAGGCCGCAAAAGTAAGCAGCAGGAAGAATACCGTGCCGAACACCGACCCGGCCGGGAGCTGGCCAAACGCAATCGGCAACGTCTCGAAAACCAGGCCCGGACCTTCCGCCGGATTTAGTCCGTTGCCGAACACCAGCGGGAACACTGCCATGCCTGCCAGCAATGCAATCACGGTGTCCGCCAGCACCACCGTAAGCGAGGACGCGGCAATCGAAGTTCCCTCGGGCAGGTACGCGCCGTACGCCATGACGACGCCCATGCCGATACTGAGGGTGAAGAAACAATGGCCGAGCGCGATCAGCATCGATTCGCCGCTCAGCTCGGAGAAATCCGGTTTGAACAGATAAACCAGCGTCTCTTCGAACGCACCGTAGCGGGCACTGTATGCGACCAGCACCAGCAACATGACGACCAGCAACGGCATCAACACGCGCACCGCCCGCTCGAGCCCATGCTGAACACCCGCCGCCACGACGAACACCGTCATCGCCATGAATACCGCATGCCAGGCAAGCAGCGCCTTCCAGTTGCCGGTAAAAGTGAAGAACTCAAACGCCGCGCTGCGCGCATCGGTACCTGCGAACGAGCCGACCGCGCTCTTCAACGCATAGGCCAGCGACCAGCCGGCGATCACGCTATAAAAGGAAAGAATCAGGAGGCCTGCGATGACGCCCATCGTACCGACGAGGCGCCAGTGGCGGCTTCCGCCCTCCTCCTGGCCGAGAATCGCCATGGTCGCGATCGGGTTGCGGCGGCCACGCCGCCCGAGCAGGACTTCGGAAACCAGGATCGGCATACCGACCGCGAAGACGCAGCCAAGATAAAGCAGCACGAACGCACCGCCGCCGTTTTCGCCGGTGATATACGGGAATTTCCAGATATTGCCGAGCCCCACCGCTGAACCGGTGACGGCCAGTATGAAGGCCGCTCGCGAGGACCAGTGTCCATGCAAGGAACTGCGGCGTTGTCCAATGCTGCTTGCTTCTGTTCCCATACCGCCGGCCGGGGGCTGATCAAGGGGCGCGATTGTCGGTCAATTGAGCGGATCAGACAACCTAACGGTTTTAGTTTAGGGCATACTTCTGGGCCTGCGCGATCCCAGCGCGCGAAAACGTACCTTGAAATGACAAAAAAGGCACAGAAAAACAATAACTCAGCGGCGACTTCTACGATTGCCCTCAACAAGAAGGCACGGCATGACTTCTTTATCGAGGAGCGCATCGAAGCTGGCTTGTCGCTGCAAGGCTGGGAGGTCAAGAGCCTGCGCGATGGTCGTGCCCAGCTCAAAGAGAGCTATGTCCTGATCCGGGCCGGCGAGGCCTGGTTGCTCGGTTGTCACATTTCGCCATTGACGTCGGCCTCCACCCACGTTTCCCCGGACCCGACGCGGACGCGCAAACTGCTGTTGCATCGGCGTGAGCTCGATCGCCTGATCGGGGCCGTGGAACGGCGCGGTTACACACTCGTCCCCACCGCGCTGTACTGGAAACGCGGCAAGGCCAAACTGGAGATCGGGCTCGCACGCGGCAAGAAACAACACGACAAGCGTGCAGCGGACAAGGATCGCGACTGGGAACGGCAGAAGGCCCGTATCCTGAAACACGGATAACTGCCTTTGGCTGCGGCGGCCCTTGGTTTTGCCGCTTTACGCCCATACATAATGATGGCGCGACAAGGTTCCGGCGACACGATTTCACGATGAATTTCTACACGTACAGTTGCCGCCGATGATAGACTGCGCGCGTACTGGGGGCGACATGGCTTCGACGTGGGTCACGAAACTCCAGGTGCATGCCGAGGTGCAGGTGCCTCGTTAAACTGTCTGCAAACTCTTAGTTGCCAACGACGACAACTACGCACTCGCTGCTTAAAAACCAGTAAAGTGCCGTCTGACTGAAGCCGTGCTTGTGCGTTCAGCTTTCAGGCGTCGACTCTCACAAGATCGCTGTGAAGCTCTCCCGGGGTGGATCAGTTAAAACTTACCGGGACAGCTGTTTGTCTTCCCTGCCCGTCGGGTAGCAAACAGTTAAATCAAAGACGCGGCTAAGCATGTAGAGCCTGTAGCGGAGGGCTTGCGGACGCGGGTTCGATTCCCGCCGCCTCCACCAATTGAGCCCGGTCAGGCCGTGATGTATCGCGGCCTGACTTTTTTTCCTCCCGGCGAGACGAAAAATCCGTCCCCATCACCCTGCATCGCCACCGCCGACGTCCACAAATCAGCAGTCTTCATCGAGATTGGCACCTGCAGGAGTGCCCCGACTGAGCACTATTCTTGCCCTCTCGAAGCAGTGCAGGGACGCACGGCATGGGCGCGCCGGTTAGCGCCCTGATCTCCATCGCCGATCCGATGTGATCCCAGTGCCCGTGGGTAAGCACGATCAGCCTTACTTCGGACGAGTCGATGCCGGCCGCCTCCAGCTCGCTTGCGAAATCTGCAGCCTTGCCCGGCTGACCGGCATCGATCACGATGACACCGTCACCGCGAACGACATAACACTGGTCGAAACCGAGCGGAATGGTGTGAATCGTCACCGTCATCGCCAGCTCCCCTTGCCGTAATCGGCGCAGTCGCAATTGTCGAAAGCGTCAGTTCGCGCGGATCTCTTGCCTCCGTCACTCGCGCAGGCAGGACTGCCATGGTTGCGCGAATTCATGACTCCTGACGCACGATGGCGAGGCTCATGGCTCTTGCAATTTGACGCACGACACGTCAGCACCGCGACTCACGACCTGATATTCAGCAACCAAAAACACGCCGTCCGAGGTCGCCAGTTTCGCCTGCTTCCATGACCCGTTCGAAGTGTCCGGGCCTCCGGATTTGTCATCGTTGAACTCGCCACAGACCGCGGTGCAAAGGTCGCTGAGAATCCCGTCAAGAACCCCCGCGTTGACCTGGTCGCAGACAAGCGCGCCGCCGGTTTGCGAGCAGTCCGCAACACGGGCGAACCACGGCACGGAGATTGCCAGCCCGACGCATACGCAGAAGCAGAAGATCATGAGCCTAAACGAAGCAAACGCTTTCATCCCTGGCCTCCGAAACGATTTCGGGTTGACGACAGGGGGAGGCGGCGATAACCAATCAACAGCGGCGATTATCGGGCACTCTCTCTCGTCGCAAACTACGCCCTACTCACCGTCATATCCGGCGGCCCGGCTGTCTTGGGTCCTTCGTGGCGTCGCATGAGGGGTCGCGGAGGAGGCGAGGACCCGTGGCTTTGCGTCCTTAGCTTTCGCTAGGTTTGCCTTTGTCACTACGATATATCTAGCACTCTTTCGGGACTGCGGCCATCCGGAAATATCCCTACTAATTAGATCGCGAGATGGCGTCCTCAGGTTTTTGCCTATCTCCGTACGATTTGCACTTGATCGACCCACGCAAGCGAGGTTGACGATCAACCAATGACATCGGCTGCGATCACCGAAGGATGGCTGGGCGAAACAGTTAAAACCGGGATAGATAGTACTCCGGATTGCCCCGGCCCTCGCACCGGGCCGGGGGCGGATTGACCGGCAGCTTCCCCCGCCGGCATTTCCAGCGCCAACGCGAGGATTCAAAGGCCCAACGACCACGCCTGCCTGCCGCCGCTCCGCCTCGAGCCCAGCCTCAACCCGCAACCCGCCTCTGATTTCAGCCCGCCTCAACCGAGCCCGCGCTAACATAAGGCCGCTTATACGGCCTATCCGCACGGCGCCATTTCTCGATATGTGGACCAGTTTCGTACCCAGTAGCCCTTTTCAACTTGTGGGGGCACCGCTGAAAATCGATCCGATGATGCTTCCTTCCCCGATTTTCTTGCTCGCGTGGTACTCGGCGTATATCGTTTGTTCTTCTGATCCGTCAGATAACTGAGCCTCAGTGCCGCGCAACGCAGCTGTCCACTATTGGCCCCTGAGCGAATTTACGAACAGGAAAAACTATGCTGATTTCCAGCCAGGCAAAAGCCATTGGCACGACTGTATTGAGTGGTTTGTTTTTGACTTCAACGGCCAGTGCACAGATGCCGGATCGCTACCCGAAGCTGAACGACTATGGCCACCTCATTTACTTTGAACAACACGAATTGCCCGCCATGGCTCATGGCCCCCTGGACCCGGCACCCGCACCGGATGCGGCCACACTGGCCTTTTCTGCACAGGGCTGGATTTGGCTGCTGGACCTGGAAACCGGCGTGGCAAAAAGGCTCACCGACGGTCAACATGTGGATTCCCGCCCTCGCTGGTCACCGGCTGGCGACCGGCTCGCGTTTGTGCGTGACTTTGGCAATGACACAGGCGTCGTGGTTCTCACTGTTGAAAGCGGTGAGGAGCAGATCATCAACACCCCCGCTGTCGACCTGGACCCGGAATTTTCCGCAGATGGCCAGTCGATCTACTATGCCAATGCTGTCACCGGCTCGCTTGATCTCTGGCGCCATCATTTAGCCTCCGGCTTCGAGCAGCAGCTCAGCGAGCTTTACAAGATCGAGCGCAATGTTCGACGGGTTCCCGGCGGCGACAGCATCGTCTACCTGGACGGCCAGGATCCGCACCGGTCGCTGCGGTTGCGGAATTTTGTGACTGGCCAGGACGACATCATTCACGCCGAAACACTCACCTATCACCTGACGGCCGATGTTCACCCTACGATGCCACTGATGGTTTACAGCGCACCGATCGATAACGATTATCACCTCTGGACCATGGACATTGATGACCCGCGCGTTCGTCACCGCTTAACCGATGGAACCCGCTACGCCTTAACACCGGCCTTCAGCGCTGACGGCGACCACATCTATTTTGTTGAAGCCGACCAGAATCGCCAGTTTCATTTAAAGCGCATCAAGACCTACGGCGGCGACATTCAAACCATCGAAATCAAAAAATGGGATTACGGTGTTGCAACCGGCACGGTACGCCTGAGTGTTGTGGATGGCGATGGACAAGCAGTAACCGCGCGTGTGTCTATTGCCAGGAAAGATGGCCATCCGGTGACTTCAAACAGCGATGCCACCTACATGGACACCAAAACGGGCCGGGCTTATTTTTACGTTGAAGGGAATGCTGAATTCACCTTACCCGCGGGCCGCTATGAAGTTCACGCCTCACGCGGGTTTTTCACGCCGGTTCAAACCGCTGAGTTGGCCGTAAAGAAAGGCCGTGAGACACAGGAGCAGTTGCAGCTTGCGCCCATCTGGAATGCACAGGAAGCCGGCTATGTATCGGCGGACTATCACAACCACTTAAACGGCGATGGCACCAGCCGGGCCGATCATGACGATGCCTTGCGGTTGATGGCCGGGGAAGACCTGACGCATATGGCGTCAATGTCATGGAACCGTTGGGAGCGTCGCATCGACCGCGATATCCTGGGGAAGCGCACCCAGCAAAGGCCCTATGTCGTTGACCAGGGCCAGGAAGTGCGTTCGCACTCGCATGGGCATATCGGGATTATCGACATTAAGGACCCTTATGAACCCTGGTTCTGGGGACCGAACAACCCTGTGCTGGGCGACCCGAACCAGGCCAATGCCGATGTGCTGGATTACGCAAAGAGCATCGGTGCTTTTCCCACTTATGTACACCCGGGTATTCCAGCCGAGGACCCTTTTGCTGATCCTGCCGGGTCATTTCACTTTCTCGATTCCATGAATGAACTGATTCTGCAGGACGGTATCGGCTTCGAGGTTATTTCCGGTTGGGACGGCCCAATGGGGAATATTCAACTGTGGTACCGGCTACTGAACATCGGGAAAACTTTACCTGCCATTTCCGGTACAGATGGATGGGTCGATTTTTATCGAACAGCGGCAATGGGAACAGCGAGGAATTACGTCCCGGCCGCAGACGGAAATGACGACTTTGACAGTGTACTGGCTGCCACAGCGGCAGGCCGTGGATTCCTGAGCACCGGGCCGGCATTGGTCTTCAGGGTTGATGAAAATTCGCACCCTGGCGATGTGGTTGACAGCGGCTCACGGCAATGGTCGCTCACGCTGGCCAGCATTGCGGATTTGGATCGCGTTGAAATAGTCGTGAATGGCCAGGTCGTGGATACGCTCAAAGGCGTGAAAGCCGGCAAAACCAGCATCCTCAACGGCACCATTGACCTGCCTGAAGGCGGCTGGATAGCCGCACGCGCCTACAACACGCAGCCGCTGGATGATCCCTGGCCGGCCATGCTGAAACTTCCCTTCGCACACAGCCAGCCCATCTGGATTGGCAGCAAAGGCAGCACCGATCCAGTGGCTTACGCATCGAGCGCATCAGACTTGCTACGAGCACTTGATGCCATTGAGCAAAACGCTCGCTCTGCCTATGGTGAGCGCCCCATGGAGAAGCTCTACGACCGTTATGAAATGGCCCGGCAGTCGCTTAAGCCTTCAGAACCGTAAGCCGATGGTGAATGTCCGATTGGGCATCCACTGAACTTACCAGTTCGGCCTGAAAGGTAGGCCGGTATCCGGTGAGATGACGCCGATAGTCCGCAGTTCATGGTCGTTTTATCTTCGCCGGCTGACTGCGCAATGCCACAACTAGAAAAGCCGGGGTCATCCCGGGTTAATCTTTTTGAAGCGTCGGTTTTACCTGAACAATAATGTCGAAATAAAACCGACTTATCGCGACGGCACCACGCACCTGATCTTAGAGCCGGAAGACTTTGCTGCCGTTGACCATCGGGAGATGTTCTCCGGCCCTTTCGGTCAAATCGAATCGCGCGTCGTTGAGTGCTTGACTGGTGCGTCCCTAAATCCGGCGGTTGCCGCGATTGCGGGGATCTGCGCAGTGCTCTTTTAGGCCACGCCGTTCTCGTTGGTCCCGTGGCCACGTCGCCAGCGCCTGCCTGAAACGAAAGGACCCCGCCGAAGCGGGGTCCAGAAGTGACGACGAGTATCGTCAGACGTACCGAATCTAGGGCCGAATGCTGATCCTGGTGACCCAGAAAGGAAAGTCAGATGGCGGGGGATCGGGTCTATACCGCGCGTTGTTCACGTACAGGGAACTGCCGAAGATCGCCCCGCTCGCAACCCCGTCCAGGTTGTCCGGATCGGTTATCGTTCCTACGATCTCCCCGCTGAGCAGATCGTCGGACAGCTCAATCACCGTGATCTCATCGGGAAGGCCGAGGAAGCTCAACGGATGCAGGCTGTAAACTGTTCGGCCCTGGATTGCCAGACCATCGGGAAAAATGGGAAGACCCTCTGTGATGAGCGCCACGTCGCCAGTGGCGGTATCCACCGAATAGAGCCTTGAAAGGTTCGAGTGACCGACGATCAGCGTCTTCCCGTCGGGCGTCGATACGATGCCGTTGCCCGAGATAAAACCGGCGGGGTCGATTACAAATTCAGGTGGCAGCGGAATCTCGGTCGCAGCGCCAGCAACACCAGGAATGCCGCCGTTTCTGGCAAGCGGCAGTCGATACAAAACCGGGCGCAAAGAATCGGTGAAGTAGACCGCATCCTTGGTAATGGTCAGGTCGTTGACAAGCCCGGGTTCGCCCGAGTTGTTCAACTGGTATTCCATCACCAACGCACCGCTGTCCGCGTCGAAGACAAATGCATTGCCATAGAAACACCCGGCGACGAACAGATAGTTCGTGCGGTCGTCGACGCGCATCCCGAGCTTCCGGCAATCGAACGGATCTGGCCCCGGGGGAACCAGCACTTCTCCTTTGCCGGATCGCAGGTTCACTTTGTAGATCGATCCATCGGGCGAACTGTTGTAGGCCGTGGGTCCCTTACCGATAGCAAACCCTTCGGATTGTGACCCATCCAGTACGGGCACTCTCGTCGGAAACGGCTTGTCGCCCGCGTAGATCGCCTGGCTCGGCAAGGCCAACACGGCCCCTGCCAGTACGCCGAGTAAGAACTTATTTTTCATTCTTTTGTCTCCACTTTGATTGGACATTCAGTCGCTGACCGCCGGGCCATGATTCATAGCCGGGACCGAACGAAATCGTTTTCAATGGGGCGGCGTAACGGCTGCTTTTTTTTGTTGCTATCACCGACGAGACCGTCGGCGGCGCCTCGACGAAGATGCGCGCTTCCGCTTCGGAAGTCGAGTCTTTTGCAAAGAAGTTCTTCTGCGTCTTATTGCAATCAGAGACTTGGGCTCGAAACTGCTAGTGTGAGGCCCTCCATATCTGGTCATCGCGCGCCAGCAAGCGCGTCGCGTGACGAATCGTTCGAT
>PKUM01000099.1 GCA_002868855.1 Chromatiales bacterium | reverse complement strand
GTCTCTGAACCAGTGGATGGGTCACCTGCGTGGGCTCCTTCAGATCGGACGGCCGCTTTCGTAGCCGTCTATGGCGAGCGCGCCCGGACCGATGAGGTCGGTTTCCGCAAGCGGCTCCGACCGTTTCTGATAGGCGACGTCCCAATCGGCCAACACGGAAAGCGCGGCGTCGATCGCATCGGGGACCCGCGCCTTGACCCGTGCCGTCAGGCTGCCACCGTAATCGTCGAGCAACTCGGGCTGCACGCCGACCAGCGCGATCTTGTCCGGAAAATCGCCGGTCAGCTTGGCCGACATGAGCACTTCCTGGAAACCGGCCTGGTGCATGCTGACTTTCTTGGCGCCCATGAACCGTGGCACGTCGTCGTCGAGGACGACCTTTAATGTGCCGGGCGCGAGACCGTAGTCGACGGCATCGAGGATGAGTAACCGACGCGCCGACCGCACCCAGGGGATCAGGAAAATGCCCTGGGTGCCGCCATCCATCACGTGCACGCCCGGTGCGAACGTGTAGCGCGCATTCAGCGCCTCGGCCGTACGCACACCGAAGCCTTCGTCGGCCCACAGAACGTTGCCGAGCCCGAGGATCAGCGTGTCATAGCTGACCGGATCGGCAGACTCCGCCTGATCGCTCAACACGGTCATGATGGCTCCCGGCTCACGGCTGATCGTCCTTCCAGTAGCGCCAGCCGCCGATGATCGTGCTGACACAGCTTTCGCGACCCATGATGTCGGACCGGACCGCCATGTAGATGTGGATGATGGCAAAAACGATCAACAGCCACATGCCCAGCGTGTGCCACATCTTGACCTCCATCGAGCTGCCCATCATCGGGATCAGCCAGCCGAACCACCTGTCCGCCCAGCTACCGACTCCAAGCCCCTCGCCATAGAGGGCAAAACCACTCACCACCATGAAGAGCCCGACGAGCACGTTGAAGAACCACATAGCGACCTGGGCCAGCGGGTTGTGGGCAACGGTCTTTTCCATCTTGCGGGTCAGGAAAAGATTGAACTTGATCTTGTGCATGAGATGGCCGCGCCACTCGCGGCTCCATACCGGCGGGATGAACAGCTCCCGCGAAAACCTGTTGCCGACGAACGCCCAGTAAATACGCACCGCAAACCCAATCGCGAACACATAGCCCGCGATGAAGTGGATCATGCGGATGTAGCCCATCATGAAATGATTGCTGGCTTCACCATGGAGCGCGGGCAATGGATTGGCAATCAGATAACCGGTAATCGACAGCACGATGATCGAAATCGCATGAGTCCAGTGCCAGATACGCACCGGCGCCTCATACACGTACACCGGCTTCAGGCTGCTCGTTCCCGGTCCGCTTGCCGCTGTAGTGCTGCTCATATCAATTCTCCTGTTGAGTCAGGGAGCGAACGCCGCAAACACCGGCGCTCGCCCCGTCAACGGCCTTTAGCGAACCTTGATGACCGCGAGCTCCTCGCCATCCGGCGACATCACGTGACTGGCACAGGCGAGGCACGGATCGAAGCTGTGGATGGTGCGGAGGATTTCCAGCGGCTGCTCGGCATTCACCAGCGGCGTTCCCAGCAGTGACGCCTCGTAGGCGCCGATATTGCCCGCCGGATCCCGCGGCGACGCATTCCACGTCGAAGGGACAATGGCCTGGTAGTTCTCGATCTTTCGGTCCTTGATATGGATCCAGTGACCGAGCGCGCCACGCGGCGCCTCGACCATGCCGACACCCTTGACGTCGCCGGGCCAGGTGGACGGCTCCCACATGTCCATATTGGCCGTGGCCACGTCGCCCGCCTTCAAGTTGGCCATCATGTCGTCGAAGACCTCGCGCATCTTGTGCGCCGACCAGGTGCATTCGAGACCCCGCGCCGCGGTGCGCCCCAGCGTCGAGAACAGAGCGGGTAACGGCAGACCGAGCTCCGACAAGGTCGAGTCGACCAGCTCCTTCACGTCCTCGCGACCCAACGCATAGGCGATCACGAATCGCGACAACGGACCGACTTCCATCGCATGGCCCTTCCAGCGCGGCGCTTTCAGCCACGAGTACTTGGCGCCTTCATCAATCTCCTGGATGTTCGTCTTCGTACCCTTGAGATTGGGGCCGAGTTCGAAGTTGGGCTCGGTCACGCCTTCCCACGGATGCAGGCCGCGGCTCTCGTCGTCGTAGCTGTACCAGGAGTGGTTGACGAACTCCTGGATCTGCTCGAGATCGCGGGTATCGACTTCGTGGACGGTGCTGAGATCGCCGTTAATGATCGCGCCGGCGGGCAGCGCGAGACTCTCGTTGTCCCACTGGTTGGCGATCAACGGGAAATCGCCGTAGGACAGCATGTTCTTGCCGGCCAGTCCGCCGCCATAACCCCAGTCTTTATAGAACGAGGCGATCGCCTTCAGGTCCGGGATGTACACCTTGTCGATGAATTCGATCGACTGGTTGATGATGTCGGAGACCATGTTGAGCCACGTCATGTGGACGGTACCGGTCGCGCCGACCTGGTCAACGTTGATCGAGCACGGCACGCCGCCGACGATCCAGTTCGGATGCGGATTGCGGCCGCCGAAGATCGTGTGGATCTTGACGATTTCCTTCTGGAAATCCAGCGCTTCCAGGTAGTGCGCCACCGCCATCAGGTTGGCCTCGGCAGGCAGGCGATAGGCGTCGCTGCCCCAGTAAGCGTTGGCGAACGGTCCGAGTTGACCCGACTCGACGAAACGTTTCAGCTTGTTCTGCACGTCACGGAAGTAACCCGGTGACGAGTTACGCCAGCTCGATATGGACTGCTGCAGTTGCGAGGTCGCGGCGGGATCCGCGTTCAGCGCGCTGACGACGTCGACCCAGTCCAGCGCGTGCAGATGATAGAAATGCACTAGGTGATCCTGCGTGTACTGCGACAGCATCATCAGGTTGCGGATAGAGTTTGCATTGCGCGGGATGTCTATTCCCAGCGCGTCCTCCACTGTCCGCACCGAGGCGAGTGCATGTACGCCGGTGCATACGCCGCAGATCCTCTCGACGAACGCCCACGCGTCGCGTGGATCGCGGCCCTTCAGAATCACCTCTAGCCCGCGCCACATGTTCCCGGTGGACACCGCATTGCGAATCGTATTGCTCTCATCAAGGTTGACCTCAATCCGCAAATGACCCTCGATGCGGCAAATGGGATCAACGACTACCCGCTGACCGCTGTCGTCGAGAGAGAAGCCGTTGGGGGTAACTGTGCTAGCCATTGCTGCTCTCCTCAGACTGTTTGCCCGTCATATGACTGACTACGGAAGCCGCGGCATGGGCCGCGACACCGATAGCCGCCGCGCCCGCCAAAACGCCGCCGACCTTGTCCGCGGTCGCTTCGGCGCCGGCCGAGAAGCCGGCGGTCGTCACTGCGCTGTAGAAGGAACCTTTGTCCCAGAAATCGTTTTCGGCACAGCCGATACACCCGTGACCGGACTTCACCGGCCATGACAAGCCGTCGTTCCACTCGACCGTCGAGCACGCGTTGTACGTGGTCGGGCCCTTACACCCGACCTTGTACAGGCAATAGCCCTTGCGCGCGCCTTCGTCATCGAACCGCTCGACGAACTGCCCGGCATCGAAATGCGGACGCCGATAGCACTTATCGTGCAGGCGCTGGCTGTAGAACATCAGCGGCCGGCCCTGGCGGTCGAGCGGCGGCAACCGGTCGAACGCGATCATGTACGTGAGGACGCCGGTCATGACTTCGGCGATCGGGGGGCAACCCGGCACCTTGACGATCGGCTTGTCACGAATGACCTTGTGGATCGGCACGGCGCGGGTGGGATTCGGCTTGGCTGCCTGGACGCAGCCCCAGGATGCACAGGAACCCCACGCGACGATGGCCTTACAGTGGTCGGCCATGTGCTTGAGCTTCTCGACGTAGGGAATGCCGCCCTGGATGCAGTACATACCGTCCTCGTTGAGCGGCGGGTTGCCCTCGCAGGCAAGCACGTACTGGCCGTCATACTTCTCGATGGTCTGTTCGAGCAGTTCCTCGGCCTGGTGCCCGGCGGCTGCCATCAGCGTGTCATCGTAGTCGAGCGAGATCATCGACAGAATGACATCGCCGGCGAGCGGGTTGCCGGAACGGATGAACGACTCGGTGCAACAGGTGCACTCGAGCCCATGCAGCCATATGACCGGCGTTCGGGGTTTGGTTTCGAGGGCGTGGGCAAGCTTGCCCGCGAACTCCGGCCCCATTCCCAGCCCGGCAGCGGTCAGGCTACAAAATTTGAGAAAACTACGACGAGTAATGCCATGCTGGCGCATGACCTCGTACAGGGTTTCGTGTACAGCCATGGCGTTGTCCTCTTTATTGGACCCTTGCTTGTTGTTCGCCGACCACGACAGCCGTGTACCTTTTATCCCGCAAAGCTGCGGCTACCGATCACGTACGGAATCCGGGTCAGCCCACCCTGCCGTCACAGGGTCTGTGTGTGCACTGTTTATGGTTTGACGAATAATGCAGCCTCACTCCTTGGGTGGGCATCGTGGTTGATACGTACCCATATCTGCGCAGATAACTATGAGTAGCGGCAGGTGCTGCGATGCAGCACTCACCGGACCCGGGGGCTCATGCCGGACTGCTTTTGCTGCGCGACCCGGCACTCGGGGTCGCCCGGTCGTCATTACCCCGGAACTCTGCCGCAAGCGAATTTCTGCATCGCAATCGGCGAAATACCGAGCGCTCCCGGTTGCCTCCAAGTAAAATCGAGCGATGCAGCGAACTACGTCGGATCCGGTGGCCGCGGCGACTCTGAGCGCCGATGTCGACACCGTAATGGGTACGATCGCCGACGGTGGCGTCGCCATTGCGCCACTCGATGTGGCGTACGCAATCGTGGCCGCGACAGCGGATGGCATCCGCCGCATTTACGCCGCCAAGCGAAGATCCTGGGACAAACCCGGCGGCATGTTTGCAAACCGCGCGCTCTCGCGCGATATCCATGACATGGATAATGACCGTCACGAAATGGTGCGTTACCTGATCGAGGAGGAGAACCTGCCGTTTTCGATCGTCGCCCCGTTTCACCGCGACCACCCGTTTCTCACTGCGGCGGACCCATGGGTAGTGGATGCCTCGAGCAAGAGCGGCACGCTCGACATGTTGTTCAACGCCGGTCAGTTTCACGACGAGATGGCGCGCCAGTCCCAGGCCCGGCAAATGCCCGTCTTCGGTTCATCCGCCAACATGTCATTAAAAGGAAGCAAATACCGTCTTGACGATATCGAACCGGAAGTCAGGGACGCTGCCGATGTGAGCTTCGACTATGGCACGTCGCGGTACGCAAATGACCAGGGGCTATCGAGCTCGATCATCGACTTCAGCGACTTTACGGTAATCCGCGTCGGCCACGTGTTCGAGCGGCTGCGCCGGGTGTTTGCCGAACGCTTCGACGTAATGCTGCGCAGCTGAGTTCGCCGTTTCTATCGTAAGCGACTGAATTAAAGAGTACTAATTGGCGTGACGCCCATTGTAAAATCAGTACCTGGCACAACCGTGCCGCACTCAGTCACACGAATCTCACACAGTCCATGTAGGGGCTTGTTCAGCATCCGGTACAACTGCCCGTCCCGGCACGGTGGCCCGGGTTGTGACGAACAGGACAAAGCGGTCAAACCAGGCGATCGCCCTTCGGCGGTGCGCGGCTCGGATGTGCCGGATCGACGGGCTCCACAGTATGGCGGAGATGTTCCAGGATCCGCTCGATGACTGCGGGTTGCTCGATGCTGGCGATGACGCGCAAGCGGCCGCCGCATTGCTGGCAGGTCTCGCTAGCTGAAGCGCACCGATGTCATGGCCAGACGCGGGATCGAGCCCCGTCTCGTGCCATACAGTTTCGGCACGCCGGAAATCGAAGCCGCTCTTGCCGGCAAGCTCGACGCCCTTTTTGCCGGCGACCGACCAACGATCAACCTGCTCGCCCGGGGAGGAAGATGGAAAATCGTCGCCCGTCTTTACTTCGACAGGGTGGCCATCGTCGTACCCCCGGAATCGCCGGTTTCGACGCTCGGGGAACTCCGGGGAAAACGGGTAGCGAGCCCATTCGGGTCCACCGCCTACCGGGAGGCGCTGCTCGGGCAGCAGTCGGCGGGCCTCGATCCGGACACTGATGTCGAGAATGTGAACATGGACATCCTGGATATCAGTGACCGCATCCGGACGGGTGGCCTCGAGAACTGGGGCGACATGGACGCGGCTGCAGTCTGGGAGCCGTACGCATCCGCATTCAGGCTTGCGGGTCTTACCCGCAACCTGTCGGAGAAACTCGCGCTTGGCGTGGTGGCGATGTCTGACGACTTCGTTGCCCGGAATCCCGATGCTGCCACGCAGTTTCTCGTTGCGCTGACGCAGGCGTGGCATTTCTTCGCCCGAAACCCGGAGCGGGTGCTGCGCTCGTATAAAGACGATACCAAGCTCGATTTCACGCAGGAGGCACTCCTCGACGCTGTCAAGATCGACCCGAATTTTCATGTGCAATCGCTCCGGGACGTCGACCTCGAACTCGATGAAGAGCTTGTCGCCAGGCTCGAGAAACATGCGGCGTGGGGCGATACGGCCGTGGAGGACGGAAGCCGGATAAGGCAATTTGTCGACCAGAGCCTGCTGTCCCGCGCGAGGCAGGAAATTGCCGACGGTCAGTTCGAGGATCTCAACGTCATCCTGCCGTCGATCCGGGCGGTGGAATCGCTGAGGAAGAGAACGGACTTCGGTCTAGACGGCATTCCGCTCGGGGTGATGTTCACGTTCATGACGCTGATCGTGCTGCTCGCGATCGAGGGCGGCCTGTGGCTCGGCAGGCGCAGTCAAAAGCAGGTCGAAGCCGACTCGGTGCGCCGGGTAGCCACGCTGGTCGGCGCCGTTCTCGGCAAGATGGCGTTCGTGATCGCTTTGACATTCGGGTCGGCGACGAACCGTTTCGATGCGCGCAAGACCGCGCTGCTCGAAGATGTCACCGCGATTCAGACGGCCTACCTTCGGGCGGACCTGCTGCAGGAACCGCACCGCACGACGGTCAGGAGCCTGTTGCGCGATTACGTGCAGGTACGAGCCGGCATCGTCCATGCCTACGGCGACCCGGAGAGACTGCGACTGGTGCAACGGCGCGCGACCGCGCCGCAGAAGGACATGTGGGCGCATATCGAGGCCATGGTCGCGGCCGACGGCAATACCCTAATGCACACATTCTTTGCATCGGCGCTGAACGACGTGTTCAACCTGCATACCAAGCGTGTCGTTCTCGGCGCGTATTACCGCATCCCGGGGTTCCTGTGGTGGGCGCTGATCGTCGCCTCCTGCGTTGCAATGGTCGCGGTCGGGTTCCTAGTTCGGCATCAGCGGGAGGCGGCGCATCCTCACCGCGAACGTCGCGCTCGCGCTGACATTCGCGCTGGTGATGGTGCTGGCCTTCGATCTTGACCGGGCCGGCGAAGGTATGATCGCAGTAAACCAGCAGCCGATGATCGACCTCTACCAGAGCATGAGCGATCCTAATTGACTAGAGTTTGGGGACAGTGACCAAAACCTTCGTGCGAATTATTGTCACTGTCCCTAAATAGCCCTAAAAATCGAAGATGTGCTCGAGATGAACATCGTTTGACGCCAGGCTCGAAAGCGAGTCCGCCAGGTGCTCGACACGTACGACGTACACCGAGCGCTCCATCCCCTCCGGCGAGATCACCATCGACTTGAACAACAGGCGCGCATGAACCGGCACCGCCGACGAGGTCTCGGCCCCTACCGTCGAAAATACGATTTCATCGTTGCCGTTGATCTCGACCAATCGGACTCCCGCTTCGGCCAGCTTCGGCATGACCTCGGTGAATCCACCCCAGCGTGGCGCGGTAATGACAAGATCGCCGTCACCGAAATCCCGCACGACCTCGACGCCAGGATCCGTCGCGGCAACGCGTTGCGTATCGCCGACAACGTGCATCGTGACAAATCCCTCAGATGGTCCGTAGGTGGCCTGCGATCCGAAGCCGATCGCCTTCGCATAAAGCGCTTTGAAAGCGAACTCACCGGTAAACATCAATTTGCGTTCGAGTTTCCTGATGAAGTTCTTGCCGAAAAACGGTGTATCAGTCCAGATGCGGCCGGCGTAGTCGGCAAACGGAAACACGTACCAGGGCTCGTAGTGGATGAGCTCGCCATACGCCGCATGCGCTTCCTGGATCAGCCGGTCCTCCGGCGTATCCTCCGAGGCCATCCATCGCGTCAACCGGCCAATCGTATTTTCGTAGACGCCCTTGGCGACGAACTCCGCGGTCGTGCTGACGCCGATGACCCACAGCATCGTCTGGTACTCGGAGTTCTGCGGATACAGGCCCGCGCTCAGCGCGTTCACCCGGTCATACAGGCTCCAGTATTCGTCGATGCTCTGCCAGAACGGAAAGTCGCTGGGGTTGTTGCCGTCAGCAAGAAAATCCGCATATTCGTTGGGGTTGAAGACCAGGTACCACTCCGGCACCGTCAGGAAAGTCTGTTCTTCCCCTTTCCTGTAGCCATCGAGGCTATCGAGGTACTCGCGCACCTCGGAACGTTTCGTCGGGTAGTACTTTTGCCAAAGCTTGTTCCGGAACCGGTTGTCCGGGTCGACGCGACGTTTCACCGCGAAGTACCGGTCGGCATTCGGGTAGGCCGCGCGAAACTGGTCGACGGTCGCATGGGGTTGATACGGCAGGTAGTAGGCGCCGTTTTCCGAAATGATGGCGTCGGTCATTTCGCGGGTCCAGATGCCGACTCGTTGCCTGTCCTCCGCCGTCGTTCCCTGGCTGTGATAGACGACGAACGCGAAGACTTCGTTGCGGGCCCATGAGAGATAGGAGTCCGGATCTGGCAACGCATGCCTTATCGATATGTTGACGACGTCGACCTCGTGCTTGTTGAAAATGTCGCGCATCTTCGGCACGAAGCTGTCGAAATTCTCGACCGGGATAAAGTACTCCTGCAGCACCCAGGTTTTTTCGCTGCGGTCGCCTTCTCCCAACTCGCGGACATCGTAACTGGCCTCCCAGTTGCGCCATGCGACCCTGTCGAAGGCGTAGTAAAGCGGGTCGATGATGGCTTTCCGGGTCCATTTTCCGAAGTCGCCCGAACTCGAGAAGTTGATCATCTTCGGCAGCAACCAGTAACTGTCATCGGTTGCGATCAGGCGATCGTCGATCGTGACATCGTCGTCGGTCACGTACCAGCTGACGTCGCGAACCACCTCGAATGCGGGCGGATACATGTCAGCGTTGTGGAAGATGACCTGCTTGTTGTCACGAATGTTGGCCGCGAAATGCTCGCCGTATTCGGTAACCGGCATCGTCCTGGTCTGCCGGCCGACCTTCTGGTTCACGGCGAGCCCCAGCGTGACATCCGCGATCACGCCGATGCCGCCGTAACCGCCGATTGCCGCGAAGAACAACTCCGGGTTTTCCTCGCGCGACGCCGTCACGACAGAACCGTCAGCCAGTACCAGCTGAACCGACTTCACCGAAGAGATGATCGGGCCGTGGCCAATATAACGCCCGTGAACGTTGACGCTCAGGGATCCGCCGACGCTGAAGTTGGCGTAGGTTTGCATGATCTTGACGGACAAATCGTGCGGATCGATGTATTCCTGCAATTCACGCCAGGAGATGCCCGACTGCACCGTGATTTCGCGCTTCCCGGCATCGAAAGCGACGACCTCGTCGAACTCCCGCATATCGAGTTGCAGTCCATTGTCGATCGCCGTCTGCCCGCCCATGCTGAATCGGCCGCCCCCAATCGAAATCGGCCCACTACTGCTCTTGATCGCAGCGACGATGTCCTCGACCGAGCGCGGCGTCGCGACCCGCCCCATCGGGACCGGATTCAGCTCCGTAATGTCGTTGACGACCGTTTCATGGAGCCGGCCTTGGTAGTCCCCGTCGCCGGCGACCCATACCGCCGCCACGACGACAAGCAGGTACGCAGCAACCAGGACTCCGAGAAAACGCAGTGTTTTGCCGACCAATCGCTTGATCGGCGCCGCAATTCCACCTTTCCGGTCTGCCATAAATATGAACCACGTCAACAAGATGTGGAGACCGTATCATTACACTTGGCCCATGACAGTGAACCAGTCGAATAATCACAATGTGGATCGGATGACGGAGTTTAGATGAATAGACGTGACTGTCTTGCCGGGCTGGCTGCACTCTTTACCGCGCCATTTCATTCGCGCATTTTCGCGGCAGATTCGGCCAACGATGTCGGGAACTTCCGCTATGTCTACGCCAATCCGCAACTCCAGGCGGAATTTCTCGATTTCCTGACCAACGTGTTCCACCTGTACCCGGAGAAAGAGCTCCACATGACGCTGATGCGTCTGGCGATGCGCCTCGATACCGACCGTCAGGTGTACGAGGCGCTGCAGCAGGAGATGGAGGATCTGAGCCCGTTCCTTGCCGCGTTTCGCTATGCTCTCCCGGCGCTGATAAAACAGAAACAGATCATGGCGAGTCAGACCCTGTTGCTGATCGACCCCGATGCGCGCTATGACGGCCACATGGAGATCGGGTCGACCGGTCGCTACATCGGCATACTCGAGGACAGGCTGAACATCACCGGGGATATTTTCCTGCTGCACACCCGCGAAGCCGGCTACGGACCCGAAGACATCATCGATCGCGGGCAGCTGCCGAAGATCGGTACCCACATCGACATGGGCAATTATTCCACGGAATTCGCGAACATCATTCCGCACAACTCACTCGACATGGTGACCGTGTTCATCGGCTTTCATCATTGCCCGCTGGAGGCCCGCGAGGCGTTCATATCGTCTGTCCGCGACGTCCTCCGGCCTGGCGGCACGCTGATCCTGCGGGATCACGACTGCCACAACGAGGACGCCTGGCGCATGGCGGCGCTGGCCCACGATACGTTCAATGCGGGCACTGACGAAACCTGGCAGTTCAACGCCGATGAGCTGCGCAACTTCTATTCCATGCAGTTCATCATCGACTATGTCGAAGCCATCGGGTTCAGGAACAACAAGCAGTTGCTCTACCAGCCGGGCGATCCGACCCGGAATGGGCTGACGGCATTTACAAAGATCTAGGATAAACGCGGATAGTGCGGATCAGGGGCCATTAAGTCAGGAGCGAGACCGTCGGAGCGAGCTGAAACCGGGCCGCTGAGGGCAGATCGAGGTGGCCATCCGGCGGAGCCGGTCCGAACCCCTCCTGGTTCAGGAGCGTGAATCTCCCCCTTTCACCCGAAAACGCAGGCCGAACACGGT
The DNA here is from genome assembly GCA_002868855.1 of Chromatiales bacterium. Lineage (GTDB taxonomy): Bacteria > Pseudomonadota > Gammaproteobacteria > Steroidobacterales > BM003 > BM003. The sequence continues at coordinate 93 of PKUM01000099.1, read as the reverse complement.
CCTTCGGATCGCAGCTCACACAAATCTCACACAATCGCAGAACTCGGACAAAGCGGTGACGGAGGACCGCTCGTAACTGTCTGAATTAAAGAG
>PKUM01000068.1 GCA_002868855.1 Chromatiales bacterium | reverse complement strand
TGTAGGGGCCCGGGCGGCTAGTGTTTGAATAAGAGAGAGATTTGACCTGCAACCAGGAAAAAGGATTTCTCGAGAGTCGCCAACAGCTCCAATCTAACGAGGGTTTCGGGCAAACACCGTATTGGATATTGGTGACAGCAAGAGAGACAGATATTGAGCGCGCAGAGGAATTTCTGAGCCGGGGCTCTCTTTCGTCCGGACGGGTGGACAATACCTACATGCCAAACGAAACGCCCTGAAACAGCTTTTTCGAACTGCGAGTAGCTTTTACGACTTTTTCGAAGCGTGCGCGACCCCGGCCCTGGGGGGTGGGGGGCGGGTACGAGTGCAGGGAAACGGAACAACCGTCAGTCTTAAATAGCAAAATCTGCTGCCCGAATTGCTACCCAAAAGAAGAAGGGGTTGCCGACTATATCCGTAACCCCCTAATTTAAATGGCGCGCCCGGAGAGATTACTCGTCGCTACGCTTCTCGCCCGTCAGGCGGGCAGCTCGCTCACTACCGTTCGCTGCGCGTTGTCTCGGCCGACTTCGTCGGCCTCGGTTCGAACTCCCGACCTTCTGGTTTGTAGGAGTAACAGGCAAAAACGCGACTCATTTAATTCAACAACTTAAATGGCCCGCCCTCGCCTTTTCGACCGTTGAGAGCCGCTGAATGCCGCCAGGTTGCGTCCAGACTCTACGCGTTCAGTGGCCGCCAGCGGTCTGGGAAAGCGTGCTCACGATGACGTGCCAGGCGCGTCAGCATGCTAACGGATGGTGCTACCTGGATCGGAAGACTGGGCTCAGGATGTTGCCCGGCCGCGGTCATTTTGGTCCAGTCTCTGACGTCCGGCGCTGGTCAGGCATACTTATCCGCAGAAATTTGCGAAACAAGCCCATTCTGCTCGTCTACGACGATTAACACTTCTGACACTTTTGGGGGAAAATCCTTCCCTCACATGACCGCATGTACGCCCAAGCAAGAAAAAGGAGATCATTGGATGCGCTTCTTCTCACCACGAATTCTGGTTCTGTTCGCAGCGCTGCTTCCGCTGAGTTCCGCGTGTTCGCAGGACATCGCCGATACGATCTATTCCGGCGGCCCTATCCTCACGATGAACGACGACCAGCCGACGGCCGAGGCAGTTGCGGTGAAGGATGGACGGATACTTGCCGCAGGCTCACTCGCTGATCTTGGCGGCTATCGCGGAAACGCAACTACGATGTTTGATCTTGATGGGCACGCGATGCTTCCCGGGTTCGTCGACAGCCACGGTCATGTTGTTTTCGGCGGACTACAGGCACTCTCGGCCAACCTGCTCTCCCCACCCGACGGGGACGTCACCGACATCGCGAGCTTGCAGGCCACGCTGACCCAATGGGCCGACGATAATGCAGAGGCCGTCGCCAAGGTGCAGATGATCATCGGTTTCGGCTATGACAACGCACAGCTGGCCGAGCTAAGGCACCCCACGCGGGAAGATCTTGATGCGGTGTCGGAGGATCTGCCGCTGCTGATCGTGCATCAATCCGGTCATCTGGGCGTGGCCAACTCCAAGGCTCTGGAGCTCGCTGGCATTACCGCGGCCTCCGAAGCCCCTCCGGGCGGTGTTATTCAGCGTGATGAGAATGGCGAGCCTAATGGCGTGCTCGAGGAATATGCCTTCTTTGCTGTACTGGCGCCTCTGTTGGGCAACCTGGGGGACGAAGGACTATTGGCTTTCGCTCAGGCGGGCAGCAGGCTCTGGGCGCAATTCGGATACACCACCGGACAGGATGGCCGGTCTTCCGGCGGCAGCGTAGAGGCCCTCAAGAAAGTGGGTGCGGCGGGCGATTTGCCCATCGACGTCGTGGCCTACCCCGATGTCCTGGAATCGCGCGATTACATCCGCGCCAACGTGTCGCGCGCCTACGCCGACCGTGTGCGGGTCGGCGGGTGCAAACTCACGATCGACGGATCGCCGCAGGGCTTCACGGCGTTACGGGACCGTCCGTACTACGACCCGGTGGGTGACTATCCGGACAGCTATGCCGGCTATGCTGCGATCACGGCGGAGCAACTCCAGGACGCCGTGAACTGGTGCTATGAAAACGGCATGCAGATCCTCGTTCACTCCAATGGCGAAGGCGCATCGGACATGCTGATCGCCGCACTGGAGGCCGCACAGGAAAAATACGGCGACCCGGGCAACCGGCCCGTCCTTATCCACGGCCAATTTCAGCGCGAGGATCAGGTTGACAGCTTCCAACGGCTTGGCGTATTCCAATCGGTCTTTCCGATGCATACGTTCTATTGGGGCGATTGGCACCGCGAGCACACGGTCGGTCCGGTGAACGCCGAAAACATTTCGCCCACCGGGTGGATCCGGGAGAGGGGGTTGATGTTCGGAACACACCATGACGCCCCCGTCGCTTTCCCTGACAGCATGCGTGTTCTCGCCGCGACCGTGACACGCCGGACGCGTTCGGGCGACATCCTGGGGCCGCTTCAGCGTGTCGATGTCGTTACGGCCCTGAAGGCGATGACGATCTGGCCGGCCTGGCAGCATTTTGAAGAGGGCGACAAAGGCTCGATTGAGGCCGGCAAGATCGCCGATTTTGTGATCCTTTCTGCCGACCCGACGGCTGTCGATCCGGAGACGCTCGCAGACTTGCAGGTGCTGGTCACCGTGAAAGACGATAAGGTCATTTATGAGGCGGCAACGGGTGCGGTAGCGAGTCACCGGCAATACTCGCCGTTCTCGAGCGATCCGGTCGTCGCTCACGCCTTCATGCACGCGATCTACGCGAGCATGCATTTCAAATAGCGAGGAGTCGCCAATTGGAGGTGTCGGAACATGCAAGAACATGGTCGAAACCGAAATGCCGCTCAGATATTGGCCAGGGTGTTTACCTTGGCGGGGATCTTTGCGGCCGCTGCTTGTACTGACCAGGCAGCCGAAAACGGCTCCAGCGAGAACGTGAGCATACCTAACCCCGCCGCCGTTTTCTGTGTGGATCAGGGAGGTGAATACCTGCTCGACTCCGGTGAGTGCCGTTTGCCAGACGGCTCGGTAGTCGATGCCTGGGAGTATTACCGAGAGAACGTCGAAAAAGCAGAGTGAAAATCACGGAATTGCTGCCGTTGCCCATGTCCGTTACGGGTCGGCGTCCGACGGACCTCGACGCCAGCTACGGGCGTGCTTTTCGCCAACGCAACGGGACCATCAAAATATTGTGGGATAGATAAAAGGCGTTTATCGCGCGCCCGGACAGATTGATTCCCGGCTGCGCTCGTCACCCGATGGGGCGCCTGCCGCGTCTGTCGCCGCGCTTTGTGGCTGGAAATGCCGACGCTCGGGTTGTCAGGAGGACAGGTCGGGATGCGGCTCAATCAAATCGACGACGTAAATGGCCGGCCCTCACCTTTTCGACCGTTTGGAGCCGCTGAATGCCGCCAGGTCGCATCCGAACCCTATGTTTTCGAATCGGCCCGAATACGTTATTCACAGCCGCCTGCCAAAGTGACGACACCCGCGAGCATCGCTGACGTCAGGGTTCCCTCTCAGACCGGCCCCTCAGCGCCCGTATGCAGCAATAGACGTTCCGCGGATCGTTTGTGTAATACCCTTATGCTGCCTCCCTCATTCTTGCCAGATACAGCTTGCGCCCCAGCGCGCCGGACCGGTTAAGGTCTGCGAGAATGTGGAACGAAGCCTGACTATCGAGGAACTCATTCACGGCTTCGGTGACACCGGGATATTGCGGGTGCGCGTAATCGTCAATGGCCATCACACCGCCTGGCATCAGGTATCTTGCACACAATGCGAGGTCCGCCCGTACAGTGGCGGCATCGTGACCGCCGTCGATGTGGGCAAATCGTACGCGCGTGTCGGGCGGCAGCTGGACGTTATTACTGTAGGCCCGCTTAATGCTGACCCGCTCGCGGGGCAGGTTCGGCACTGCATTCGCCAGGTTCTGCCAGACCTGCTCCGGGGTCGGCGTATCGCCATAGGGATCGTCCAATGGCAGATCGAAGGCATCTGCCAGGAATAGTCTCTCATCAGCCTGCAGATGCATCGCCAGCACGGCAGCCGAGCGACCGTGATAACAACCTATTTCCAGCAGGTCGCCATGTATGCCACTGGTCGTCTGGGTGCTGAGCACGAGTGAGAAATGGGCGAGGTCGTCTAGGTTGAACCAGCCGGGTATTGCACCAACGCGCGGCGCTACGCCGGTAAGTAAAGGCCCCGGGTTCGGGAGGGCCATCTGCGTTTGGCGAGGCCTGAAGAATCTGTGGCTGATGCGCCGCAGAGCGCGATAAATCGGACTGGGCAATCGGCGGGCAAGCTTTCTGACGGACATAGGGTTCGTAGTTCCAGAGAACTCAAGATCTTGTCGGGAACTATATTGAAAACGAAAAGCTCATGCCTTTATACGAAAGGCGGTTATCTGGGTTGGGGAATTCCTTTTGATCAACGGCCCGATTGGCTGACTTGGGTCAGTTGCGGCGGGTGATACTGGCAAAGTTTTGACGCCGCCTTCGGTTCGAACTCCGGCTCGCTTGTCGGCCAGCCTTCGAGCTTTCGTAGGTAAGTGCCATTTCGCATACCTTGAATTATGGGTTAGCCGCACATGAATTCCGGTTTTTTCTGCGATGTCACGTCGCCAATTCGGTTTGATTTGGTACCCCGGTGTTACCCGGATAGCGTTGCGATTATTCCAGCTTTGTCTAACGCATCCGAAACAATTGCCGCGACGTCCTCGACCGTGGATTCTGCGGTAATCTCCGGCATCTAAAATCTCTTGTCCTGCCGTCGTGGTCGTTGCCGCTCCCGGTAATACTTTTTCAGCGTCTCTTCCGGTATTCCGTTTTCGAGCGTTTGCCGCAAAAGGCCCTGTAATTCAATAAGTGCCGGATCTCGCGGATTCCAGGTATAGACCCTGCTGGCACCAATCATTCGGCTAACCAGGATGCCGGCTTGCTCGAACTTCGTAAGTTGCTTCTGAACCTCGCTTAGCGGCATGTCGTATGTTTTGGCAATCCTGGAGGCATAGCCGTCACCAAAGTTCTCTATGAAAAGCAGAACTCTCGCCGCTGCTTTGCCGCCAAATAGCGTTTCCAAAGTTGCTTGCGTAGCCATGATCCACGCCCTATCCAGATCTCACCAAAAGGGATACCTATAAAGTAGAGCTAATATACCTATTTAATAGGTCAACTCCACCTATTCGGTAGGTATTATTTTTTTAAAGCGCCAGCAACAAAAACATTTACTATCAATTAAATAGGGGCAATTTACTTTCAAGTGCACGATACGGGATGCTGGAAACGCGCACCCATTTGCCCGGAGAGATTAGCTGCAGATCGAGATGCCGGAGTAGTAGTCAGGACAAGTCACTGCAGTTCCGCTTGGATTCGTGAACGATGGAGCGCTAGTTCCCGATCATAACGTGCTTTTGCGGCCTGGAATCGCGGGTCGTCGCGTAACGGTAGCGTGTGCACTCCTGCGAGCCTAAGTGACCAGAAATTGCCTCGGTTGAAACTGGTGTAGGTCGCTTCAGAATTGGCCCAGCGATCCAACAGGCGATCGAAGCTGTCGATAGCACCCTCGAGGTTTCCCGCAAACAAGTTCAACTCGAAGTCGGTTTCACTTTTCTGGAACTTGACGCTGCCGTTGTCGAAAAAGCGCTGGGCGTTGGCCAGCATCTCGTCCGCAAGATCGCCCTCACCGTTCGCGCGCAGGACAGGGATTACGTGGAGACGGTTCCAGTAGTCGACGTAGGTCACCACGACCGGCATGCGTACGAAATCAGGGTCCAGCGGTCGGGTTCCCTTGTAGACCGCGTCGTGCATCCAGCGATTTGCAACCTCAAGGAACTCGCTGCCCTTGTCGTTTCGCAGGGCATAATCCCGTGCCAGGTAGAACCAGACAAAGTGCGAGGCGCCTACCGGGTGACGCCCTTCCTTCAGTGCCGCGATCGCCAGTTCACCGGCGCGATCCTTTTCGCCCTTGACCCAGCGCGACATCATCTCGCCAACGCCAGTCATCGTCGATCCCGGCGCAAGCTCCCTCGCTTTTTGCACTGCCGCCTCGGCGTGATCGATGAGACCGACTTCGAAAAGCAATAGGGCCAGGTTGGCCGGGTAATCCGGGTTGCCCGGATCTTTCTCGGCGGCCAGAGACCACATTGTGAAAGCCTCTGCCCATTCGCCCCTCGCCAAATGCAGATCAGCCGCGGCGCTGTAACCCATCGCGCTATCGGGGTATACGGACATCAGGCGCTCCGCGTACCAGGGATCGCCGAGCAGGGCGGCGGAATAGAAGAGGTCCTGTGAGAGGGGATCCAACTCGAGTGCCTGCTTCAGAACCGCCATGGCTTCCTCCGGCCGGTCATTCCACTCGAGGTAGTAGGCAATCTCATACGCTGCGCCCGGGTGCTTAATAGGCATTTGCAGCGCGCGTTCGAAATAGTCTCGCGAAATGTCGGTGCCTACCGGAAAGTTCACGGCGAAATCGAGCCAGGCAATGTCGACGAGGGCACGCACGGAATCGGGGTCCTGTTCGAGGATCTCGTTGGCAATTTTCACCTTGCGGGCCGCCACGTCCCGGTAGGAAATCATTCCAAGACGCATCATGGCGTTGTAGGTTTCCGACAGTGCATGTCGCGATTCCAGGTTCCTGAAATCGAGCTCGATGGCCTCCTTGAACTGCTGTTCTGCCAGCTCCAGCGATTCCCGAGAACTCCTCCGGAGGTTGGTCAGCCCTCGCAGGTGATATTCCAGCGCCTGGTCGGAAACAATAGGCCGGAGCGATGCCGGCGCCACGGCGCCGGACAACGACTGCGCAACTGCGGCAACGAGATCCTGCGACAGATTGTCCTGTATGGCGAACAGATCACTGTCGCTGAAATCGTACCGCTGAGACTGGAGATTAGTACCACTGCGAGAATCGATCAGTTGCACGGTTATGCGCAACCGATTGTCCAACCGCTGAACGCTGCCCTCGACAATTGCATCAGCGCCGAGCAATTCGGCAACCTCGCGGATGTCGCGGTCCTGCTGCTTGAACGCAAACGCGGACCTCCTCGAGATGACACTCACATCGTCGACCTGCGCCAGCGCATGCATCAGCACATCCGACAGGCCATCGGCGAAATACTCATTCTCCGGGTCCGGTGACAAGTTGACGAACGGCAGCACGGCAATCGTGTTGCCCTCGATGCCCGGCCCGACTTGTCGGTCGTAGATAAGCCAGACGACCGCAATAGCAAGCAGAGCAATGATCACGAAATCGATCTGACGTCCGAAGCCGACCGGCTTCGTGTACCCCTTGGCGTCGGCTTCGCCCGCGGGCATGACGCCCTCTGGCGTGAGTTCGTAGAACCAGGCCAGCGCCAGAACGAGAGGAAAACCGATAATGAGCAGAACGACGATGAGCCGCATCAACGCGTCGGACAACCCGAATACCGGAAACAGTGTCTCGACGACCTGAACAATGAGCCAGGCAACCGCCAGATAGGCAGCGGCAACCCTGTCGACATTACGGCGTCTTAGCTCCTGGAAAACCCGGACCATTTCGGCTTTTCATTTTTACGGTGCGTGCTTATACATTAGCACTTAAATGAGGACCTGCGGCGCCCACGATGGCACCAGCATTGGCAGGCCCAATAACTAGGCATGTCCACTTGGGGTCAGCACGGCCATTCAGGGCTATTCTCGTGCAATGTCCGCTTCCGGATAAAGGACTACTATTCCTTACGCCTCTCTACGCCTTCGCAGGTCTCCGGCAATGGCTGCCAATTATCCGGCGTCGGGTTGTTGAAGCAAATCAGCTGGAGGACCTTCTCACGCTCCCTGGCCAGGATCACATCCAGTCCTTCCTTTAGCTTCACAAATCGAGGGTCGTCCCTCAATCCTTCGAAAATCGGATCAGCAAAGACCAATGGATCGCGTAAACCAATGTCGATAGCCGTTTTAAATTCGGCGATTACCCGGTCCGGTTCACCATCGAAGGCAGCCAGCATGGCTTTTGTGCGGTTTTCGTATTGATTATGGAATCCGGCAGCATGTCGGGCTGCCTGGTCCTTCCGAACGATCTCGGCGATCTCTTGGGCGCCCTGTTCGTTTCCTGCGCTCCTCCGGCCAAACGCCAATCGCATCGTTGCCTCTCCATCCGCTAGCGGCAATCCTTTTGGCCTCAATGCCAGCAAACTCTCGAAAAGTGGAAGTGCTCCATCGATACGGCCCGCCGCGTACAAGACATTTGCAGCGGCCTGTATTGAGCTTTGATTTTCCGGATTCTGCTGCATGCGACTTTGCGTCGCAAGGATAGCGCTGTCGAAACGGCCCTCGGCCACATCAACCAAGAACGCTAAATCGGGGTCAAGTCTTCGTGCCTCGTCATACTCGCCAATCCATACGAATGCCTGTACGAGTTCGTCGATTTCCGTACGGCGGGTTGGAAACTCAGCGCGGTAGATTAGGTGAGACAAGATTCCGTCGGCTATATCGCCTCGCCACGGAATGGCGGTCACGAGGTCCAAATATGAACCGCGACCGGAGTTGTCAATCATGTCGGAACCGGCGAAATCGTCGGCTTCCGTGATTCGTCCTTGGCGGGCCAACATCGTGATGTAATTCCACTGTCCGATAGGGTTCAGTGGATCTTTCTCCAGTAATGCCTCAAGTGTTGCAACGTATTCCTCGTAGCGCCCCAGGCGAAGAAGGGCAATGTAGAGCCAGTTCATTACCTCGGTGTAGCTAGGATTTAATAGCAGTGCTTTTTGCGCGAAATTGACTGCAGCATTTTGGTCATCGCCCAGCGCCAATAAAGCCCGGCCTGCATAAGCCTCTGCAAGCTCAGGCTCAATTTCCTGGGCACGGTCAATATGGCGCGAAGCAGTTCGCCTTGCTTGTTCCAGGTTCGGGCGAGAAACACGATTTTCCAGGTGCCAAGTGGCTATGGCCAGTTGCGCATGGGCTGGGGCAAACGCCTCATCGAGACGCAAAGCGCGCTCGAGAAGCTCAACCGCAACTTCGAGGTTCTCTCTGCCCCTGCGACGAATCAACTCGCGAGCCTCGAGATAGGCATCGTAGGCATCCATATTGGCCGCCTTGGCTGGCACGCGGCGCACTGCCTCATCGGCTGTTAGCGCCAGCCTGACTTTCAGCGCATCACCAATTGCCCCGGCAATCTCCTCCTGTACAGCGAATATGTCTCCAAACTGCCGGTCATAGGACTGTGACCAAAGGTGCGCGTCGGAACGTGCGTCAATCAGCTGTGCCGTGATACGGATCTGATCACCGGAGCGGCGCACCGAGCCTTCCAGTACATGCGAGACATTCAATTGATCGGCGATGGTGCGAAGGTCGACATCCTTGCCCTTGAAAGAAAACGACGATGATCGGGAGATCACCCGCAAGTCCTGAAACTGCGCCAGCAGGTTAAGCAGCTCCTCCGATATCCCGTCGGAGAAGTACTCCTGCGCGGCATCGCCGCTCATATTCGTGAAGGGCAGCACAGCAATCGACTGATCCATCGTGCCCCTTGGCCACCATTTGTCATAGGCGAAGAGAAGGAGAGCGGCGCTCAGCAACGCGATGACGATGAAGTCCATGCGCCGCCCGGTGACGTGGGTGATCGACTCGCCACGGTCGACGTTCTTCTCGAGCTTCAATCCCTCCGGCGTGATCTCGTAATACCAGGAGATCGCCAGCGCGATCGGAAAACCAATCAGGAGGACCTTAAATGTGGCCGGGCCGATGGAATCGGGAGCCACGCCGAGGCCGATCAGCACCTCCGCCACCTGCATAATGAGCCAGGCGGCGACCACATACAGCACGGCCATGCGCAGGACGTTGCGGCGCTTCAGCTCGGAGAAGAGCGCCATAGAGAGCTTTTAGCCTAAGCGCCAGTGGGGCGCTATTGGGAGTTTCCACACCCCTACCGGCTCAAGGCGTCTACGCCGTCTCAAAACCGGACGCTCAACCGTGCATACGGGAACCTTCCCGGAACCTCGTACTGCGTCGCGTCGAAGCTGTTGGCGACGCCCGCGTACGATACCGGCGGATCCTTGTCGGTGACGTTGTTGACACCGAGCGTGATCCGGCTGTTGTACCAGGGCGTATCGTAGGTGACCTGCACGTCATGGTAGGTCACGCTTCCCAGTCTGTGTGAGCCTTCTCTGCCGTCGTACCAATACTGCTGGAAAGGTGAGGAACAGAGGCCGAGTGCGCTCAGGCTGATATCACTGCCGTCCTGCGAATCGCCGCAAGGTTCATCCTGGTGGTGGATGTAACGCATCTGCCAGCTCGCGCCCCAGTTGCCGTAGGCCCAGGTCAGATCGAGATTGGACTTCCAGCGCGGAAACGCGAGGTTGCCCAGGTTTTCGCCCTGGAGCTCGGTCTCGTTGCCGAAGCCGTCGTCAACCTTGAACTCGTCGACATACGACGTATCCCACGCAATCTTGAACTCACCGAAGCGAGTCTCGGGGAACGTGTAGAGCATCAGGAAGTCGATACCCTCGACGTCGGTCGAACCGATGTTGACGCGGGTAGCCAGCAGGTCGGAGATGTCGCCGGACGGCGCACGCGTGACCAGGTCGCAGAACGCCCGGTTCTCTTCGCGGTAGCAAGTGTTCAGAATTCGCGTGGCGCCCACCCCAGCGATGGTGTCTTCCAGTTCGATCCTGTACCAGTCCACGTACAACGCGAAGTTCTCGAGCCAGCTCGGGGTGTACACGATACCGAACGTGTAGTTGTCCGAGGTCTCGGCGTCGAGGTTCGGGTTGGAGCCGATCGTGATGCGGATCTGGTCGTTGGCCTGGTTGTAGGCCGCCGGCACGCCGTCAGCCTGACAGTTGGCCTGCGTGACCGCATCCTTCGCCTGCCAGTTGTCGCAGGGGTCATTGATATTCACGTAGGAGTCGACCTGACCCGCGAACAGTTCGGCGACGTTCGGCGCACGGAAGGCTTCGGAGACCGTGCCGCGCAGCAGCAGGTCGTTGAAGGGCTTCCACTTCAGGCCGAACTTCGACGTGGTGTCGTCACCGAATGTGCTGTAGTCGGTGTAACGAACCGCCGCGTTGAACTCGAGTGTGTGCGCGAACGGCAGGTCGGCAAGAATCGGCACGACCACCTCACCGTAGGCCTCCTGGACGTCGTAGTCACCCTTGGTCGGGCTACGGGAGTTACCCGAAGTCTGACCCGTGGCAATGATCGCGTCAGGCAAATCGGCACCCTTCTCCTCGCGCCACTCGTAGCCGATAGCGGCGCCGAGCGGGCCGGCGGGCAGATCGAACAGCTCGCCGGAGAGGTTCATCAGGAAGTCCTGCATCTCGTAGGTGTTCGAGTCCTGCGCGGTGAACGTCACGTAGTCGATCTGGTCCTGATCGATCGTGCCGCCGCCG
>PKUM01000315.1 GCA_002868855.1 Chromatiales bacterium | reverse complement strand
TGCATCTCGTTGCCTTCCACGACCGCCTGGTCGTAGAACTGGATTCGTACGCAGTCAACAAACATCCCGGGGACATTGCACTGCGGAGACTTGTTGTTGAGGAACGATACGTTGCTGACGAAGAACGCCTGCAGGCAGCTTCCACCGCATTGCTCGACGGTGTTGCCGATGGCGTTGCCGTTCAGATGCTCCTGAAAGAGCACGCATCCGCCAGCGCAATTCGAGACCATGTTGTCGGAGAACGTGACATTTTGCCCGAACAGGGCAACTAGCCCGAAGTTCGCGAGCGCGGGTCCGACGACGTTGTGGCGTCCGATTCCGCCGTTCACGTCCCAGAAGAAAAGACACGTGATCGTGCAGCTCAGTCGATTGTACTCGGCGAGGCCGTTGTTGGCGCTGATTGCCCCGCTAAAGAAGCGGTCGCCGAACAAGATACCGCGACCGAATGACGCATCGACATTCAGATATCTGACCGTAACATCGTCTGCCTGGATCCACAGCACGGCTGCGCCGGCACCCGGATCCGAAAACCCGGTAAGGCCGGCATCGTCCGACGCGCAGGTTACCGTCACGCCCGGCACGCTGACCATCACATCCTGGCCGCCGTCTGAGTTGATATCGATCATCCCGTCGATGCCGATCACCGATCCTGGCGCCGCGGTCGCGGCGGCCAGACGCAGATCGGCAATGTTGTCGACCACGATGTCGTGTGACGTCACCGGGCAGGTAGATGGTTCGGCCGTCGCGAATTGCGTGGCGGGCGCCTTGTCATTGGCGGCGACACCGGCCGCAAACTGCTCGCGGCATTCCTGCAAGACCTGCCCCGGCATCGTGTCTGGCGGTCTGCCTGGGTCCGTCGTCTGCAGACCCGGCGCACATTGCGCGGCGAAGGAATCGGGTTTCGGATTAGCACTGGCAGGCGTTTGCCACGCCACCAGAACCAGTGCCAGAGACGTTAGGACTTTGGTAGTGATGCCGTATTTCATGCGGATTACCCTCCCGGATACGTATTGATTGGACGCAGATAGAGTCAGCGCGGACATTATGTGAAACGACTTTTTTTCTGCTTTTCCGCGGTGTCCAGGAAGTATAGAAGCGGCGTACCAAATAGCGAGGGGATCATGGCGATTCGCCAAGAGATAATGAATTCTGGTCGCAAACGAACATCTTTCATCTCCGGTCATTTCAAGGCGCGGCATCGCCGGCGGCGCATTCCGTTTTTGGCGAACACCGGTGAGGTTTGGGATCCGGCTGGAGAAAACCGATCCCCATAGTGGCGTCATAGTTGGGCAAAAGGGGCCGCGCTTGCGAAGTGCCCGCCGAGTCTTCTTCTCGTTGTACTTCTTCTTTTTTTTGTCAATCGCTGAGAACGATTACGGGGAACGTCGCCATTCGTGTTTCGCCCACGCCATTGTTATGTCCGCCGGCATAAGACTCTCGAACCTACGGCATGGCAGAAAAAGAATGGTGACGGTGGAAAGGTGTGCAGAGGCGACAACGATAATGGCGCGGCGTATGACGGGAGCGCATACTCCGCGCGGGGCAGGTGTTACGGTAGCGTCCCGATTTCGTTGCCGGGCACTGCGTTCATTTTGAGACGTTCGATCATCGGCGTGATCGTGTAGGAGGATCGCATCACGCTCTGTAGAATGACGCGCATTGGAGTTGCCGGGGAGTGGCATCCATTTGCCTGAGCGAGAAGTGATCTGCCGCGAATGCGGCATCGGATCGGTTTGCGACGCGCCGTCTGCGGAACCGAGAGGTTCGATGTGAGCCTGTTTGCCGAACTCAAGCGCCGCAACGTCTTCCGCGTCGGCACCGCCTACCTGGTGTCGGCCTGGCTGCTGCTGCAGGTGGCCGACATTGTGCTCGAAAACATCGGCGCGCCCGGCTGGGTCATGCAGGTATTCATGCTGCTGCTTGCGATCGGTTTGCCGGTGGCATTGATTCTGGCCTGGGCGTTCGAGCTGACGCCGGAGGGTGTCAAGCGCGAGTCCGAGGTTGACCGGAGCGAGTCGATCACGCCGCAGACCGGGCAGAAACTCAACCGCATCATCATCGCGATGCTGGTGCTCGCGGTAGGGCTACTGTTGGCCGAGCGCCTGACCCTGTCGTCACGACAGGCGGCGAACGTTGCCTCCGGGCAGGCCGAGCTCGAGCGTCTTGAGACTGATGCCGTCACGGCGATGGAGGCGAAACTGCCCGCGCCTGTCAGCGTGGACGATCGTACTGTCGCGGTATTGCCTTTCCTGAACCTGTCGTCGGATCCCGAGCAGGAGTATTTTGCCGACGGTCTGACCGAAGAGATCCTGAACTCCCTCGCGCAGCTGCCTGAGCTCAAGGTGACCGCGAGGACCTCGGCATTCCATTTCAAGGGCAAGGACCAGCCGGTGGAAAAGATCGCCGCCACACTCGGGGTCGCCCACATCGTCGAGGGCTCGGTGCGCACGTCCGGCGGCCGCGTCCGCATCACCGCGCAGTTAATCCGCGCCGCAGACGGCTTTCACCTCTGGTCGGACACCTACGATGACGATCTCGAGGACACGTTCGCGTTGCAGACCGACATTGCCGCGAACATCGCACTGGCATTGCAGGTCGTGATGGACGAAGACAAACGCAGGCAGATGGAGATCGCCGGCGTTCGCGATCCCGAGGCGTTTGTGGCGTTCCAAAAGGCGCAGGAACTCGATGCGATCGCGCACGGTTCTGCCAACATGATTCCCGAGTTGCGCGCCTCGAGTTTGTTGTACGAGCGCGCCATCGAACTCGCGCCGCGGATGGCTGTCGCCTACCGTTACCACAGCGATCTCTTCGCCCACCTTTTAATCGACTATGCGTCGGGCCGGCCGACGCCCGATTTCGGGCCGGATGACGTAGCGGCCGCGCAAGCCAGCATGGAAGCGGATTTCAGGGCGGCGATGGAATACGCGCCGAATGAGCGGGCCCGCGAAGCCGCCGAGCTCGACCTGATGGTCGTCACCGGCAAATGGCGCGGTCTCGCCGCGCAGGTCGACCGCGTGCTAGCCCAGCCTGGGTGTAACTATGTCGTGTGGTCGCAACTGGTCTCATCGGCTTTCGAACGCGCCGCCGGGATGATCGATTATCGACTCGCGGCGGCCGAGTGCGATCCGTTGCAGAGCCGGAACTGGACCAATGGGGTTTGGGCGGCGCTGTGGGATGGCCAGACGGCGATGGCTGTGGAGATAGGAGAGAGGGCCACTTCACTAGTCGATCATTCCTGGCTGTGGGGCGTTTATGCCCGCTCGCTTGCAGCGGCGGGCGATTCCGACCGGGCACGTGTGGTGGCCAATACCTGGGTGCGTGACGATAACGACCGGCTGCAGGTGCTTGCCATGCTGGCGGCAATGGACGGCGACGCCGAATCACTGGCCACAACGCATGAGGAATGGCGCAGGCGTTTCGGACCGGACGATTTTCGCGAAATCGTATTTGCCGCCTGGGCCGGCAACCGGGCAGAAGCGAACCGCAACGCGGCGAGAGTCGATGCGCGGCCGGCGGGACACATGGCGCTGCTCCTGTCGATCTACTTTTGCCTGTGCGCCGCACCGTTCGATATCTCCGCCACGCCGGATTTCGCGGCCAAATTCGAGCAGTCGGGACTGCCGTGGCCGACGGCCAGACCGATTTCGCTGCCGCTGAAGGACTGGTAGTCCCGGGATTCTTCTCGGCATTGCCCTTATGAGTGGGGTGTGCGAGCACTTTTGTGTTTGGCGCTGACCGCCAAGTTATGTCAAGTCCACGGAAGCGGCCGCGACAATGCGCTAGAGTCTTTGCGTGGGCGCTCCGCATGCGCTCGCGATAATACGCCGCCGCTTTGGCGGAAATAACAAGAAACGGAGAGCGACATGACGGGACGACTGGGCGCGGTATTGGCCGCTTTTAGCCTGTCGCTGGGGCTGGCGGGCGTCGCGAGCGCCGACGGCAAGAGCAGCATCGATTATTCGAAATACGAATGGACGGAAATCAATCCGGGGGCGCGCTGGTCGCCGCGGGCGGGCCTGCAGGCGCTGCAGCTGGGTAAACGCATCTATGTGATGGGTGGGCGGACGCCGCGACCACCCAGTTTTCCCCCGATCCCGGGCGACAGCGACATCTGGGGTGACGTTTGGGCCAGCGACGATCTCGGTGTGTCATGGCAACGAATTCTGGAAACCGACGATACGAGCCATTGGCCGGCGCGCGCCTATTTCCAGGCCGTCAAGAAGGACGGTCGGATGTTTGTCGTCGGCGGCCAGAATTTCAAGGTCGAGCCCGCTGACTGTCCGCCATTTGCGCTGGATTGTCCACCGTTCGTATCCAAATCCGATTTTTTCAATGACGTCTGGAGCAGCCGCGACGGCGTCAACTGGACGCAGCACACGGCTGATGCGGGCTGGGCACCACGGGCCGGGCTGAGCAGCGTTGTCCATCGCGGAGAAATTTACGTTTTCGGTGGATCGTTCAACGACGACCCGGCTGTCATCGGCGGGCCTCCGGTGCGCATCTACTACAACGATGTCTGGAAATCGCGCAACGGCCGTGACTGGGAAAGAGTGACTGAGAGCGCGCCTTGGGCACCCCGCGCCGGCGCGGTGGCGATTGCCAAGGGCGGCTACATGTACCTGATTGGTGGCGAGGACGGCTTCGTCTGTGAACCGTTGCCATTCTGCGACCCACCGTATTTCAACGATGTCTGGCGCAGTCGCGACGGCGTGCACTGGGAAGAGATGACCGCTGCCGCCGAGTGGCCAGCGCGCCCGGGCCACCAGTGCGGCGTATTACAGAACCGCATCATCTGTTTCGGCGGTTTCGGCCTGCTTGCCAATCCGATGGATATCTGGGTGAGCAAGACAGGCGCGACCTGGGAACTGGTGAGCACGTCGCCATGGAATGCGCAGAGTCCGGAAGAGATCAAGTACGATTTCGATGCCATCGTGATCCGAGGCAGCGGGCGCGGTCAGCGTCCCGCGATCTTCACGTTCGGCGGCGATCGAGAGACGTTCGATTTTGGCGATCCACTGAACTATTTGCGTGTCGACAACGATGTGTGGCGCTATTCGCCACCAGCGAGATCGCGCCACGGACGCTGATGCTGCTGGCCGTCACGACGGATCCGGGTCGCCGAAGCGCTGGTTAAAGTCGCTTGCCGCAATGCGGGCACTGCCCGGCGTCAACATGTAATTGCTTCTGCAGTTCGATCATCTTATCGACGTGAGCGGCGGGCAGGCCGAGTTCGGCGCCGAGTTTCTCCACCGCGGCGCGCTCTGCGGGATCGAGCACGCCGTCGTCGAGCGACTCGGCCACTTTCGCTTCGAGTTCGTCGCGTTGGGCCTGAATCTCGTCGCCGAACCGTGCCGCCAGCATCGCCGCCGGCAGAGCCACGGTTCCGACCCCGAGTACCATGATCACGATGCCGAGCATTTTGCCGCCGAAGGTTACCGGCGTGATGTCGCCATAGCCGACCGTGGTCAGCGTCACCGCCGCCCACCAGATCGCCTGCGCGATGCTCGAAAACGCCTCGGGTTGAGCGGGATTCTCGAGCATGTACATCAGGCAGGCCGCAAACAGCACCAGCGAGACCATTGCGAGGCTGGCGGCGGCGAGCGCGCGTCCTTCCCGCTTCAGTACACGCGCGAATACGCCGATCGTGTCGGAGTAGGTGGTCAGCTTCAGGATTCGCAGCAAGCGAAGGATCCGCAGGAAGCGCAGATCGACCGGCAACAACAACGACAGGAAAAACGGTGCAATCGCGAAAAAGTCGATCAGCCCGTTGAACGAGAAAATGAACCGCCAGCGCGATTGCCACGCGCCAAGATGACCGTAGCGGATGCCGTCCGGACAGGACCAGATTCGCATCAGGTACTCGAGAGTAAAAACCACTACCGACAGTAGTTCGAAACGGCGAAACAGCGTGGCATAGGGAATCGCGAGCCGATTGTCCGATTCGGCGATCACCGCCATAACATTGAGCAGGATCAGCGCGACAATAGAGCCGTTGATCCAGCGCGCACGCCGGGTCAGCCACAGGTCGTTCCACAGTACGGTCGCGACCCGCTGGCGCAGCGCACTGCGTTCTTCTGGTGTGCCTGCCGGTTGCTCGATCGGGTTCGCCAATTGCGCCTCGGATAGTGATTAACGGCAAATGACGTGCCGGAACAGTGTACCGAAAATCAATAACCCGGGCGCCATCGCCGCGAAATCCGGTTCGGCCACCGTGGCCCGATCCGAGCGCCGGCTCGCTGCGATGGGCCGCGGGCCCTGTCCGGCAAATTGCGGCTGCCCGCGGGGGGGCTTTACGGATTGCTATCCCGGCATGGCCGCAGTAGCCTCATGAGCTCGCGGACCGGGCCTGAAATGGCCCGGCCGGACAGTCGGGAATGGGCCGGTGCGACCGGTCGGAACTCACGTGAAAGGAGACCACTGATGGGCAAGAACAGGGATGAGATCGTCGCGGCAATGAAGGCGAAAATCGACGAGACCAATGCCATGCTCGACGAATTCGAGAAGAAGGCTGCCGAGGCGTCGGGTGAGGCCGAAGTTGCCTACAAGGAACAGTTGGCGAAGCTGCGCGAACAATCCGATGCAGCCAGGGCAAAACTGCAGGAACTGGCCGATTCCGGCGAAGAGGTCTGGCAGAACTTCCTTGAGGATGCGGAGAAGCTGCGCGACGCTTTCGTACATTCGTTCAACTATTTCAAGTCGCAGCTATAGGGCTCTGCGGGTGGCCTCTCAATGGGGCCACCCGATTTCCGGCAGACAACTGTTTTGTCCTGTTCGCGTCAGGACGAGTCGACGCAGGTCGGCGCTTCCGACCGGACTACCGCAAGCAGGACTCAGATCGGCGATCCGGGCGGTGCCTTTAGCGGTGTCTGCTGCGGCATCGCCTCGGGATTGGCGAGAAAGCGGCGTATCTGGTCGCTGGCGAAGCGGTAGTGCGCCCGCCAGTCGGCGGGGGCCCGGCTGACCTGTGCGCCGATCCACGCATCGAGTTCGATCAACTGATCGAGTGCGACGGCGCGCGCCTGCGGCTGCACCTGGGGATTTGCGGCGAGCATCATCAGGCGCTGCAATACGGTGTCGTTGACAACGCGGCGCAGTTCGGCGTCCTCGTCGGGGGCGGCGCGCGAATACCAGGTCGCCTCCAGCACGGCGCGGACCAGTTCGGCGAAACCCGGCTGCCCGGGATCGAGCGCATGGTTGTTGACCATCCGCGCGGCGCGAGCCGGGTCGAGCAGCATCTCCAGCGTGAGATCGGCCGCGGTGGCGGCTGCCGCAAATGGGTCGAACACGTAACCGGTCCGGCGCGGGAATATCTCACGCGAGTCGGGCGTGCCCGGAGGGCGTGGCGGGATCAGCGCGACCAGTTCGGGACGCAGGCGCAGCGCATCGGGCGTGATCGTGGCGAGCAAGGATTCGACGGCCGCACGCTGTTTCGCGGGCGGTATCGGATTGACCGGAACCCAGCCGTCACCGCGCATCGAGTAGGTGAATTCCTGTCCGCCAATGAACGTGGCTGCGGCCTTTAGCTGGTAGCGGTGGATGAGGTACATCGGTACCAGTACGTCCTCGATATTTGCCATCGGCCGTTGCATGCGGATGTTGCGCTCGGAGAAATTCCCGAGCACGACCTTGCGTACCTGCATCAGCCGATCGAGTTCCGCCACTGCATCGGCACCGTTGTCCCACAGGTTTCCGCGCGGATGGGCCGGTCCGGCGCTCGTCGCGAATGCGTCCGATCGCGAATGTGTGTCGGATACGAACTCCAGCCCGGATGCATAGGTCTCGCGGAGGATCTCCTCGCGCGCGGCGGTTGCGTCGACATCGTCCGGAAAATCCTGGTAGCCATACAGAATCACTCGTTTGTCCCACGCGCCGATGCCGACGTCGTAGGCCTCGGTCACATCGATATCGCCATTGCGGTCGAGCTTTACATACGGGTATGGATAGTCCATCACCGAGGCACGGTTATTCGCGCTTGCGGCGAAGTTGTGCGCAATACCGATCGTGTGACCGACTTCGTGGGCTGAGAGCTGGCGAATTCGTGCCAACGAAAACTCGAGCATTTCTTCCGGGATCGTTTCGTCCTCGTATGGTGCAAGGAGACCCTCCGCAAGAAGGTAGTCCTGGCGCACCCGCAGCGAGCCGAGCGAGACATGGCCCTTGATGATTTCGCCGGTGCGTGGGTCATTGACATTGGAACCGTATGACCAGCCGCGGGTCGAGCGGTGTACCCACTGGATCACGTTATAGCGCACGTCCATCGGGTCGGCATCCTCGGGCAGCAACTCGACCCTGAACGCATCTTCATAGCCGGCGGCCTCGAATGCCTCGTTCCACCACGATGCGCCCTCAATCAGAGCACTGCGAATCGGCTCCGGCGCACCTCGATCCACGTAGTAAACGATCGGTTCGACCGGTGCGCTGACCGCAGCCGACGGCTCCTTCTTCTGCAACCGGTGACGCAAGGTGTTGATCCGGACGATGGGGTCGCCCACTGGCACCGCGTAATCGAGGCTGACGCGATCGACATACGGCTTCGCCGGATCCATAAAGCCGCCACGGCCATCGAAGGGCAGCGGCTCGAAGCCCGCGTCCGGCAGGCGCACGAACGAGTGGTGCAGATGTACCGTAATTGCGCGCGGGTCCGGGGTGACTGTAGAGATGATCTTGCCGGCAGGCTCGCCGACAAGTGTGACGATGGCCTCGACCTCGGTGTTGTCGGGAAATGCCTTCGTGCGCGGCAGGAAAATTGCCGACCGCGTGGTATCGACCTTGTAGTCGCCTTCTTCGGCCTGCTTGAGCGTCGCCGCGAGGTTGTGGGTATCGCAAAGGAAGAACTCGGTGGCATCGACCAGCATGGTTTCGCCCTCGAATGCGACCGCCTCGAATCCCCACAGCACCGAGCGGGCGAACGATTCCTCGACCGCCTTCCGCTCGTCGATGTTGTCCGTCGTTGCCAGGTAGGAAGTGTTGTCCGCGACCAGCAAAGCGCGGGGACCGATGCGCTGGAAACGAGCGAGTCGTGTTGCACCGAGCTGACCCCTGTCGAGAAACAGGTCGTTCGATCCGACGCCGCGTGCAAGACCGTCCTGGTAGATGAAAGGCTCGTCGAACCGGTCGATCGCAAGAAACAGCTTGCCGCTATCTTCGTCCCAGTAGAGGTCGTAAAAGCCTTCCATCTCGTCTGCGCTGGCCACTATCGATGCGAAGGTTGGACCTGCGCTCTCACCGGCCGGGGCCTCCGGGGCCGCCAAAACGGGATCGGATACCGCTGTCGGATCGTTGCCACAGGCGGCGATCAGCGAGGCGGCGGCGAGGCTGAGGATCTTGTGCATTCGGGACTCCACGTAAGGGACAAAGCTTTGCGGCACCGAAGTCTGACGGGCGGGCAAAACCGTTGCAAGCAACGGGGTGCAGGATAAACGGGGTGCTGCGCTCGATTTTCGCGAACGTCGCTCCGGCGGGTGGATCGAACGCCGGTTCGTGTTTTTCCGAATTCAAGTGCCGTTGACCCGGGAGGTCAGCCACCACCGCACCAGAGTCGCTCTTTGCCTTGGGGCGTGTGTGGGCGTCGAACTGTCGATCGGCCGGGCCCCGTTCGGTCGCGGTCTTTCGCTGCGGGATGTGCCAACGCCGACGCTGTACTGCCCCGATTGCGATTGCGGCCACCGTTGCGGATGATTGGGGCAACGAGTGCGTTACCCGGGCGGGCAAAATGGATATCCCTTTATGGCGGCGGCACCGGGTTGGGCGGGCCCCCGGGGTGGTTCGGATTAAGCGATCGGGCCTGGCGCCAGTGCAGGCGGCAGGACTATTTGCGACAGCTGCCGCAGGCGCAGCGGCCGGGCGCTCTCCCCGGGCGCGCGGGCTGTTTATCGCGCTGCTCCTGGCTATTGCCGCCGTGCCGGAAACGGGTTTGGCGGACCCGGTCGACCTCGTCAATGCGGCGCGAATACAGGGCTGCGGCGAGTATGCGGGAACGGATCGGCTGCTTCAGCGCAACGAGCGGCTCGATGCCGCGGCCAGAAGCGCTGCCGGAGGCGTTGAGCTTGGCGATGCATTGAGTGCCGCCGGGTACCGCATGAAGACAACGGCTTCGATCGAGATCAGAACCGACGGGGGCGATGCCCGCGTCGCGGAAATCCTGGTCGAGCATTTTTGCGATGACGTCACTAATCGGGCGTTTAGCGAAATAGGGGTTTACCGCGATGGTTATGACCTTCGGCTGATCCTGGCCGAACCCTTCATGCCGCCACGACCTGACGAAATGCCCGCTGTCGCCGGGCAGGTGCTCGCGCTCGTCAATACCGCCCGTGCGCGACAGCGACGCTGCGGCAGCCGGAAATATGCAGCGACGACGCCGCTGGTCTACTCCACGGTGCTCGAACATGCCGCGCTTGCGCACGCGACGGACATGGCTGCCAACGATTTCATGGGGCATCAGGGCAGCGACGGCAAAACCCCGGATTTTCGTGCAAGCGCCGCCGGTTACCAATGGCTTTCAATCGGTGAAAACGTTGCAGCCGGGCAGACCAGTGCGGAAGAGGTTGTCAATGGCTGGCTCGCGAGCCCGAGTCACTGCGCCACGCTGATGGACCCGCGTTACAGCGAGACCGGCATCGCTTTCGCGCTGAACCCGCACTCCGAACACGGGATTTACTGGGCACAGGCGTTTGGGCGGCCACGCTGACGAAAATGTCGGGTGGGCCGATCGCAGCTCGTCCATGCGTTCTTGCCACGACTGTCATGCCGATGACTGCGCCACGCCACCATTGCCCACGCGGCTAACACTGCCCTGTCCTTGCGGTGTGATTTCTCGACTATAGTTTGAGCAAGCGAGGCCCACGGTTGGCGCAGGCCCGACAGTATCGTTCAAATCGCGGATGCCAGACAGCAGCGGCACGGGGGTTCATACGATAACGATGATTTTCCTGAGCTACCGCCGCACCGATGGCCCGCAGGCCTGTCGCGTATGCGACTGGCTGGTCGGGCGGTTCGGCGCGGATGCAGTCTTCATGGACGTCACTGCGATCCCGTTCGCGGTGAGTTTCTCCGATTTCATCCGCGAGGCGATCGAGGAAAGCAGCATTCTGATCGCGTTGATCGGCGCTGACTGGCACGCCCGTATCAGCGAAGCGGACGACCCGGTGCGAATGGAGATAGAGACGGCGCTCGCCAACGAAGTGCCGGTGTTGCCGGTGCTGATAGGCAATACCCCGATGCCCGGGCCGGAGCAGCTGCCGCAGTCGATCGCGGCCATTACTTTGCAAAATGCGATCACCGTCGGTGTGTTGCATGACTTCAATTCGCACATGCAGTTATTGCTGCCAAAGATCGAGTCGATACTCGGCGCGATGGCCGCCGAAAGCTCCACCACCG
>PKUM01000266.1 GCA_002868855.1 Chromatiales bacterium | reverse complement strand
GGCGCGTGACGGTGTTCTGGTGAGTTGTTCCTGTTCGTATCACTTTCCCGAGCACGAATTGCTGGGCGTATTGCGCGATGCCGGCCGTCATCTCGATCGCAACATCCAGGTTTTCGCTTTCGGCTCGCAGGCACCGGATCACCCGGTCCACCCGGCGATCCCGGAAACCCGCTACCTGAAGTCGCTTTTCTGCCGGGTGACCCAACCATGACACCGGCGACAGCGGTGATAAACTAGCGCGCCATGCTGAAATATCCCGAGATCGACCCGGTCGCCGTCGCGCTGGGGCCGCTGAAAGTGCGTTGGTATGGGCTGATGTATCTGCTCGGTTTCGTCGCCGCGTGGTGGCTTGGACGGCGCCGGGCGGCGAGCAAGGGATGGACGGCGCAGCAGGTGGACGACATGATCTTCTTCGTGGCCGTGGGCGTGATCGCCGGTGGCCGCATCGGTTCAAAGCTGTTCTACGATTTCGCCAGTTTCAGTGCCGACCCGCTTTCGCTTTTTCGCATCTGGGAAGGTGGCATGAGTTTTCATGGCGGATTGCTGGGTGTATTGATTGCCATGTGGTTTTTTGGCCGCAGCAGGGGTATGACTTTTTTCCAGGTAACCGATTTTCTGGCGCCCCTGGTACCTATCGGTCTCGGCGCGGGGCGGATTGGCAACTTTATCAACGGCGAGCTTTGGGGCAAACCGACGGATCTTGCAATCGGCTTCCAGGTGAACGGCGAAGTCAGGCATGCCAGCCAGCTTTACGAGGCATTGCTTGAAGGTGTCGTGTTATTCGCGATCCTGTGGTGGTTTTCGGCGCGGCCGCGACCGCGGATGGCGGTGTCGGGTCTGTTTCTGCTCGGATACGGTGTTTTCAGATTTGCAGTCGAATTTGTCCGCCTGCCCGATTCGCATATTGGCTACCTGGCGGGAGGGTGGTTGACGCTGGGGCAGGTCCTGACAATACCGATGATCGTCTTCGGCTCACTATTGATATGGCTGGCCTACCGCCGGCCGGAATTCGAGGAGCGAGCGGCGATATGAAGCAATATCTCGACATGATGCGGCTGGTTCGCGACACCGGGGTCCACAAGGAGGATCGCACCGGTACCGGCACGCTCAGTGTTTTCGGTCACCAGATGCGCTTTTCTCTCGGCGCCGGGTTCCCACTCGTGACGACGAAGAAGATACATTGGAAATCCGTCGTCCACGAACTGCTGTGGTTTCTGTCCGGCGATACCAATACCCGGTATCTTCGCGATAACGGTGTGACAATCTGGGACGAGTGGGCTGACGACGACGGCGAGCTTGGGCCGATCTACGGCCACCAGTGGCGTTTCTGGCGCGGATACGATGGCAACCCGATCGACCAGATGAAAAAGGCGCTTGCGCAGTTACGCAGCGACCCCGATTCCCGCCGCATCATCGTCAGTGCGTGGAACGTCGGCGATCTGGATGAGATGGCGCTTGCACCGTGCCATGCTTTTTTCCAGTTCTGGGTCGCTGAAGGCCGTCTGTCCTGTCAGCTGTATCAGCGTAGTGCAGACATATTTCTGGGGGTGCCTTTCAATATCGCTTCGTATGCGTTGCTGACCCACATGGTCGCACAGCAGGTGGGTCTCGATGTCGGTGATTTCATCTGGACCGGCGGCGACTGCCATTTGTATACCAACCATCTCGAGCAGGCCGAGATACAATTGTCGCGCGAGCCGAATCCACCGCCGCAACTCGAAATACGGCGCAAACCGTCGAGTCTCTTCTCGTATCGCTTCGAGGATTTCGAGCTGGTGTCCTACCGCAGTCACCCGCACATCAAGGCGCCCGTCGCAATCTAGGACACCCGGCCGGGTGTGTGGCGAACTCGTGGTTCTACATGCTTGCTCTGGCGTCTAGCCTGCGGCATGGCTGGCCGCGCCCAGTGCGTTCGCGATCCGGTCCAGGTCGCGCCGCAAGGCGTCGTCAATGACATCGACATGAGTGCCCGAGGGTACTACCGGTGCGCCGACCGGTCCGTTCTGGCCGACCAGTTCCCGTATCAGTTGTAGTTCCTCGGCATCCAGCCAGATACCGCCGCACTCCGGACATTCGTCAATCTCGACTTTGCGCGCCTGGCCGAAGAAGCGTCGCATCATCATGGTTTCCGGATGGCGCGGACAGCGTAACCGCGCTGACAGGTCCAGCAGTGGCGAATTGAACTGGGAGAGGTGCTGGGCCAGCGCTTCTCCCATCGCATCGTTGGGCGTTTTGAATTTGTCGAGTTCGAAGCGGTCGAACCACACGCCGGCGCAATGCTCGGAAACATCGACCTCGACGCCGCCAATGCGTAACGGTTTCAATGCTGTGCCAGTGCGCGGGC
Organism: Chromatiales bacterium; assembly: GCA_002868855.1. Taxonomy (GTDB): domain Bacteria; phylum Pseudomonadota; class Gammaproteobacteria; order Steroidobacterales; family BM003; genus BM003. The sequence goes on along the minus strand of PKUM01000266.1, from coordinate 9,056 downwards.
ATTTCATGGTTTTTGCTCCATGCCGGGTCGCTCTAGTCTAGCGCACCTCGACCGTACCGTGATGATCTCGGCCATGAATTGGCAATCGATCAGTTGCGTTGGGTTGCCGGCATCAGGATCCATAACACTGCGGCAACGACAAACAACGCCGGTACGTCACCAAGCAGGTTGGCCCGTTCGGCGCTGTCGCGTAACGCCTGCACCAGCATTATCGTGCCGTGCACAATACTCGACCAGATGGTGAACCAGATGAGGCTGGTGTGTTTGTGCGGATTGCGCGATGCCATGATGAGAAAGATGCCGAGCGTTCCGTAAATACCCATCATCATCTGCTCGTACTCAGGCTGACGCGGCTCCCATGTCCATCCGGCCGGCCACAAGTGCATCATCACCGGTACTCCGATGACGAAAATCAACCCGAAAACCAGCAAGGCGGATTTAAGAAGCGCGGCTTTTCCTGTTGCACTCATGTTTTTCTCCTGCCCGGAGTCTGCTTTCGTCGCGGCGCGTTATTTGCCGTTCCCGCGGTACGCGCCGCTAAAGGAATTTCGGGACGCCGAGAGTGAGCCCCTTCCCGGGAAGCGCCATCAGTGTCGACGTGCCATGTGCCACCAGTTCTCCGGCGCGGTTACGAATACTTGCCTCGGTGTAGCTGATACTGCGACCGGCGCGTATGCACCGTCCCGCTGCGTACAAGGTTCCGTCGGTCACGGCCTGCAAATAATTCAGTTTCAAATCGATGTTGACCATGCCGCAGTCTTCCGCAACCCGCATGAATGCCGACCAGAAGGTCGTGGTGTCGATCAAAGACGCAATCGCGCCGCCGTGCACAATCCCGAATGGCTGCATGTGGTTCGGTCCACTGTCGAGTTCCATCTCGGCGTGATCGGTCTCGACCGCGATCAGGCGCATGGAAATATGGCGCGGAAACGGACTGCTGTTGACGGTCTTGATCAACGCGTCCACATAGGCGGGATTCAGCTTGGTCATCGTGTCTCTCGTCGGCTGCGCGGAACTGGCAAGGCGCTATGTGTCGGGTCGTTGTGCCTTTTGCCGGGTCAGTAGTTGACGACTTCGGCCGGCGCCGTGGCGCCGACGCTGGTAGAGGCCGTGGCGACGACCGGGTGGAAAACGTCGGTGCCGCGGGTGATTGGCGGATCGACGCTTATCCCGTGCCAGCCATTGCTGTCCCGTGTCTTGGTCTGTAGCAACAACCGGTCCAGCGTTGTCACCCAGTCTCGCGGATTGGTGCCAAGCGCGCTCGGGAGTTCGGTCTGCAGGCGGGTCTCGGCCATTGCCTGCGCCGCACTCGGTGTCGACGCGGGTCCGAATCTCTGTCCGGCCATCGCGTTTATCGTGTTGGCGATGAGCTTGTAGGTGATCTCATATGCCCGTCGCGCATCCGCAAGGTGCTCTTCTTCGCCGCGCCTGATAAGGCGCGAAGTCATGCTGCTGACGCGCCAGAAATTACGATGCACGCGGTTGCGGGCGCGGTGGGTCATGCCCGGTCGCGGATGGTCTCCGGCGGCGGGGCAGAAGCTCTCGTGAACCGCGTCCTCACTGGTAGTCCGCTGAACCTCCGCGTAGTGCCTGACGGTGCCTTCACCACGTTCCGAGATCGTGCGTACGTTAAAGGCCGGTATCGTGAAAGCGGCGGCACTCTTGATCAAAGTCAACCCGCCGGTTGTGCCGAGACTACCGGCTCCCCCGGTGCGCCGGCTGATAATGCCTGCCATCCCGCCAGGCGCAGGTTGAGACAGGCACTCACCGGCGCGCAATACCGTCACCGCGGGTTGGTCGCAGCAGGTGGCGGCAAGTGCCTGGATTTCAGCCATGCTGGCGGCCCGCATTCTGTACATGGTTCGTTGCCTCAGCCTTGCGTCGTTCCGGATCGCGTCTACCCCATATGGAAGAAATTCAACTTGTTACCATCGGGATCACGAAAATAGCCCGCATAAAAACCGTCGCCACGCGGGCCGGCCGCCCCCTCGTCGGTTGCGCCGAGCTCCAGCGCCTTGCGATGCAGCGCATCGACTTTTTCTGTCGAATCGACGACCAGCGCAATCATGACACCATTGCAGACCGTCGCCGGTTTCTTGTCGTGCGGTTTCATTACCGGCAGGGCCGGGGATTCCGGTGAAACTGCCCAGGCAACGTAGTTGTCCCCTTCCATGAATCTTCCGGCGCCAATCTCGGCAAAAAGCGCATCGTAGAACCGGGCGGCACGTTCTATATCGTTCGTGCCAAGCGTGACATAGCCAATCATCGTAATACTCCCTCTTTGTCGATTTTTGCAGGCATCGCGCGCTGGTGCCGTGCTCTTCAGCGCGCGGCAACCGCCGTCAACCTAAAGATAGTCGGCGCTGTGAAATCCGCCAATGCGGCGGAGAGACCCATGCGCACAAGGCACCGCTCACGGCTACTCCATGAGGCTCCTGTAGATCGAGTTTTTCGGGTCGCTGAATACCTTGCGCATTAGCGGCTCGAAAGGCGCGATCGAAAGAGCCGGCTTGTCGTAATCGAAGGCGGGATCGTCATACAGCCTGACGAAGCGCTCGGTACGATCGTAGTGCGGCTCATTGCGGAAACGCTCGCGCATGTCGCGATCCATGCCGAGATGATGGAAGAAATTGTAGCCCTGGAAAATCGCATGATGCTTGATCATCCAGTGATTGGCTTCGCTAACGAATGGATACAGAATCGCCGCCGCGACGTCTGGATGATTGGTGCTGCCGAGCGTGTCACCGACATCGTGGAGCAGCGCGCACACCACATATTCGTCATCTTCGCCGCCCTCCGCGGCGAGCTCGGCACTTTGCAGGCAATGCTGCAACCGGTCGATCGGGAATCCTCCGTAATCGCCGGCCAGCAGTTTCAGGTGAGCGATTATCCGATCCGGCAGGGCGGCAATGAAGGTGCGCTGTTCGGCGACGATAGTCTGCCAGTCATCCGCGGTACTTTTCGAAAGCGATTTGAAACGGGTCTGAGCCATGTTCTGTTCTCCTGCGCGAAGTCGCTGATGCTGCTAACCGGGTAAGAGTCAGTCCTCGGCCTGTCTCCAGCAGCCGTGGAAGCCGAACGGAATACGGTGATCGAGCCGCACTGTCGCGACCGGACCAGCTTCTATGTGCATGGCGTCCAGTACGATCAGATCGCTACGATTTTGTGCCCGCCGGAATACCGTTGCCAACAGAAAACCGTCGCCCTCGGCTGCGTCGGGCGCACGCGCAACGAATACCGGCTCGGAAACCGCGTCGCCGTCAGGAACCTGGTATATCTCGCGAGTGTTTTCCTGCAGATCGAAATGGGTAATCTGGTTGAAAACCCCCTGATCGCCTTTTACCCGCGCATACGTACTGGCGATGAAACCGTGGCGGTAAGGGCTGCCTGCGTAACGCTCGTCGATACGCGGAAATTCTCCGATCAGCTCGTCCAGATAAGTGCGCTTGAAAGTATTGCTGTTGCTATTCAGGTCGAAAGTCCAGCGGCACAAACGGGCATTGCTCTTGCTGCGTTCAACCGGCGTGCCATCTGCATAGGTAAACAGCGGCGCGGCCTCGAACTGCATGACATCGACCGTGACTACGCCGTCGTCCGACCATGCGTTCATGGGGTGAAAAATGAAGCAGGCATCGCTTTCGAACCAACGCATCGAGTCGACGTTTTGATCCCGCTCCATAATGCCGACTCGTGTGCCGAGCTCCGGTTCCCAGGCGAATGCGGGGCGTCGCGCCATCGCTCGTTCCATACTGCCGGTAAGCGGGCATATCGGGAAAATCACGTGTGTATCGGTTATGGCAAAGTCGTGGACCATGGCGGTGTATGGAGCCTGAAACGCCTCATTGCGTTTCAGATCCCCGTTTGGGTCGGCGACATGAAAGCCGATGTCTGGGGTAAAAAATCCAGCGGCGAAATACGAAAAGAACAGCAATTCACGGGTTTTCGGATCTACCTTGGGATGGGCTGTCATGTGGCTGGGCAGCTTGCCGTCGAAACGATAGTAACCGCCTGATTCGAGCGTGGTCGGGTCGAGTTCGAACGGCGCATGCAATTCCTCGAGCGCCATCAGGCGGCCGTCGTGCCACAGCATATTCGTATTGGCGACGCCGCAGTCCTTGCCATGGGTTGCGGGGTCCGAAGTCATCGGGTTACCAAACAGTCCGAACAGCCCGCGGCCGGCCTCGTGCTCGAGCGCCCATTTCGGCGTACGCGCCCAGCGATTGCAGTAGTCGACCCTGCCATCGCCAAAGTGGAAGGCATGGATCATGCCGTCGCCGCCGAACCAGTGGTACTCGTCGGTGGGCATGTACTGGGGATTGGGTCCCACCCGGTAAAGCGATCCGTGCAGCTGTGGCGGAAGATCGCCCTCGACCGTAAGATCTGTGGCGTCACACTCGATTCGAATTGGGGCGTAGTTTCCCGACAACTGGGGGTGGCTCGGTAACGGCGCGGACATCACGACTCCCTGTGTGTGTAAGCCGATTATGGCGCAAAAATCGTTCAGGTATCACAATGCCGTGGTTGCGGCAGTGCGGCATCTGTTCCACTGTCGTCTTTTAGCGCTATCGTGCGTCGAAAGGGTAGCGAATCGCGCCAGTATCGAATTGGAGCGAGGGCTGCCGCGGGCGGGAGAGGTGGATTGAAACTCAGCATCGTGGTCGCAATGGCGGAGAACCGGGTAATCGGTAAAGGCAATCAGTTGCCGTGGCGTCTGCCCGCCGATCTGCGACATTTCAAGACCGTGACTATGGGCAAGCCGATCGTGATGGGGCGCAAGACCCATGAGAGCATAGGGCGCGCGTTGCCGGGGCGGCACAATATCGTCGTTACGCGTCAACATGGCTATCGAGCCGAGGGTTGTACCGTCGCGCTGTCGGTGGACGCGGCTCTTGCGGCCTGCGCCGATGCCCCTGAGGTGATGCTGATCGGTGGAGCGCAATTGTATCGTGAACTTTTGCCGCGCAGCAGCACGATCTACCTGACCCAGGTTCATGCAGTCATAGAAGGTGATGCCTTTTTCCCCGAAATCGACCCTGCCGAGTGGTGCGAAAGCGAGCGCTCCGACTACCCCGCGGATGACAAAAACGAGCATGCGTTCTCGTTTGTGATTTTGCAGCGGCGAACAACTGCCGACTTCGGAGGCGCAGATGCCTGAGGCCGGATTGCCGGCGGCGCTTATGCCGCGCCAGCGCCTGAGGATATTCCGGAAGGACTAACGGCCTGGCATGCTCACCACGGCGCGGATCATTCCTGCCGGTCTTTTGCGAGTCAGCCCAGCGGACTGAGTTTCTCGCGGGCGCGGCGTTCGGCCTCATCCATGTCGATTTCGGCCAGTGTAGTCGCGGTCGCAGTCAGTGACCGCAACAACTCGAGCTGAACCCTACCGCGCTGCAACGCTTGCGAATAAGGGATCTCGGCGTGAAACATCACCATCGAGTAACGCGGAATAAAGCGGTCGGGCAGGCGCCGCTCGAGTTCGAAAGCAAGCTCCTTGCGCAACTGGAATCCGGGGTCCCGCACGGTGTCGCGCATTTCGACATAGTTTTCGAGTGCCATATCGGCTATTGCGTCGGCATTGGGTTTTCTGCTCGCGGTCAGGCGCGAAAATATTTCCTCCCAGTTTTTACCGTGGCTCGCGACGAGGTCATCCAGAACCGCGCAGTCCTCGAAGGCGCAATTCATACCTTGGCCGTGAAACGGAACGACGGCATGCGCCGCATCGCCAATCAGCAGGGCCTGGTCGCGATAGTGCCACGGCGAGCAACGAACGGTGCCAAGTTCGCCGGTCGGGTTCGCGAAAAACTCTTGTGTCAGCCCCGGGATCAGGTCGAGCGTATCGGGGAATGTCTGACCGAAGAAATCGAGTAATGCTGCCTCGTCTGTCAGGCTGGCAAAACCGGGCGTGCCGGTGTTGGGCAGAAACAGCGTAACGGTGAACGTCGAGTCCGGATTTGGCAGCGCGATAAGCATGAACTCGCCGCGCGGCCAGATGTGCAGCGCGTGCTTTTCCATACGGTGGCCACCGTCGGCCGCGGCGGGAATCGTCAATTCCTTGTAGCCGTGGTCGAGAAGCTGCTCGCTGGCCTGGTGCCCCAATTGCGCCGACAAGGCGCGGCGGACAACCGATCCGCCTCCGTCCGCGGCGATTACGGTTTGCAACGGCAGCCGGTACTCGGCCGCCGAGCTTTCGTCGCGCATGATCAGGCGTGAGCTTTCGAAGTCGCAGGCAACGCAGCGCTGGCGGAAGTGAAACCGCGCACCAGCCGCTTCGGCGGCGTTCATGAGCAGCGCGTTCAGGCCGCCACGCGTAACCGAATAGACAACTTCGTCGGCACGTTGCCCATACGGCAGCAGTTGTGTGGTGCCATCATGATCGTGAAGCATGCGTCCGCGCATCGGGATCAGCATCGGTTCGACGCGGTCGAATACGCCGGCCCTTTTCAGCGGCTCGATGCCGCGTGCGGCAAGCGCCAGGTTGATCGAGCGGCCGGCCGGGATCGTTTCTCGTCGCATGTCGGCGCGGAACTCATAGACATCAACTGCAAATCCGCGCCGTGCCATCAGAAGTGCGCACAAGCTACCTGCAAGTCCGCCGCCCAGAATGCTGATTTCTCCGCCCGCTTGGTTCATGCAGTCGCCTCCATCGCCAGGTGTAATTTTTCGACGAAGCGGTATACATCGACAAAACTGTTGTAGAGCGGCACAGGGGCGACACGAATTACATCCGGCTCGCGCCAGTCGCACACGACCTCGTCAGCCTCGAGGTGCCTGAAAACGGCGTGACCGCTGCCTCCATCCAAGCGCAATGAAAGCTGACATCCGCGCCGCTCGGGTTGCGACGGAGTGATGCTCTCCACGGCGCCGCCGAGGCGTTCGCGAATACCGAGTTCGAGAAACCCGGTCAGCGCAAGCGACTTCGCGCGCAACTCGGTCATTCCGGCCTCATGAAAAAGTTGTAGCGACGGAATCAAGGAGGTCATCGCGAGAATCGGCGGATTGGACAGCTGCCATCCTTCCGCCCCCGGAATGGGGTGGAAATTCGGTCCCATGCGGAAGCGGCTGCTCTTTTCGTGACCCCACCATCCGCAAAAACGCGGCAGGCTGCTATCGTCGGCGTGCCGTGCATGCACAAAGCAGCCGCCAATCGCGCCAGGCCCGCCATTGAGATACTTGTAATTGCACCAAACCGCGAAGTCGGCGTCTGCGTCATGCAGGTTTAGCGGTACGTTCCCCGCGGCATGTGCAAGGTCCCAACCCACGGCGCAGCCTTTGTGCCGCGCCAGCGCCGACACCGCCGCGATGTCGAAAAGCTGTCCTGAGTAATACTGGACGCCCGGCAACATTACCAGTGCAATGGACTTGCCCTCGCGTTCGATCAGCTGCAGAAGGTCTTCGTCGCGAATCGTGTGTTCGCCATCGCGCGGGCCGATCTCGAGCAAGGCGTCGGCCGGATCGAGGCGGTGGTAGCGAACCTGGCTCTCGGCCGCGTAGCGGTCTGACGGGAACGCCGGTTTTTCAATCAGGAGTTTGTAGCGCTTCTCGGTCGGACGATAAAAGCTCACCATCATCAGGTGCAGGTTGACCGTCAGCGTGTTCATCACCACAACTTCGTCGGGTTGTGCGCCGACGATTTCCGCCATGTTTGCAGTGAGATTTTCGTGGTACGGCATCCACGGTCGGCGAGCATCGAAATGGCCAGTGACCCCGAGCCGCGCCCAGTCCTCGAGTTCCTCCGCCATCAGGTCGGGAACCGCACGCGGTTGCAAACCGAGCGAGTTACCGCAGAGATAAAGCAGTGCGTCGCCGGTGTCGTTTGTCGGCAGGAAAAAACGCTCGCGAAATTCCGCCAGCGGGTCGGTGGCGTCGGCTTGTATTGCGTTTTCGAGCGTAAATGACGAGATCATTTGGAGGTCCTCCGGGGCACTGTGCCAGTGCCGGGTGCGCCGATCAAATTGCCGTCCGGAGGATGTCCGGATATTGCGAGTGAATATCCGCCTGTGCTCATTTTGAAAAACTCATGGGAGGCAATAAAGGAAAAAATAAAAACTGTAAAAACAATTAGTAATGATAATGTTATAAGAATAGACATTAAATGCAGATCTGGCGATGCCGATCGCTCTGGGGAGACCTGTGGTTGGCTCCCGTCAGCTCTTTGTCATCGCGCGCAGCGGATGCAGGACCGGCCGGCTCGGTACAGCGTCGCTCGCGATGCGCGGTAGCTGCAGGTTCAAAAAATAGCGGCCATCGGGAACTGCATCCGGTACGAATACCATTTCGGTAATTGTCGCCTCTTTGCGCGACGCCCGGCCCAGTTCACGAGAGCCGGGTGGCAGTCCCCAGAAGATGCGGTGGGCGAGCAGTTCGCCGCCGTCAAGCAACCGGTCGACGGAAGGCAGATCGACCAGCAAATGGCGTACCCCGAGATCGACCAGCAACTCTGCAGCGCCCGCGCTCAGATACGGGCAAGGCTGGTCAGGCGGGTAGATTGCGGACTGTTTGCCCGGTACGTTCGGCAACGATCGCAGGACCAGTGACGTCAGCCCGGTTTGCCAGATCTCCCGCACCGCGGTTTCCAGGATGTTTTTCGAAATCAGCAGATCCTGCTGGTCTCCGTGCGGCCCGACCTCGTCGTTGCTGTCGCGGGCCGGCTCCGGCGTCACGCTGACCAGCGCCGCGACTCCTACCAGCCCGCTCGCGATACGATCGACGCCGAAACGCCGGTCGGTGACGTGGCCGACGCACTCGGTGTGGGTTCCGTTGCAATGCGGTGTCACGGTCAGCGTCTCGCAATTGCAGCTGCCGCCAATGCGCGTGTCTCCGGCAAAAGTACCGGCACTCAGTGGTTCGCTGGTTGCAGGCGCCGCGCCAAAGTGATTCGGCTGGGCTCCATCCGGGTCCAATACAATCGCGATCTCATGACCGAGCGGATCGATTTCCCAGAGTTTCCCTTCGAGTTGAACCCGCAACATCTCTAGACAAACTGCTCGCGCTGCAGCCCGAGCCATTCAAGCGCGGTCCCGGCCAGCAATCGGTCGCGCACCGGTCCGTCGAGGTCC
>PKUM01000037.1 GCA_002868855.1 Chromatiales bacterium | reverse complement strand
TCGAGAAAGCTGATGAAACTCAGCGTGGATCTCGGCGACCACCTTCGCAGTGTGCTCGCCGGCATTCGCCAGGAACGAGCCGACCCGCAGGCACTGGTGGGGCAGCAGGCGCTGTTTGTGGTAAATCTGCCGCCGCGCAAAATGGCCGGCGAGTTATCGGAAGGCATGATGTTCGACATAGGTTATGCGGACGGGCTTGAACCGGTGCTTGCGGTACCGGAGGCTCACATCGCCAATGGAGCGCGAGCCGGCTAGCCGGCGACGGGGACGGAAACTAACGCGCGATACCGCGGCACAACCAGGCAGAGGAAAAGCCAATGAGCGAACCAGTCATCAACATCGATCAACTCGAATATCATCCCTGGGGACACGGTGAGCGTTTTGAGGCCCGGATCGGGGCCGTAGGCGCGCGCATCGGGGCAACCAAACTCGGGTACAACGTCACGGTTGTACCGCCCGGAAAGCGGGCCTTTCCGTTCCATAGCCACCGGGTCAACGAAGAGTTGTTTTTTGTTCTGGAGGGCAGTGGTGAAATCCGAATCGGTGCGCAACGCCATTCCATTCGGGCCGGCGATTTCATTGCCTGCCCACCCGGCGGAGCAGAAACCGCGCATCAGCTGATCAATACCAGCGCGACCGCGGAATTGCGTTATCTTGCAATCAGCACCCAGGAGTCGCCGGAACTTGCCCAGTACCCGGACTCCGGCAAATACGGCCTGCTTGCGCGGGTGCCGGCAAGCGGCGACGGACAGGCGCAACTGCTGCGCTTCATAGTGCGGGACCAGGCGAGCATGGAAGACTACTGGGACGGCGAATGAGCACTGGAAACGACAACTGCGCTACTGGTTTTCACATTGAACCTCCGGAAAATACCGAGTGAACCCATCGACACCCATAGCGGAAGAAATCCGGCCGGACGAATCGCTTTTTGCCTCGGCGGCGGTGATGGCCCGGCACATCCGCAGTCGTGAAATCAGCGTAGTCGAACTTGTCGAACGCCACCTCGCCAGAATTGATGAGGTCAACCCACTGCTAAACGCAGTGATTACGCGCTGCGACGAAGCCGCGCTGCAAGCCGCACGGAAGGCCGACATCGCACTTGCCGGTACAAACGCAGTCGGCCCACTGCACGGCGTGCCGTTTACGATCAAGGACGGATTCGACACCGCCGGAGTACGCACCACGGCGGCGACCGAGGGCTGGGCGCAACGCGTTCCCAGGATCAACGCCACGGTGGTCCAGCGGGTTCTCGACGCCGGTGCCATTTTGGTCGGCAAAACCAATACGCCGGAGCTGACGCTGTCCTACGACACCGACAACCTGTTATTCGGACGCAGCTATAACCCGTACGACGCGTCCTGCTCGCCGGGCGGCAGCAGCGGTGGCGCCGCCGCCATCGTTGCTTGCGGTGGCGCGGCATTCGACATCGGCAGCGATACCGGGGGCAGCATCCGATTGCCGGCCCATTTCTGCGGCATAGCCGGTATCAAGCCCAGCGCCGGGATGGTACCCCGGACCGGGCTGGTCGTACCCGGCGGAACGCCTGTCGATTTACTGACACAAGTCGGGCCAATGGCGCGCAAGGTTGCTGACCTGCGACTCCTTCTCGGATTGTTGCGGGGCCCGGACTGGCGTGATAGTTCGATACTGCCGCTGCAACCGAAAACTGTTGCCGAGCGCGGGATCGAAAATTGCAGGATCGCCTGGTATTGCGACAATGGTGACCTCGCCGCCAGCGACGATATCGCCGCCATCGTGCGTGGCTGCGCCGACGCATTGGCCAGTCACGGCGCAAAACCAACCAACAGTCGCCCTCGGCCTATCAGTGCCGCTCGCGCATTGTTTGGACGGCTTTTCAGCATCGATGGCGGAGCGTGGATCCGGCGCCTCCTCGATGACGTCGGCACGCGCAACAGGTCCCCGGCTCTCGGCTGGACCGACGAAGCTATCGACCGTCCGCGTGCCAGTGCCGCCGATTTCAGTGCTTTGTTGTTCGACCTGGAGCGGTTTCGCTCAGACATGCTTGCATTCATGCAGGATTTCGATCTGATCCTTGCCCCGGTACACGCGTCAGCGGCGATGCCACACGACCAACTTACCGGCGCTGCAAACCGTCCGGCGTTCAGTTACACCCAGGCGTTCAACCTTACCGGCTGGCCCAGTGTCGTGGTCAGGGCGGGCAGCGATCGGCGCGGTTTACCGGTGGGCATTCAGATCGTGGCCAGGCCATGGCAGGACGAACTGGCGCTGCATGCCGCTGAACTGGTCGAATCCGCGAGCGGAGGCTGGCAAGCGCCGGACTGACAATACCGGCACTGGCATTTCAGGAGTATTTCGTCATGACCGAATTGCACGATGGCCTGCTACATGCACTGCTGCTGGACGGACACGGCGCCGCGAGCGAACTAAATATGGCGCAAGCACAAGCCTGGCAGCCGGACGACGGTGTTCTCTGGCTGCATCTGAATCTCGAGTCCGCCGCGGCAGACAAATGGCTGCGGGAAAGCGCCGGCGTGCCGCCGATTGCGGTGGAAGCATTGTTGAGCGAAGAGACCCGGCCGCGGGTCACGGCGATCGAAAAAGGCCTGCATTTGTCGTTGCGCGGTGTGAATCACAACCCAGGCCAGGATCCCGAAGACATGGTCTCAATCAGGCTGTGGGTCGAAGAATACAGGGTAATAAGCACCGAGCGGAGACCGATGTTATCGACCGCCGATCTTGTAAGTGCGTTGAAATCGAATCGGGGCCCGACCAGCGCGACGCAACTGGTGACCGGGCTTTGCTCGAGTATAGTCTGGCGAATAGGGGAAATGGTGGATCAGTTTGAAGAGAGGGTTGCCGATCTGGAAACACGTTCGCTGGACGACCGCGACTCCGATCTGCGCCGCGGCCTGTCCGATCTGCGCCGGGAGGCGATAGCCGTCAGGCGCTACCTGGCGCCGCAGAGAGAGGCGCTCAATCGGCTGCCCATGGAGAGGATCGAGTGGATGTCTGAGGCGGACCGCATGAAAATCCGGGCCGTGACCGACAGCCTGATTCGCAACATCGAGGATCTTGACGCGTTGCGCGAACGGGCCGGTGTCACTCAAGAGGAGCTGACAAACCGTATTGCCGAACAGATGAATACCCGCATGTACGTGTTGTCGATCGTTGCCGCGATATTTTTGCCTCTCGGGGCATTGACAGGGCTGCTCGGCGTTAACGTCGGCGGTATTCCCGGATCCGAGTATCCGCTCGCGTTCGGGGTCTTCGTGTTGTTTTTGCTGGCCGTGGTCGCCGCCCAGATCATCTGGTTCCGCCGCAGGAAGTGGTTCTGACTGAGTTGCGAAGGCGGCGAACCTGCGAGCATGGTGGCAGCGTCACTCCACCCGAACCGGCACCAGGACCGGGCCCCGCGGAGCGAAAATCAGCTCGAAAAATTCGCTGCTTTGTCTATAGTCACTAAAGGCGGCAAAGCAAAGTGCCTCCGGTTGCCGCAAACCCGGCGCCGGATTCGGTAAGGACACTGGCGAGGGACGATCGAGTGAATCTGGGACAGGCCTGTTTGCGGGTGGACGCCGAAGGGTTTTCGCAACAGGCGGCGTCAATCGCAGTGCTGACAGCCCGAACTCGGGCATTGCAGCATAATCCCAAAACTGCGGCATACAGGGCCGCGCGTGCCCATCGCCTGGCCTTGTCATACCCGGGAGCGGATCCATCCCGGCAATGACCGACCCAATCCTGGCTCGCTGCCGTCGCGGCTCAAAGACGGGCGGTTTTGACGGATACGAAGGGAACTCGTCCGAGTTTGCCATTCCATCCGTGCAAAGCGGCCTCACCAATATCCGCGAGGGACTACGCTGCGTCACTGCGGGAGCCGACACCTGCGGCGAAGCGAGCGCGGCAGGAAAAACGCCGCGAACACGTGAATTATCTCGTCATGCCGTTCCCTGCAAGCATGGGTCGCGGCGCACACCGCTCGATGGGATCGCGCTGTGACTCCTCGGCTAATTGCAACCCGCTCAGCCCTGCCTTGCCTGCTGTTTGGCGCTAATTCGGCCGCAGCGCAATCACCCGGCTCCGGCCTCGAACAGCACTGGATATTGGCGCTGCTCGCCGCAATGCTGATTCTCGTCGGCGTGTTTCTGGTACTTGTAGTCACGATGAATCGCAACCAGCAATTGCACCGTCATCTTCGTCATAACCGCCGCCGCATAACCAGAGAGCTGCGCAGCATTTGCCGCCACGTCGAGCAGATACGCCAGACGCTGCAGGATGCCGGAATGAACGATAGTTTCTGTGGACCACAGAGCACGCAGATTCCCGACCAGTCCCAGTTGTACCGCGAGCAAATGACCGAACTGCAGCACCAGCATGAGCGCTTGCGCCGCGTCAGCCAGCATATCAGCACGCATCCGCAAGCATTTCCAAACGCGCGGAATCTACAGAATTTTGTTGCCAAGGCAGATCGTTTTCTCACTGCGATCGAGGAGGAATTCGAGCAATACTGCTCATCGAGCAGCGCAGCCAACGAGGGTGTCGACCGCGAAACGCTGCACCATCTGCGCCACTTCACCGCGCCCGACAGGAAAAACTTCGAGGGCCGTTTCATCGCGCCGATGAAACGCCTGATCAGAATACTGCGCAGCGAATCCCGCTCCGGCCGGTCACGCCAGCGCCGCTGAACGATGCCAAGAGCAATACCCCGGCGCTGACAACCCTGGATTTCTGACACAATGAGTACCAGCCGAAAAGGAAATCGTCATCGGTAATCCCGAGTTGATAATTGGCAACAAGAACTACTCATCGTGGTCGTTGCGGGCTTGGCTCGCACTGAGAAAAACAGGCATCGCCTTCGCCGAAAAAAGAATTGCGCTATTCGAACCCGGTTTCAGGGAAATCCTGCTCGCGCATTCGCCTGCCGCCAAGGTACCGATCTACGTCGAATCCGGTTTCGCGATCTGGGATACGCTCGCGATTTGCGAATACCTGGCGGAGAAACACCCGGCGCTATGGCCGGCGGAACGTAAAAGCCGTGCCCGGGCGCGCTCGATCTCGGCGGAAATGCACTCCGGTTTCCAGGCTTTACGCACTGCTTTGCCGATGAACTGCCGGGCAGTCGGGCGGCGCGTCGGAATCACTACGGACATCGCAATGGACATCGACCGAGTCGAAGGCATCTGGACCGACTGCCGGAAAAACCGGAGGTCCGGCGACGGGCCATGGTTATTCGGGGATTTCTGTATAGCGGATGCGATGTTCGCGCCGGTCGCATCGCGATTTCGCACCTATGACATCAACTGCAACGAAATCGCCACCGAATATATGCAAACGGTGCTATCCGATGCGGACGTTCGCGCCTGGTATGCGGATGGCGTGCTCGAGACCGAAATCATCGAGGAAGACGAGGCCGGCGCGGCCTGAGTCCCGACCCGATGCCTGACTCGACAACACATTCGGAGTTTGCAGATATTTTCTCGCGTTCGCGCGAGATTTTGCTCGCTCACTCGCGGTCGCTCGTGCTGGTTCGCGACGAACCGGGCGATATATATCTGAATACCGCCCATCAAATGAAAAACGGCCAGCCGCTGTTCTTTGGCGCCGCCGCTATCCGCAAGCAATACGTTTCGTTTCACCTGATGCCGGTCTACGTCTTTCCCGAGCTGTTGCACAGTATCCCGACGCAACTCGAACGCCGCCGTCACGGCAAATCCTGCTTCAACATCAAACATCCGGACGACGTCATTTTCGCTGCGCTCGAACAACTCACCGCGCACGGAATTTCGCAATACCGGCGCGCCGGGTACGTGCCCGACTGAATCTTCACAACATCAGGCTGTTTGTCTGCATGGCATCAGACTGCGACCCCGGTTCTGCGCGAGCCGGTTGCGTGCATGCCTTCACCCGGCGCCCGGCTGGCGCCGCGCTCGCCCGTACAGGTATTCCAGGGCCAGAGTCGCCCCGGCCAGCGCCGCTCTTCCCACACCAGGTTCGCCGATGCCTGACGCACTGCCCAAGGCCCCGAGCGGGTACCGGCACGCCCGTTGTCGCCAGATCGAATGGAATACCACGCACAATCACATCGGCCACGGATGCGGCCGGATCAGTACAATGCGGAACGCGAAGAAAGGATGCCGCTCCGCCATACAGCGCGTCATTGCTCATAGGCGCCAAGTTCCCATAATTGGGTTCCCGACGCCGATACTACGCTATATAGAGCGGACGGCTCACCCGCCGAAGCATGGTCGACAGATTTACCCTGTGCCGCCAGCGGACGGCGCGCAAAGCTCGACAAACCGGAGACAGGGGAAGACAAAATGAGCGAAAAAATCATCGACGTCTGGATGCAGCATCCAACCGCGAGATTTCTCTCGGAACCGTTTTTCGATTCATTGAAAAAATGGACCCGGCGGGAATTTACGGACACGATACCGCTCGAAGCGACAGTCAGAGCCATGGACGAGGCCGGGGTCGCCGTGGGCATGATGGCTGCATGGCACGGGCCGCAAGGGGCCCTGATCGGTAACGACCAGGTAGCGGAATGGATCGCGCAATTCCCGGACCGCTTCATCGGCATCGCCGCGGTCGACCTGGCTCGTCCGCTGGTTGCCCTGCGCGAACTCCGGCGCTGCGTGCGCGATCTCGGGTTTCGCGGGTTGCGAATCGTCCCCTGGCTGTGGGGTCTGCCGCCGGACGATCGACGCTACTATCCTCTTTATGCCGAATGCATCGAACTGGACATCCCGTTTTGCCTGCAGGTCGGCCATACCGGCCCATTGCTTGCCTCCGAGCCAGGCAGGCCAATCCCCTATCTCGAAAATGTTGCAATCGATTTCCCAGAATTGCGAATTGTTGCCGGCCACATCGGCGCGCCATGGACCGCAGAAATGATATCGCTGGCGACTAAATTCGAGAACGTGTACATCGACACTTCGGCCTACAAGGTCAGCCGTTTTCCACCGGAGTTCAGGAGCTACCTGCAATCGCACGGCCGCGCCAAGATCATGTTCGGAAGCAACTACCCGATGCTAACCCCCTCAGCCTGCCTTGCCGACCTTGATTCGCTGGCGCTGGAAGAAGCCACCCGGGCAGATTATCTTGGGCAGACCGCAAGCCGCGTTTTTCGTCTCGACTGATCTGACAAGGCGCTTGCGACACAGGAGTCGACATCTCATGAGCGCGCAACACCCGGAAATCCTTGCGCCATCCGATAAGCCCGAACAGACAGCTGCTGCCACCAGTGCTTTGCGCACCGCTTTTGCCGCGTACGACGATGCCTGACATCCGCAGCGGGGTCGAGACACGGATACGAGTTGCGACAGACGGGGATCTTCCGCAACTCGTCGCAATCTACAACTACTTCGTCAACAGCAGCCACGTCACGTTCGATACGTCGGCGTTCACAGTCGAACAACGCCGTCCGTGGCTGCAGAGTTTCGCCGCAACCGGGCGTTATCGTCTTTTTGTTGCCGAAGTCGCCGGCGTAGCCGCGGGCTATGCAAGCAGCCAACGATTACGGCCCAAACCCGCGTATGACTGCTCCGTGGAAACAACAGTCTATGTGGCGCCTGAATACGCACGCCGGGGAATCGGCGCGATGCTCTACGATGCATTACTCGCTTCTCTAGAGGGGGTTGGCGTTCACCAGGCATTCGCTGGAATCGCACTGCCAAACGATGCCTCGGTAGCGTTGCATGAAGCAGTCGGCTTTCGCCATGTGGGCACGTTCCCCGAAGCAGGTTTCAAGTTCGACAGATACTGGGACATTGCCTGGTATGTGCGACGCCTTGCGGACGACCGGGATCGCGGGTGCCCCTAGATACACGCCGGGACCGATTTTGCGCAAACGGTTTACAAGCTGATCCGCGCGCTGCCAGGACAACGAGCGATTCCTGCAGGCCGGGGACAGCCATTGCGATTGGCCGGGGCACGCTGCGAACCGGGTGCGCGCAGGCTGAGCGAAAGAAACGGGTGCCGGAACCCGGGGGCGACGTTATCCGATGAAACAGATTTTCATTGCCTTCCCTCAATCGGGCGAGAAAAATGAACTCGATCGGGAAACGTTGCTAAATGAAGACATCCGCTGCCAGAATGTCGCGGAGCCTGCTTCTGGCGCCACATCCCACTGCGCGAGCTATCGCCGCGAGAACCGCCTGGCGTCTTGATTTAACGTCGCTGCAATACGAACCGCGCTGCACCCGGGCCGGAGCGACAGGGCTGGATTAGATGACGGCGCAACGTCACTGCGAACCGCAAACTGGAATCACGGGAGAAAAACTGGAATGAAAATGGCAAACAAGCTCGGCGCCGAATTCATCGGCACGTTCTGGCTCGTCCTGGGTGGCTGTGGCAGCGCCGTCCTTGCGGCAGGATTTCCGGATGTCGGCATCGGTTTGCTCGGGGTCTCTCTCGCATTCGGATTGACAGTTCTGACCATGGCGTTCGCCATCGGTCATATCTCCGGATGTCACCTCAATCCTGCCGTGTCGATTGGACTGTGGGCCGGCCGCCGGTTCCCTGCATCCGAGCTGATCCCGTATATCCTGGCCCAAACGGTCGGCGCCGTTTTCGCTGCCGGCGTTCTTTATGTCATCGCGAGCGGCGCCGCAGGGTTTTCGCTGGCCGACGGATTTGCCGCAAATGGCTACGGCGCGCATTCCCCCGGCGGCTACTCGCTGACCGCCGGCCTGACCAGCGAAGTCGTCATGACATTCGTTTTCCTGGTCGTTATTCTCGGTGCCACCGATCCTCGTGCCCCGGCTGGTCTCGCGCCGATAGCCATCGGCCTGTGCCTGACGCTGATCCACCTGGTCAGCATTCCGGTCACCGATACCTCGGTAAATCCCGCTCGCAGTACTGGTCCGGCACTGTTCGTGGGAGGCTGGGCGCTGTCGCAATTGTGGCTGTTCTGGATTGCGCCGATTGTCGGCGCACTGCTTGCCGGAGGCTTCTATCGCTGGCTCGGCGGCAACGACGCAGAGGCATAAGGGATGCCCGTCATTCCCGATTGTCAATCGTTGCGCTGAGGACCCGGCACCATCGACCACTGAATTTCGGCGGTACCGCGCATCTCGTCGACATGCAGGTTCGGCGCGGTCGTAAAAAAGATGATTCGAGTCATGCCCAGGATTTCTCCGCTGTCGAGGTCCACATTGCGCGTGAGGAAGGGACGGCTCACCCCATTGATTTTGCGATGATCCATGTAATGCGTGGCGATGCGTCGCTCCTCCGGATCGATGTCCGGATGAAAGGCGCGTACATTCCGGCTTTGCAAGATCAGGCAACTTTCCGGATCGAGCAGGTAAACGGTCTCGAAGCCGTCTGCCAGGGTGAGCTTGAGCGCGGCCATCGGCTTACCATCGAGAAATTCCGGCGAATCGAGTTCCAGCGTGTGTCCGTTTCGGATCATATCGGCAAGCGTCCACAGATGCCCCGGTCCCTCCAGTCCATGGATCAGTGGCGCGGCAGCGGCATCACTGATCGGAACCGGTTCCTCGTCGCCGGCACGGCGCTGCCACCCACGCTTTCCATCCCAACCCTCCGAAAACACCCGCCGCCCGCGATCGTAGACGTCGATTCGCATCGCGCCGGCTCGGGTCGCCCGGTAATATCCATCGACCGAAAATCCCGGTTCCTCGATCCCCAATGTATATGCAACGGCGTCGGCCGCGCGCAATGTGGCGCCACCCACCGCACGATCGTGGCACGCGAGCAGCCGGGGCAGATTTTCATCCCCGGCTATGGCGGTGGACACCAGGGAAACCCACAAAACCAGGACCGCGATTAGGGTAATGCCCATGAACTTGATTCTCCGTAAGGCTTTCTCAGAATGATGCGACAACGGCGTAGACGGTTGCACGGGGCCGCGCCGGCCAAGCAACCCGGGGAACTGCGCGCTCGAGTAATACCGTGGCCCTGTCAGCCGCCATGGCCTAAATCCATGGGAGCAACCTGATGGATCTGAACCAGGTAACGATCGGATCAACCGACGTCGCCCGCTCTATGCGGTTTTACCAGCAGCTCGGGCTGCGCCTGATCGTCGACAGCGCGCCACGATACGCCCGCTTCGAATGCCCCAACGGAGCGGCTACTTTTTCGATCCATCAGGTCGATACCGTTGCGGCGCCGGCAACAACGCTGATTTATTTTGAATGTCCCGACCTCGATCAGCGCTATCGCGAACTTTGCGCCGCCGGTGTGATATTCGACAGCGCCCCGGAAGATCAGCGCTGGTTGTGGCGTGAGGCGCGCCTGCGCGATCCCGACGGCAACCCGATCTGCCTTTATCATGGCGGCGAAAATCGACGTAATCCGCCGTGGCGAGTCAGTGAGTGAGGCAAGAATGAGGGGGTAGCACCTGATGACGGCTGGCGCACACGAAAAACACCGCTGCTCTTTTGTTGTACTTTATCGGTGGCGACTGCACGAAGGAATGGAAGAGGATTTTGTCGCAGCCTGGTCAGAGGTTACCAGGCACCTGCGCGACACTGCCGGTTCGCTCGGGTCACGCCTGCACAGGGGCAGCGACGGGCTGTGGTACGGCTATGCACAATGGCCTAATGGCGCGGCGCGGCGGCGTGCTTTCGCCGGCGCTGCGGAACTCCCGGCGCGCCGGCGCATGCGCACGGCAATCGCCGAATCGTTGCCCGAAATCGTGCTGGAACCCGTCGCCGATTTTTTGCTCGTGGCACGACAGAGCCCGGCCTAGATTTGCCGCAACTCGTGGTCGACTGAAAATTTTCCCGGCCGGCATGCGAATACCTACCCGGCAACGAGCGGACCCAGGAGGAAAAACAATGCTCGAAATACGTCCGTCCTGCGAGGCCTGCGACCGCGATCTGCCACCGCACGC
Organism: Chromatiales bacterium; assembly: GCA_002868855.1. Lineage (GTDB taxonomy): Bacteria > Pseudomonadota > Gammaproteobacteria > Steroidobacterales > BM003 > BM003. Next base: position 632 of record PKUM01000037.1, on the reverse strand, counting down.
GGCCGACGCCCGTATTTGCTCATACGAATGCACGTTCTGCGCACGATGCGTGGAAGAGGTCCTCGGAAACGTCTGCCCGAACTGCGGCGGCGGGTTCATGCCGCGTCCGGTCCGCCCGCGATCGGATTACGGCAACGGCACCGGTCTCGGTCATCATCAGTCAACCCGGACCCGTGTTTTTCGTCCGCCAGACCGTGAGTCGCAATCGCGGCTGCGGGACCGGCTGCAACAAATTCCGCCCGAAGAACGGTGACGCTAATGCACGGCTCGGCCTGGCAACTCGAGGAAAGCGCACTGGCGCAGCCGCATATACGCCGCTACAGGTTATTGCATCGCAAAGAGGTAATGACCTGGCAGACCGTCCTGGCAGGCCTGTGCGACTCCCGCGAATTCTGCGAGTTTTTTTGTGATTGTGTCCGCCGGATTCCCTACGACGCCTGCTACTGGGAAACACCGCCGGTTACCTCTCCAACCCGGGACCTGGCCTTCGAGTATGTTGCGGTAGATGCCCCGAGGCTGGCGCGGTTGGCCCCCGATCCGCTGCCATTCCAGGAACATTTTGCTGCGGCAGGCAACGGATCCCAGGTCATCACGTTCGACAACCTCGGCGGCGACGCAGTCCTTGTCGTTCC
>PKUM01000035.1 GCA_002868855.1 Chromatiales bacterium | reverse complement strand
CACCGGCGCAATCGCGGCATTTGCGCCATGGCGACCGTGACCGCAGTCCGATCGCGACGGCTCCGTACGTTGCCGACCCGACAGATACCCAAGCAAACCGGCCCCGCCAGTTCGTAGATTGGCAAGGCAACCTGCAATGGCGATCAAGACCTGTCCTGCAACAATATCGCTCGCTCCGGAGTCTGCCCGCATAACTGCATCAGCGATCTCGCATGCAGGATTTCCCAGCATATCCACTGTCGCGAGAGGCGCTTTCGGTACAGTGCGGAAACAGGATCGATCAATGACACAGAATCCCGCAATCCCTCTTCGGGTTAAACTCCAGCGGCCGAAGGTGCATCGGAAGAAAAGGAAAAAGGGGAGATTCGATGTTTGCGCGAATGCGTTCTTCGAGAGGGGCCAACGTCCTGGGTGAACTCCTGATGCTGGTCGTCGGCATCAACATCGCTTTGTGGTTCGAGGGAAAGTTCGAGGATTTCAGGGACGCCGAAACCGAGCAACTCTACCTGCAGGGCCTGCATGACGACCTGACCAAGGATCTTGATTCTCTCGAACGACGGATTACCGGCAACAAAGGCAAGATCGAGCGCCTCGGGAGTATCGCCGGGATGTTGCCGGGGCTCGCAGAAATCCCACCTGAAGAGTTGGTGGGCGTAATGTTCGAGCCATCCAGCTACGATTTTTTCCAGCCTTCTGATTTCACCTACCGCTCGATGCAGGACAGCGGCGATTTCCGGCTTCTTTCCGACTCGGAATTGAAGAAGAACCTTCTCCGCCTGAGACGCCTGTACCGGATGATCGATCAGCGACAGCAAAATTTCATTCAGGCGCTGGACGATTCCTACATCCCGTTGATGATGGGTAGTTTCGACATTGCGACGATGAAGTTGACGGACCCGACGATCGCCGACAACCAGACGTTTCGCAATTTCTTCCCGTTTGCGCTGCAGGATATCCAGGACAGGGTCGCCGCTTACGAAGCGGCGCGAAAGCAGGTCGAAATACTGCTTTCACAAATCGCCGCGCAATCCGACCCGGCGTAAACGGGCCGCTGGATATTATTTTCAGGGACTACCGGGGCGGCCGTAGCCGGCAAGCACGGCAGCATAGACCTCGATCGCATCCCACAGGTTTTGCAGGCGCAGGTTCTCGTCACGGCCATGCTGGTTGTTGTCGTGGTTTGCCACCGGCAACAGAATAATCGGCGCATCGATGGCCGCCTCGAACAGGTATATCGGCAAACTTCCTCCCATCGTCGGTGTCAACAGAGTCGGCTGGTCGTCAATGCTGTCGAGAACGGCAATGACGCGTGCCGCTTCGGGACTGTCCAGCCGGGTCCGAAACGCCGGATATGCGCCGGGCCGCCAATCGGCTTTCAGTACGCGCTCGTGGCTACGTAGAACTTCAGGCTCGGGATCCTCGAGCACCACGTGAAACCCCTGGTCACGGAAAAAGCCCTCCAGCACCTGACGCACCGTCGCCGGATCCTGGTCGGCGACCAGCCGCAGATTCAATGACGCGGTCGCGCTCGACTGAATGACATTGCGCGATTGCGGCCCGACACCGCCGGCCTGGAATCCCTTGACGATAATTCCCGGCTGCAGCACCAGTTCCTCGATGCGTTTGCCACCACCTTCGACCCGCCCTAGCGCAAGCTCCTCGCGCAATACGTCATCGATACGCGGCATCGCCGCGATCGCCGCGCGTTCGGCGCTACTGATCGGGCGCACTTCGTCCATGTACCCCGGCACTGTAATATTGCCCTCGTCGTCTTTCATTGCTGCCAGCAGGTGGATCAACGCATCGGTCGGATTGGGCGACCAGTTGCCGTAATGACCGCTATGCAGCGGCCGGATTGCGCCGTAGGTCGTGAGATCCACTGTCATACTGCCGCGCACGCCGAACACCAGTTGACGCATCCGCGACTGGTGCATCGGGCCGTCGCAGAACAACAGCAGATCGGTCTCCAGCGCCGAACCATGCTCGGCAAGGACTGCGGCCAAAGTCGGCGATCCGATTTCCTCTTCGCCATCGAGAATCAGTTTGATATTTACGCTGGGCGCGATACCCGCCGCTTCAAGCCCGGCCAATGCTGCCAGCAATGCGACCACCGGCGCCTTGTCGTCGCCGGCTGAGCGGGCGTAGACACGCCATTGCGGATCGAATCGCGTGGCGTTGTCCCAGTCGACAACGTCGCCCCCGCCGTCAAGCGCGCCGGGCCGCAGCGTCGGCTGCCACGGCGGACTGGCCCAGTTGGCGACATCGACCGGCTGGCCGTCGAAATGAGCGTAAATCAGCACCGTCTTCGTCGCCCCGGCGAAATTTTTCTCGGCAAAAACGTAAGGCGCGCCGCCGCCACGCCAGACCTCGGTGTCGAACCCGGCCTCGCCGAGTCGCCGCGTAAGCCATGCCGCATTGCGATCCATCGCGGCGGTATCGGTCGCGACGTTCGGCAACGACAGAAAATCCCGGAACTCGGCAAGGATCGCCGCCTCGTGCTGCTCGCGATAAGTCCGCGCGGCTTCCGCGGCTTCGTTCGCAACAGCGGTCCCCGCTACTAGCGATACGCCGGCCAGCAACAGAACCGCCGGCAATATTGAATATCCTCTCAAGACTCTCCCCCCTGGCGCCGGAACCGGACCGCCATTCGCTCAATCGAAGTAGCGCGGCGAGACGGAATTGCGCTAAAGCTACGAAAACGCACACCGCCAACAAACCGAGCAGGCAGCCAGCAAGCCGGTTTGGACGCCAGCTCAACAGCTAAATAATCATATGCCGCTGTATTTGCGGCCTAGCCCTGGGTCAGTGTGCAGTGCGGCCGTTCGAACAACCGCGCCACATAGGCCCGCAGGTTCGGAAATGGCTTGAGCAGCCGCATTCCCCTCGCCCAGTTGATCGTAAAGCCGACGACGATATCGGTTACCGAGAAGCGGTTGCCCACAAGGTAATCCTGGCCAGAAAGCGCCTGCTCCATTGCCACTGCCGCCACCGAGAACGCCTCGGCGTTCTGCTCGAACACATTGGTCAGCCGTTTGTCCTCCGGCAGCACGAACTGGTTGCGCGCGGAATGCCACAGGAAGGCCTCCAATTCGCTCAGCGCAAAAGCGACCCACTGATCGTGCAGCGCGCGTTCCCATGTGCCCGACGCGGCGATCAGCTTTTTCTCCGGCACCAGGTCGGCGATGTAGGTGCAAATCGCAGCGGATTCGAACAGCGGCTTGCCGTCAAAAACCGCCGCCGGCACTTTGCCCAATGGATGAATCTTTCTCAGTTCGTCGCTGTGGATCAGCGCCCGCCCTTCCACAGACTCGTATTCCAGCCCGGCTTCGAGCAACGCCCAGCGAGCACGCTGCGAACGGGTGGGTCCGTATTCGTAAAGCGTGATCTTCATATCACCGCGCTCCCTTTGAACGTCCTGTTATCCGTGGCAGAAATTGCAGCTTAACGCTGCTGAACCGCCGCGGCCGCGGCAATGAATGCGTCGACCTCGTCGGCTCGTGTGCAATGAGCGGTTACCAGCCTGTACACACCCGGCCGTCCGGGCCAGCCATGAAACTCGAATCCCGCCGCACGCAAACCCGCGGCCAGCGAGTCTTCGAGCCTGACGAAAATCTCGTTGGACTGGACCGGGTACAGCAGTTCGGTGCCGTCGAGCGCTGCGATCCCGGCTGAGAGCCGGCTTGCTTGCAAATTGGCATTCGCGGCGAGCTTCAGCCACAAATCAGCCTCGAGATAGGCATCGAGCTGTGCAGAGACATAACGCATTTTGCTGATCAGGTGACCGGACTGCTTGCGCCGTCTTCCGAGCTCCAGTGCATCGGCACTATCGAACACCAGCAGCGCCTCGGCCATCATCGCACCGTTCTTGGTGGCGCCGAACGATAACAGATCGACCCCTGCGCGCCAGGTGATCTCGGCGGGCGTACAACCGAGCGTCGCCACCGCATTGGCAAAGCGCGCGCCGTCCATATGCACTTTCAACCCGGCGGCATGGGCAAGGTCGCATAATTCCCGAACTTCATCGAGCGCGTAAACGGTGCCGAATTCGGTCGCCTGGGTCAGGCTCAACAACATCGGCTTGCTGGCATGGTCCCCGGGGTGACCGGTATTTTCCAGTTGTGACTTCAGCGTCTGCGCCGGGATCTTGGCGCCGGCACCGGCCAGCGTAAGCAGCTTGGCGCCGCCGGAATAAAATTCCGGCGCGCCGCATTCGTCGGTATGAAGGTGCGAGTCCTCGTGGCAGATTACCGCACCGTACGGCGGAGTCGTCTGCGCCACCGCGAGCGCGTTCGCCGCGGTACCCGAAACCAGCGCATACACCGCGGGTTCGGTCTCGAAGACCTCGGCGAACCGCCTCTGCACCCGCGCGGTCAGGGCATCGTCGCCGTAGGAATGCGCCGTCCCGCTGTTTGCCCGCGCCAAAGCCTCGAGAATCTCCGGCGCGACAGGAGTTTCATTATCACTGCGAAAATTGGCGGCCATCTGTACCAGTCTCTGTTATCGGATTCCCGGACCCGCGTTTTATCACATCTGCGGCACCGCGAGGCTCCATCGCGAACTCATGGTTGCCACCAACTGGCGGCGCTCCGGCCTTCCTGTCACATGTCGCAGCTTCGGCCACGGCGCCGACACGCATCGTCCATTGTCACAAATATCCCGGCCGCGAAGGTAGTTCGCCATTATTGGTCAGCTTTCGTTCAGGTTTCCCGGGGTAATGTGGAACCGTGACTTTGACAAAAAGCCTCCCGGCGGGAGAAGAGCATGGAAAACGGACACAGCAAAACCGTGAAAATTGGTAACCGGCAACCTGGCAAGCAGGCCGGCACGGTGTATATGCGGCGGCCACGGTTCTCGGTCGACGCGGTTCGTGACGACACGACTGCCGAATGCCGCTGGTGGAATTCGCTGAGCGAGGACGAACGCAACGCACTGGTCCACGGCGCGAAAACCACCCGTGAGAATGCGCGCAACGACTGGCTCGATATCGGCGAAACCAACCGCATGCGTATTCTCGACGCCGCATACGCGGTGGAGTGCTGGATGTCAGCGGACTAGACAATACGGGTGCCGTCTCGGCCTGGCCGCGCGCGAGACCTCCCGCGCGTCTGCAAACGAGTCAGTATTCCCACGGCCAGCTCGGCGAAACAGTGTCGCCCGGGCACTCCTGGTTGATTGCATACAGGTCTTAAGAGCCCTTCTGACAGACTGCCCGCGATACGCAAGGAGCGCCGCAGCCAGCAGCTCTCGCACGGCCGCAGTGGACCGAGCCGATCGTGCCCGCCACGCGCCGCCGAAGTTCCTGCACGGCGCGTCAAACCTCACGGAATGGACTACACTGGATTGTGAACGCGCCGGGCCTCGCGAGTCTGGTCTTGCGAACCGCGTGCAGGGACATTTCGGGATCGGTCGTGTGCGACCGGGCACAAGGAGGAACACCGCATGCCTCACGTTACTTTTATCCACGGAATCGCAAACAAACCTGCTCACGAACGCCTGCTGACGATCTGGCGCCAGAGTCTGGCCATGGACGACGGCCTCGATCTCGGCGCACGAGGGATCAGTTCATCCATGGTGTACTGGGCCGATTTGCTGTATGAAAAACCGGCTGAGGAAGGCGCCGCGCACGAAAGCACCGGCGAAGAAGTTGTGACCGCGCCAGGCGACGAGGATCTGCAGTGGACCGAGGGGCTGGGAGGCGACGAGGCCGCGTTTATCGCGGCATTGTCCAACAAACTCGATTTCGACGCCGAATCTCCCGCCGGTGACGACTACGCGCCACCAGCGGATGAGCCTGGAAAGTCCTTCGAACGAATCCCGCTACCCTGGTTCATCAAGCGACGCCTGATGAAAGTCCTTTTGCGCGACGTACACCATTATCTGTTCAACACGGAACACTCGCCGCGCCCGGACGAGCGTTACGCCATCCAGGAGACGATCCGCGACCGCTTTGTCGAAGCCCTGGCCCGCGACGCCGCCGCCAACAGCGGCGGGCCGCACGTGGTGGTCAGTCACAGCATGGGCACGGTCATCGCCTACGACTGCCTGAAACGTGTGCCAGCCTGCCCCGGAATAGATGCGCTGATTACGGTTGGCAGCCCGCTCGGCATCGACGAAGTCCAGGACAAGCTAAAACCGGAATACTCGCGTGACAACGGTTTCCCACGGGAAAAGGTAAGCGGCGGCTGGACCAATATTTTCGACCGCCTCGATCCGGTCGCAATCGATACGAACCTGGCCAATGATTACCGCCTCGGCGGGTCGGAACTGGTTACCGATGTCAGGGTGAGTAACAGCGGCAAATGGCGCCATGACCTGACCAAGTATTTCTCCCAGCCCGACTTGCGCCAGGCCCTGTCGAGGGCACTTGGATTGTGAGCGAAGACACGCTGGAGCATACGTTGGCGAGGCTGGAAACCGAGCCCGACGAGCAAAGCAGGCAGCACCTTTGGAACAGGATCATCGAGCACATCAAGGGTAGCCGCAGAGGATTTTCGGCCAAAAAGGCGATTACCTTCCTGCAGCCTTTGCAGAACCGGCGCGACTTCGACAATCTCGAGAAGGTGGCGGATGCGCTCCTGAACTACGGCTCCGATCACCCCGGCGTCAGACGCCGCTATGCGCAGGCACTGATCGAGCGCGGCTCGCTCGCGGCCGCCATCGCCATACTCGATACGCTCGCAACCGCCGCGACCAAAAAATCCAATCCGGCCGAGTACGACGAGGCGCTGGGGCTGCTCGGGCGCGCCTATAAACAGCTTTACCTCAACGCGTCGGGCTTGAAGCGCGCAAAAACACTCGAGAAAGCGATCGACAGTTACATGCGTGGCTACCGCCGCAACCGCGTCGACAATTATTGGCACGGTATCAACGCCGCGGCCATGTTGCATCGCGCCGCCACCGACCGGGTGCGCCTGAGCGGCAAATACAGCAGGCCGAAGGCACGGGCACGCGAGATTGGCGCAAAGATCCGCACTGTACTGGAGGCGAAATCGAAGTTGTCACCGTGGGATACCGCGACCATCGCCGAGGCCTACCTGGTTCTCGGCGATTTCGACAAAGCGCTGTTCTGGTACTCGCGGTTTGCCAATACCGATGCGGTCAGGGCATTCACCCTCGGCAGTACCCTGCGCCAGCTCCAGCAAGTATGGCGGCTGGACAGCGCCGGCGAGCGCGCCCGCGAGATCGTCAGCATGGTGCAGTCGGCTTTACTCGCCAAAGAGGGCGGCGTGCTCGACCTGAAGTGCGAGAACATCGATATCGACTTCCTGCACGATCTGCAGGAAGACAAGCAGTTCGAAGCGGTTCTCGGCAACGACGCGTTCAACAGCTACCGGTGGTTCGTACTGGCGATCGACCGCGCTCACAACGTCGCCCAGATTCTCGACCCGACGGACTCGGCGGTCGGTACCGGATTTCTGGTCCGCGGGAGTGACATTGCCGAGTCGCTGGGCGACGAGAAGCTGCTGCTGACCAACGCCCATGTCATCTCGGAAAACGAGCGCGATCGCGGTGCATTGTCGCGCGACCAGGCCCGGATCAGGTTCGAGTTGTTCGACGATGCGGCCGAATTCAGGGCGAAGGAAATCATCTGGTCCTCGCCAAAGGACGAACATGACGCGACACTGCTGCGTCTGGATCGGGTGCCAAAGGCCAAAGAGACGTTTCCGATTGCCCGGAGCCTGCCACTGGCCGATGGCAATCAGCGGGTCTACATCATCGGTCATCCCAAGGGGATGAAGCTGCAGTTTTCGATTAAGGACAATAAACTCCTGGCGCTGAAAGACCGGTTCGTCCATTACCGCGCGCCGACCCAGGGCGGCAGCTCGGGCAGCCCGGTATTCAACGAATTCTGGGAGTTGATCGCGTTGCATCATGCGGGCGGCTTTAATGTGCCAAAACTCGATGGCGACGGTGTCTACGCAGCCAATGAAGGCATATCCATCCTCTCGATTGTCGAACAGATCCGCAGCTCGCTCGCCGCTTGACAACGTCCGTGGCGCTTTGCTGGAGAGGCAATTTTGCCAGGTAAAACTGACGCTTTGGCGCAGGGAGTCCGTTAGTGAGAATCGGGGCGCGTGCAATACACACACTCTTCCTGCTGTTGTTACCGCTGATCGTGGCCGTTTTTGGACTTGGCTTCGGCACGGCACTGTTGCTGGTATTCGCCCTATTACTATGGCGCTGGGGTCTGAGCTTGCAGGCAATTCTGCCATCGCGAGCCGGTCCCGAACTATGCCTCGAGACGATCGGCGCGAGCCATTTTGTAGAAAAAGTGCGCTGGTCGATGGATCGTCTCGGCGTCGAGTACGAGGAGCGCCAGAACGCCGGCGTGCTGGGTGCTTTTTTCGTCGGCCGCACGGTGCCGAAGCTGCATGTACGCACCGGCATGGTGATCTCGGCGATCGGCAACTCGTCCGACATCCTCCGGTATCTGTGGGGCCGGTACGCCACCGAATACGGCGAGCGCGCCGCATTTCTCGCCCCTACCGCGGAAGCACTCGAACTAGAAAAGCAACTCGATCTCTACGGTCGCTACATGCAGCAGTGGATTTATCACCACATCCTGCCGCACCGGTCGCTGACGCTCCATGCCTGGGGTTGCGACGACCCTTCGCTGCCGGGCTGGCAGCGCGGCATCGTACGTCTTGGCTTCCCGCTGTTACGGACCCTGATGCGCCGGGCATTTAGCCTCGGTGCGACTACCCACGACAAGACACTCGCACGCGCCGGAGATTTTCTGCAGGTGATCGAGGAACGGCTGGAAGACGGCAGGACGACGCTGCTCGGTGGGCCCGAGATCAGCTTCGTCGACATAACGTTCGCGTCGCTTTCGGGACTGTGGATTTTTCCGGACAATTACGGCGGCGGCAAAGCCGACCGAGTGACCCCGCACGGCTTCGAGGTGCCCGCACAGATGCAGGCCGAGGTTGACGCCTGGCGCCAGTGTTTCCCGCGGGTCGTCGCTCTGGTCGAACGCCTCTATGCAACCGAGCGCCTGCCTGCCGCGGCGGTCAGGCCGGTTTAGGTTTAAACGCCTCGCCGAGCAACTCACGTGCCGGATCGGATTGGTCCGGTCCGTCCACCGCGTAGCGGTATAACGCGGCGGAGAAGATTCCCTGCAGGGCACCCTGGACCAGCGCCACAATGGTCAGCGAGACAATCCCAACCACGAAGACAGTGATGAGCGCCGGGCCACTCGCCTGCACCAACGCGACCAACCCGGCGAACACGAACATCATCCCGATATAGACGAAGACGAAAACAAACCCGAGACCGGCGTTTGCGATGATGTTCTCGCCCCAGGTTTCTTTCAGCAGAGTAGCGCTTTCCTTCACCGCGTCCACCGGTCCGATGTCGCGGGCGACCAGTACCGGAACAGCCAGGAATGTCGCAACGGTCCAGGCAAGACCGACCAGTCCGATGATGAACTGGCCAATAAAGCCGAGCCTCTCGGCGAGGGCGCGAAGAATTACTCCAACTGTCGCCGCGATCATTGCGTAGCCGAATATCTTGCCGGTCTTCGATGAAGCTATCCTGAGACCGTCGCGGACCGTCGGATCACCGCCGTCCATCCGGATCAGCGCCGCGCCCACCAGCGCGGCATTGAAGAAAAAGATCACGAAATACTCGACGAGGTACAACGCGAACATCACTGCGTAACCGCCGGGGCTTGCTTTTGTCGCGCCATCCTCGGTCGCGATGCCGGTCTGCATCAACAACGGCACGAACGTCAGCGCCACCAGGATCGCGGCAATTGTCGACAGGAGCGGGAACACCAGCAGTTCCCGGTCCTGCCGCAGCACACCTGCACTGTATTTGATCAGGCTCCAGCTACGCGAAAACTTCTCAAACATTTTGCGCCGACCCCTATTACTGCAATCGACCCGAATTGTAGCACCAAGAATTCTCCTCTAAGTGTGGCCCACCGCTCACGGTGCCGACGTCGCCGGGCAAAGAATTACCATGCATAATGTGCGCAATGCGATAACGATGTCACTGGCAGAGAGATGCCGCAGTGACGAACGGAAAAATCAGGCCTGGGCAGTCAATAACATGCGAAATTCGCGGAAATCTCGCCGACAACGCCATTGCGTCATTGATCCGCTTTTGCAGGCCGCATCGGCGATCGCACCACCCGCGGGACGTCCTGGCGCGTTACCATGACGTTGTTGCTGTTGCTTCATCCGGGTCATCGCCGGAAAAGGAGAAAACGATGCGACTCATCCTGCTGACCCTCGGTGTCATCGTGCTGCTGACGGGATCTCCCTTGCGCGCGGATACGACCGAACCCTTCGCTACAGTGCAGAACTTCTTTGCCGCAATCGCACGTTTCGATTATCACGGTATGCGAGCGCAGGTTACCGAAGACTTTCAACTGCTCGAGGTTGGAGAGCTTTGGAACATCGACACACTGGTCACACAGATCGAAGAATACGAGGGCAAATTGGCGCGGCGCAATTACTTCAGCCTCATTGACAGCGGCCAGGACGAAAACCTCGCCTGGGTCAGTTACTGGAACATGGCGCGTTACAAGACAGCCGAGCAGGAAGCCAACCGGGCGTGGATCGAAAGCGCCGTGCTCGTTCGCACCGACTCTGGCTGGAAAATCCGCCTGCTGCACTCGACCGCGATCCCGCGCGACAAGGCGCCGGAGGGAGTGCAATTCACCGAGTACGTTCAGTAGGACAGCGCCGCACCGCCAGCCGGTTCCGGAGCGGTTGTCGGTTCTGGGCTATTCCCATCGGCGCGGCAGAATGGCCACGGCGACTCATGCCGGCACGGCTTCCAGTGTCAGGCCGTACATTGATCTGACGCTGCCGTTGTCTGCTATCCCGGTATTCGCTCCGCCGGGTTCACGGACGATAGGACTCGATCTGATCCAGCGTAAATCGCACGGGTGCGGGTAAATGCCCGTCGCTATCTAGCCTGTTAAACAACACCAGCGCCTGATTGCGTGCTCTGGTCGAGGATTCACCGCCAACATGCGCCTCCAGCAAGGCAAGCTTGTAGGCCGAGACCGCTTGTTGCAGCCGCCACATCACATTGTCCGGAACCTTGATGGCCAGGCTGTCGCGGATCGCCAGCGCCTTGGAATAGGACTCCGCCGCCTTTTCAAAATCGTTCTGATAATAGGCCGAATCGCCAATTCCATCGTAGCTCTCGGCGACATACTCCAGCCAGGTGTTTCGTTCTGTCGTTGCCTCAATCAGTCTCTCGGCGCGGGCCAGGGCTTCTTCGAACTCACGTCGCGCCGCTATGGGATCTCCCGATAGCAAATTCAGTCGCCCGGAAGCCTGCCACGTTTCCAGAACATGAAGATTCGTAAATACGTCATCGTGCTCTTCCGCAACCAGCTCGTTCACGATGGCGCGCGCCGCATCGACATGCTCTCTTGCAGCCCCGGGGTGACCCGCGGTAACTGTCAGCCGCGCCATCCCGACATGATGCGCCGCGAGATCCTGATGCCATTCCAACACGCTTGCATCGGCCCCAACCAAACGACCAACAATCCGTGACGCGGCCTCGTAGTTCTCGAACGAGCGCTTGAGCTGAGCCCACACCGCAGCGTCAGCCGTCATTTCGAACTGTGTAGTTCCGCTGACTCCCTCGGCACCAGTCGCCGCGGCCAGTTGCGACATCAGGCTCATCGACTCCGCAACTCCTGTGGCATACAACCT
>PKUM01000277.1 GCA_002868855.1 Chromatiales bacterium | reverse complement strand
CTGCCGCTGGTGTTCCTCGTGATCAACAACCGTTACGCGATTTCGGTACCGGTCGAGAAACAGACCGGTGCCGGGACGTTGGCACAGAAAGCAATAGCCGGTGGCGTGCCCGGCACACAGGTCGACGGCAATGACATCATCGCCGTATGCGAGGTTGTGACCCAGGCCGCCGCGCGCGCCCGGCGCGGCGAGGGGCCAAGCCTGATCGAGGCATTGACCTACCGCATCGGCGACCACACCACCGCCGACGATGCCGGCCGCTATCGCGACGCCAAAGAGGTCGAACATGCGCGCCAGGCAGAGCCCGTGATTCGTCTGCGCCGTTATCTGACCGCGCGGGGGTGGTGGGACGATAGCGCTGAACAGGAACTGCAGCGCGAATGCGAAACTCGCGTCGCTGCCGCTGTCGAGGCCTATTTTGCCCGACCGGACCCGGATCCCGCACAAATGTTCAAGCATTTGTTTGCCCGCTTGCCGGCGCGGCTGGAGGAACAACTCGACACTGTCCGGATCTCTGCGCGGCGCGCTGGCGCCGACTGACATGGCCGAACTCACGCTGGTAGATGCGGTCACGGCCGCACTGGACTGGGAACTGGGGCACGATGAGAGCGTGGTTGTCCTGGGCGAGGACGTGGGCGTTAATGGCGGCGTTTTCCGGGCCACCAACGGGCTGCAGCGAAAACACGGCGCGGACAGGGTCATCGATACCCCGCTGGCGGAGGCTATGATCGCGGGCATGGCAGTCGGCATGGCGGCCGAGGGGCTTAAGCCGGTTGCGGAAATTCAGTTTATGGGCTTCATCTATCCCGCCGTTGACCAGCTCATCAATCACGCCGCCCGGTTACGCAATCGCACCCGTGGCCGCCTGTCCTGCCCAATGGTCCTGCGCGCGCCGTTTGGTGGCGGGATTCACGCGCCGGAGCATCATTCCGAAAGCACCGAAGCGATGTTCGCCCATATGCCAGGTCTGCGTGTGGTAATCCCGTCTTCGCCGGCGCGTGCTTACGGGTTGCTGCTGGCCGCGATACGCGACCCGGACCCGGTCGTATTCCTCGAACCGAAACGTATTTACCGGCTGGCCCGCCAGGAGGTGGCCAACGACGGCGCCGCGCTATCCCTCGACGTGTGTTACACGTTGCGCGAGGGCACGGATGTCACGCTCGTCAGCTGGGGCGCGATGACCCAAGAGACGCTGGAGGCGGCGGATAGGTTGCAAGCCGAGGGCGTTAGCGCCGAGGTTATCGACGTCGCAACAATCAGTCCGCTCGATATCGAGACAATACTCGAATCGGTAGCCAGAACCGGGCGCCTCGTTATCGTGCACGAAGCACCCCGCAATTGCGGCGTCGGCGCGGAAATTGCTGCGCTGGTCGCCGAACACGGGATTTACGACTTGAAGTCACCGGTCCAGCGGGTCGCCGGATTCGACACAATCATGCCGTTGTACCGGCTCGAAATGGACTACCTGCCCGGAGTGACAAGAATTCTCGATGCCGTGCACGTGACGCTGGAAGGCTGACGCTCGTGGAGAATCAGTGAAGACATTTCTTTTGCCCGATCTCGGTGAGGGATTGCCCGAAGCCGAAATAGTCAACTGGCATGTCCAACCGGGGGACCTGGTCCGGGCCGATGCCCCGCTGGTCTCGGTCGAAACCGCCAAGGCGGTGGTCGAAGTACCGTCGCCATACAGCGCGAGGGTTATTCGTTTGCACGGCGACGCTGGCGACTTTGTGAAAACCGGTGGCCCTCTGGTCGATTTCGAACTCGAAGCCGGAAACGGAGACAGTAGCGGTGCGGCGGCAGTCAATGACGGCGATGCAGGCACGGTCGTCGGCACGATGCCGGTCGGCGAAACAATCATCGTTGAACACGCTGTCGCCGGTGGCAGCGGACGCCGATCCGGCCGACTGCGGGCGACGCCCGCGGTACGCGCGCTCGCAAAACGCCTCGATGTGGATATCGAAACGGTCGCGCCGAGCGGCGCCAGCGGACAGGTGACAAGCCGCGATGTCGAAGCCGCGGCACAAACGTCGACCGCGACGGAGAGGATCGTTGCGGACGACGAATGGGAGGCGTTGCGCGGACTGCGACGGGCCATGGCGCAGAGCATGACCCGGGCGAACGCAGAGGTGTGCCATGCAACGGTTTTCGACGATGCGGATATCGACGCGTGGGAAGCCGATCAGGACGTCACGCTGCGGCTGCTGCGAGCAATCTGCCGAGGGGTCGCGGCGGAACCGGCTCTGAACGCACTTTTCGACGCGGCTTCGATGCGGCGGAAAAAGCTGCTGCAGCTGGACATCGGAATTGCAGTCGACACGCCGGCCGGACTCATCGTACCGGTGCTGCGCGATGCCCGCGTCGCTACGCTCGCCACTCGGCGGGAGGAATTGCAGCAGCTGAAACAGGCGGCCAGCGATCGCCGGCTCGGTCCCGACGACCTGCGTGGCTCGGCAATCACACTGTCGAACTTCGGAATGCTTGCCGGTCGCTACGCGCGAGTGGTGGTGGTACCGCCGGGAATTGCCATACTGGGGGCCGGCGCAATTCGACGCGAAGCAGTTGCCGCAGGAACCGAGGTGGCAGTGCGGCGGCGCCTCCCGTTGTCACTGAGCTTTGACCATCGTTGTGTTACCGGCGCGGAAGCGTGCCGGTTTCTCGCAGCGGCGATCGCGGACCTGCAGCTACAAAACTGAAGCGCCGTCCTAATCGGGCGGCTACAATACCGGCCATCGCAATGCGGGGAGAATCAGGGTAATGCGGCGCAGGCTTACCGACGCTCACGGAAAAATCATCGACGCCATTGCTGACGCGATGGCAGCGTTGGCGGGTGACGGCCTGCCCTTTGATGCCGGCGATTTCGCGAGACACTATTACCGCAACGTTGCCGCCGAAGACCTCGTCGCGCGCAGCGCCGGGGATCTGGCGGGCGCAGCATGGTCGCACCTGCAATTCGCGATGCAGCGGCGTCGCGGCCGGCCGAAGGTTCGCGTATTCAATCCCGAAAACAACGCCGCCGCGTGGAATTCCACCCACACGATCGTGCAGACCGTCAATGACGACATGCCGTTTCTGGTGGATTCGGTCGCGATGCTATTGAATGCGGCAGGATTCACGGTTCATCTCACGGTTCACCCGATCCTGAACCTCCGCCGCGATGGGCAGGGCAATCTCGTTGCGTTGGAAAAAGAAGCCGACGAGGCAGCCGGGATCTTTGCGGAATCGCTGATCATGATCGAGGTCGACAGGGAGACCGACCCGCAGATCCTGACGCGCCTCGAAAAGCGCATTCGGTCAGGCCTGCGTGACGTCCGCTCCGCGGTGCGCGACTGGGCAAAAATGCGTAACCGGTTGCTGGAAATCTGCGCCGGACTGCGGCGCAACCCTCCTCCTCTCGATGCCGAAACGGTCGAGGAGTCACTTAGTTTTCTGGAGTGGATGGAGCAGGATCATTTCACCTTTCTCGGATTCCGGGAATACGACCTGATCGAAACTGAGAACGATCGTTACTTGAGAGCAATCGTCGGTTCCGGACTGGGAATACTGAGACGCGGATCAACCAAGACAAGCGACGAATCGACACCCGGGCTGACCCAGAGCATCCGGCCGCAATCGCGAGCCAGTGAGTTACTGGTAATAACCAAAGCCAGTTCCAACTCGACCGTGCATCGCCCGACCAATCTCGACTACGTCGGCATAAAGAGATTCGACGAAAACGGAAAAATCATTGGCGAGCAACGTTTTCTCGGTCTCTACACATCGACCGCGTACAGCCGCAATCCGCGCCAGATCCCGCTGCTTCGCTACAAGACCGCGAAGGTACTCGAACTGTCCGGCCTCGGGCGCTCGAGCCACGGCGGCAAAGCGCTGGTGCACGTACTCGACAATTACCCGCGCGACGAACTGTTTCAGATCTCGATCGAGGACCTGGCGAGAATTGCCAGGGGCATCCTCGACCTGCAGGAACGCCAGCGGGTAAAACTGTTCGTGCGCCGCGACGAGTTCCGCCGGTTTATTTCCTGCCTGGTTTTCGTACCGCGGGACAAATACAGCACCCAGGTGCGCGAACGGATCGAGAGGATCCTGCTGGACGCCTGCAACGGCCGCAAGACCGAGCACACAGTGCAACTCGCGGACTCGAAACTCGCGCGGGTCCATATCATCGTGTGGCTTAAACCGGGCAGCGCGCCGCGAATCGCCATCGGTTCCCTGGAAAAACGCATCGCCGAGGCGGTCCGCACCTGGCAAGACAATCTCCGCGACGCGCTGATCGATCACTGCGGCGAGGAAAAGGGTCTCAAGCTGTACCGCCGTTTTGGCGAGTGTTTTCCGGCCGCATACGCCGAGGATTTCGACCCGGTCACCGCCGTAGACGACATCGAACATTTACTGCAGCTCGACCAGGCCGACGCCCGCCCGGTGATGAAGCTGTTCCGGCCGGCAGACACGAATGACCGCCGCCTGCACTTCAAGGTGTACCGGAAAGGCGAGCCCATCCCTCTGTCTGATGCCCTGCCGCTGCTGGAAAACATGGGACTTAAGGTCATCGCGGAGCGCCCGTACCGGATGCGCATGGCCCCGGACCAGGTTTGGATCCAGGATTTCGAAATCATACTGCCTGAGAAGTCGCCGGTACGGCTGAAGGACATCGCCGATCGCTTCACCGACGCTTTCGCCGCGGTGTGGCAGGGAGAGATCGAGGACGACAGCTTCAACCGGCTTATTCTCGAAGCGGGTCTCGATTGGCGCTCGACATCGATGCTGCGCGCCTACTGCCGATATTTGCTGCAGACAGGTATTCCGTACAGCCAGGCCTACATGGAAGAAGTGCTGCTGAACAACGCCGAAATCGCGCGCCTGCTGGCGGATAAGTTCGGCAACTATTTCGACCCCGGGAAAAGCCGCTCGCGACAACGCAAGATCGACGATATCGCGAGCGCGCTCGACGCAGCACTCGATGCGGTCAGCAGCCAGGACGAGGACCGCATCCTGCGCGCATTCCGTGGCGTGATCCGGGCGACATTACGGACCAATTACTACCAGCGCGACGACGCCGGGCTGGCGAAACCGTACATGTCGTTCAAGCTGGACGCGAAACAGGTCCCGGAACTGCCGCTGCCGCGGCCGGAATTCGAGATATTTGTCTACTCGCCGCGGGTCGAGGGCGTCCACCTGCGCGGTGGCAAGGTGGCTCGCGGCGGCCTGCGCTGGTCGGACCGGCGCGAGGACTTCCGAACCGAGGTCCTCGGGCTGATGAAAGCCCAGAACGTAAAGAACACGCTGATCGTGCCGGTCGGCGCCAAGGGCGGGTTTGTCTGCAAGCAGCTGCCGGCGGGAGAGCGCGACACGATCCAGGCAGAGGTCATCGATTGCTACAAGACCTTCATTCGCGGCCTGCTCGACATTACGGACAACCTGGTCGACGGCGCGGTCGTGGCGCCGCCCGACGTGCGCCGCCGCGACGACGATGATTACTACCTCGTCGTAGCTGCCGACAAGGGAACTGCAACGTTTTCGGATATCGCCAACGCGGTTGCCGCCGAATACGATTTCTGGCTCGGCGATGCGTTCGCCTCGGGCGGATCTGCCGGGTACGACCACAAGAAAATGGGTATCACGGCGCGCGGCGCCTGGGAGGCTGTCAAGCGCCACTTCCGCGAACTGGCAGTCGATGTGCAGTCGCAGCCGTTCACAGTCGCCGGCATTGGCGATATGAGCGGAGACGTTTTCGGTAATGGCATGTTGCAGTCGCGGCAGACGCGTTTGCTGGCGGCATTCAATCACCTTCACATTTTTATCGATCCGAATCCCGATCCTGCTGTGAGTTACGAGGAGCGACAGCGCTTGTTCGAGCTGTCGCGTTCGGGCTGGACCGACTACGATGCCGACCTGATCTCGCCCGGAGGCGGCGTGTTTTCGCGCGCCGACAAACGCATCCAGCTCAGTCCCGAGATGCAACAAATGCTGGGTAGCGAGCTTGAGGAAATGACGCCACAGGAACTGATAAGGGCGATCCTGACGATGCCCGTCGACCTGCTTTGGAACGGCGGCATTGGCACTTATGTGAAGGCCAGCAGCGAAGCCAATTCCGAGGCCGGGGACCGCAGCAACGACCCGGTCCGGGTCGATGCGAGCGAATTGCGGTGCAAAGTGGTCGGTGAAGGCGGAAACCTCGGCATCACTCAGCTAGGGCGCATCGAATATGCGCTGGCAGAAGGCCGCATCAACACTGACTTTATCGACAACTCTGCCGGCGTCGACACCTCGGATCGCGAGGTCAATATCAAGATCCTGCTCAACCTGGTCGCCGAGGATCGGCGTCTGACAACCGCACGCCGTGACAAACTGCTGGCGGGAATGACCGATGAGGTCGCCGCCCTGGTGTTGCGGAATAATTATCTGCAGACCCAGGCCATAAGCATGATGGAAACCCATGCGGTCGAGCGCCTGAACGAGCACGCATTCGTGCTGCGTGCGCTGGAGCGCGCGGGCCGCCTCAACCGCGCACTCGAATTCCTGCCCGATGACGAAATGCTCGAGGAACGCCGCCGCCAGCGCATGGGCTTCACCCGTCCGGAGCTGTCGCTGCTGGTCAGTTACAGCAAAATCGCGCTTTACGACGAACTGATCCGCTCGAACGTTCCCGAAGACAGGTATCTGGCACGCGAGCTGCAGCTGTATTTTCCGCATCCGCTGCAACGCCGTTACAGCGAAACCATGCCCAAGCATCCGCTTAGCCGCGAGATTATCGCGACCCTTGTAAGCAACAGCATCGTAAACCGCATGGGCCCGGTCTTTGTTTTGCGGATGCAGGAGGAGACCGGCGCCGATGTCGGTCGAATCGCGAGAGCGTATGCGATCGTTCGCGAGGTGTTCGGAATCCGCACTGCCTGGACGCAGATCGAGAACATCGACAATGTTATTCACGCCAACGTGCAGTACTCGATGATGTTCCAGACCACCCGGTTGCTACGTTACGCCACGATGTGGCTGTTGCAACAGGTCGACGGATCGCCCGCGATCGAGGACTGGGTTTCGCGGCTGCAACCCGGCGTGCGCATGTTGCTCAAGGACCTGCCCGGGCTGCTGATCGGGCGCCTCAAAAAACGCTATGACGAGACCGTCAAGTTGTATCTGGATATCGGCGTTCCGAATCGCCTGGCAACCAAGGTCGCGGCCCTGCCTTCGTCGTTCTCCGCACTCGACATCGTCGAGGTGGCACGCCTCACCAGGACGTCGGCGCGCCACGCCGGCTCCGTTTATTTTGAGCTCGGCATGGGACTGGGCCTCGACTGGCTGCGCGACGAAATAGAGAAGCTCAAGGTCGATGGACGCTGGCAGGCAGTTGCGCGCAGCAGCCTGCGCGAGAATCTATTCATGCTGCATCGGCGTCTGACGTTCCAGGTTTTGTCGATCGATAATGCCGGAACGCCGCGGGATACCGTACTGGCGTGGCTGGACAAGTCGGCCGAAAAGGTGTCCCATAGCAAGCATGTTCTAAAGCAAATGCGTGCGTCCGGAAGTCTCGATTTTCCGACTTTGTCTGTAGCGCTTCAGGAGATTCGCAAGCTCACGATGATCACCTGATCCGGCCAATTCCAGGATGCGAAAAACAGGCCGGCGACAGTAATCCAAGGACATTAAACGATGACCGGAAAACTGGTGTTGTTGCGACACGGTCAAAGCACCTGGAACCAGGACAATCTCTTTACCGGCTGGACCGACGTCGATCTGACGGACCAGGGCCGGAACGAGGCGCGCAACGCCGGAATCGCGCTCAGGGACGCCGGTTACGAATTCGATATAGCCTTTACCTCGGTGCTCAAACGGGCAATCAGGACTTTGTGGATAGTCCTCGACGAGATGGACATGATGTGGCTGCCGGTGGACCGGAACTGGGTGCTCAACGAGCGCCACTACGGATCGTTGCAGGGTTCGAACAAGGCCGAGACCGTGGCCAAATATGGCATGCAGAAGGTTCAGTCCTGGCGCCGCGGATACGAAGCCGAGCCGCCGCCGCTCCAGGCAGACGATCCGCGTCACCCGCGCTTCGACCGGCGCTATTCAGGAATCGGCGTGCAGAACCTACCGGCTACCGAATCCCTTGCGACCACACTCGCGCGGGTTCTGCCGCACTGGAGAAACAATATCGCGCCACGCCTGCGCAACGGTGAGGACGTCCTGGTTGTCGCCCACGGCAACAGCCTGCGAGCCCTGGTCATGGAACTGGATCACCTCGACCGCGACGAAATCCTGAAATTGCATATTCCGACGGGCGTACCGCTGACCTACGATCTGGACGCTAACCTCAAAGCGCTGGATCGACGTTTTCTCGGCGATCCCGAGGCAGTTCGGGCCGCGCAGGAAGCCGTCGCCGCGCAACTGCAACAGGGACAGCAATAGCGCTGATCAGCAATGAAAGACTTTTCTGAAATCAAAACGCGCCTGCGCATCCGGCAACAGGAATTGATGCAGAGAATCGCGCAGATCTCGGCGCAAGTGCGGCATGAGGATACTCCCCTGCCCAGCGATTTCGAGGACCAGGCCACCGAGCGCGAGAACGAAGAAGTCATGGATGCGCTGGGATCCGCCGCGCGCCGCGAACTCGATCAGATCAACCGCACCCTGCAACACATTGACGATGGAGACTACGGAGCTTGTCGGGATTGCGGCCGTGAGATCAATGCGGCCCGACTGGAGGCCCTGCCCTTTGCATCCCGCTGCATCGAGTGCGCGGATCGCGCCGAGAGTTGACGCATCACAGTCGCCGCCAACTGTAGAGCCGTGACGAGCACGGAGGAGCGACAATGAAAAATCAGGCCATCATGTTCGACCGTCTCGGAGGCCCCGAGGTTCTCCACGTCGCCGAGTTTGACGAACCCGAACCGGGTCCGGGCGAGGTCTGCATCCGCTGCACGTCGGCGGGACTCAACCGCGCCGAGTTGCTGTTTCGCGAAGGCCATTACCTCCGAATGCCGGATCTGCCGAGCCGCAGCGGCAAGGAAGCCGGCGGCATTGTCGAGGCGATCTGTCCCGGCGTCACCCGGTTCAAGCCTGGCGACCGTGTTGGCAGCCTTCCCGGCATGCTCGACGAATCGCGCCAGGGCGCGGTTGCCAGATATGTAACCGCGCCGGAACGGCTGTTCGTGCATACCCCGTCATCGGTCTCCGATGCCGACGCCGGCGGAATCTGGATGCAATATCTGACCGCCTGGGGCGCACTGCAATTCGTAAACAAATGCGGCGAGGGGCAGAACGTCGTTATTTGCGCGGCCTCAAGCTCAGTCGGGATCGCCGCGATTCAGATCGCTAATATGTTCGGCGCGACCGCTATTGCGACGACCACCAGTGCTGCAAAGGTGGAACCGCTGCGGGCTCTCGGCGCCAGCCATGTTATTGACGTGACTGACGGGGACTACCTGCCCCGCATCCGGGAAATCAGCAGCGGCCGCGGCGCCGACATTGTTTTTGACCCGGTTGGCGGACCGATGCTCAGCGAACACCTGGAAGCCTGCAGGCCGGAAGGCTGGTACTTTCTTTACGGTCTGTTGGACACCCGTGCAATGACCCTGCCGGCGGGACCGCTGATCGGCAAGAACCTGCATGTTCGGGGCTATACGGTATTCACGTTGTTGCAACACGATCAGGCGACCGCCGCTGCCGTTCACGGTATCAGCGAGGGTCTGGATAGCGGCAAGCTAGGCCTGCATGTCGACCGCTATTTTCCGCTCGAAGAAACCGCCGCGGCACACCGCTACATGGCGGCCAACGCTCACCTCGGCAAAATCATAATCAATCCCTGACCGGCCATAACCGGATCAGACCCTCCTGCGCAGTCGACGCAACCAGCCGGCCGTTCTGATCGTAGATCGTGCCCCGCGCCAGCCCGCGGGCGCCCGCCGCGCTCGGGCTGTCACAATCGTACAGGAGCCATTCATCGACCCGGAAGGAGCGATGAAACCACATCGCATGATCGAGACTGGCCATCTGCACATTGCCCGAACCGAACGCTATGCCATGCGGCAATGTCGCGGTCGCCAGCAGATCGTAATCGGACACGTAAGCCAGCAGGCAACGGTGACAGATATCCGCGTCTGGCAGCCGATCAAGCGCCCGAAACCACACTTGCTTTCGCGCCGGACGCTTGCTCGCAGTGAAGAACTCCGGCGCCTGGACCGGGCGAAAATCGAACGCCCGTTTGAGCTGATAAAACCGTCGTAATTTTTCCGGAAACTTGTCGAGCAGCGGCTCGCTGTAACTGGTCGCGTCGGGCAGGGTGTCAGGTGCCGGCACCTCGGGCATGGTCGCCTGGTGGTCAATACCCTCCTCGGGAAGCTGGAAAGACGCCGCCAGCGTGAAAATCTGGCGTCCATGCTGAATCGCCACGACTCTGCGCGAAGAGAAACTGCGGCCATCGCGGCTACGGTCAACCTGATAGACGATCGGTGCATTAAAGTCGCCGGCGCGCAAAAAATACGCATGCAGCGAGTGCACGATTCGATCTTCGACAGTTAGCGAAGCGGCACGCAGCGCCTGACCGAGAACCTGCCCGCCGAATACCTGCGGGCTGCCAATGTCCTTGCTGGTGCCGCGGAACAAATTGACTTCGAGCGGCTCCAGCTCCAAATGTTCGAGCAAATCCTGCAATAGCGGATTCATGCAGTGTCTCCAACGCCAGCAATAGCGGCCATGAATGCCGCCGCGGCCATTGTCGGTGCGCATACAGCCGGGTTCAAGCCCGGTTGCCGCCGCGCAACCAATACGGTCTCTGCGGCGAAATCGGTAATAATCGGCCACTTGTGCCGGTCTTTGTTGTGTAACCCGACTACGCCCCAGGCACGAGGTCTCTATGCTGATTCGCCGCCCCAACGATATCCGTTCTTCGGAAATAACCGATAAAGACCTTTATCTGGGCCGGCGCCGTTTTTTGCGCGGCGCGGCGGCAACTGCGGGCGCGGTTCTCGCGGCCGGGCTTGGCCCGCGAATCGCGCTCGCGGCACGCCAGCGCCTCGACGATGTCCGCAAGACTGATTTCGGGAAGGGGGAAACTCCCAACAGTTACCAAGACATCACCAGCTACAACAATTTCTATGAATTCGGCACCGGCAAGGCAGACCCGGCAGCCAACTCCGGCGATTTCGATCCGGCACCGTGGACGGTTCAGATATCCGGGGAGGCCGAAATTACCGGCGAATTTACGCTGGAGGACATCCTCGCACCGCACCCGCTGGAGGAACGTATCTATCGGCTGCGCTGCGTCGAGGCCTGGTCGATGGTCGTGCCGTGGGTGGGTTTTCCGCTGGGCGACCTGCTGCAGCGATTCAAACCGCTGTCGGCGGCCAAATACGTTGAATTTCGCACGCTGCATGACCCCGAACGCATGCCGGGTCAGCGCCGTCCGGTCCTGGACTGGCCGTATGTCGAGGGCCTGCGCATGGACGAGGCGATGCACCCGCTCGCGCTGATGGCGGTCGGGGTATACGGCGAAGTCCTGCCCAACCAGAACGGCGCGCCGATGCGCCTCGTCGTACCGTGGAAGTACGGATTCAAAAGCATCAAGTCGATCGACAGGATAATTTTCCGCGAGACACCACCGCGCAGTAGTTGGGAGAAAGCGGCACCGAACGAGTACGGCTTTTACGCCAACGTCAATCCGGAGGTCGATCATCCAAGGTGGAGTCAGAAACGCGAACGACGGATTGGCGCCAGCGCATTTGCCAGCAAGATACCGACCCGCAAATTCAATGGCTACGGCGAACAGGTCGCGTCGCTCTACAGCGGCATGGACCTGGCGCGCAACTATTGAGTCGGTCCGAACGCAGCCGATGACGCTTGTTTCAGCGAAAACAATTGCCCGGGTGTGGAAGCCACTGGTTTTTGCCGCCTGCCTCTTGCCGGCGCTGCAACTCGGGCTGGGTGCGTTTGCCATCGCCGGTTTCAGTCTCGGCGCAAATCCGGTGGAGGCGCTGCTCCACGGTCTTGGAAAATGGGGACTGAACCTGCTGCTGATCACGCTCTGTGTCACGCCGCTGACGTGGATCGTGCGGGCTCCATGGCCGCTCCGGTTCCG
>PKUM01000111.1 GCA_002868855.1 Chromatiales bacterium | reverse complement strand
TCTGGTCATGCTCGGGATCGGCTGGAACTTCCTGTTTGTCGCCGGCACGACGATGCTGACCACCTGCTACAACAGAAGCGAGAGGTTCAGGGTCCAGGCCGCCAACGATTTTGCCGTTTTCTCTGCGTCCGCCGCAGGTTCGTTCGCCGCTGGCAGCGTGCTCCATACCTGGGGCTGGCAAGGCGTCCAGCTCGCCGCGGCACCAGGTCTGGTGCTGATCCTAACCGCACTCATCCTGATTCGCAGCGATACCGATAGCAAATCTCCGGGAGTTCGGGTTAGCGGTATTCCTTCCGCGGACTGAGCAGGCACGAAGTACTCGCCGGCACTGCCATTCCATCCCGCCATAAGGCCGATCACGCTCTGTTCATCCAAATCCCTGGCACAAAAGAACTGGGCGTTTACGGCGGTAACGGGCCTGATTCTATTCACGGTTGCCGCAACAGCCGCGAGTCAGCCAGCCACCGCGCCTTAAAGTGCCGCCCGGCCAAACTCTTCCGACCAGCCTGCTTCGCCATCGGCCAACCGGCGGTCTGCGCCGTTGCGCCGCGACCTACCGGCGCTCGCATCGGCAGTCCAGGCAGATGCCGGCACACGGTTTCGGCTGGTCCGGTCTGGCCTTTGGGCGGGGCTTGACCTAGCATGGAAGGAACCAGACGATCGCATGGAGGCTCGTGATGACAGGGTCTACTGGCAAAAAGAAAAGCAAGCGGCGCACGAAAAAGAAGACGCGGGTCACGAAGGCGCGACAGCAGCCTGTAGCACCAGAGCAGCCAGTTGAAGCGACGCCAACCGAACCGGCACCGACCGAGGAGTCCGGCACGTTGTTCGACCTCGGGGACTTTCCGTGGCTGAAAAAGGCGAAGGAAATCACCGGCGATCTGACCAGCAACGCGCTGCAACTCGCATTGCGCAAAGGAGAGGGTCCGTTCCGTATGGGCTCCTCGTTATTGCTCGGCCGCGCCTCCGGCGTCATGAGTCCCGAGCAACTGGAAGCAATGAAAGAAGCCGGGTCGTACCTGCATGACATCCGGGAAACCACCGGGCTGACGTTGAAGGATCTGGCGGACGCGCTTCAGCTCGCTGACACGTCGCTGCTCGAGGCGGTAGAAAACGGCACCGCGACATTGTCGTTTGACCTGATATTGCGCATCTCGGCGCTGGTGGCACGCCATGATCCGTTGCCGTTCATCATTCGTTTCGCTCGCACATACAACCCCAGGATCGAGCAACTCGGGGAGAGCTGGGGCGCCAGCCGTCTCGCCAAGCAGTTCGAAAGAGAACGCAAATTCGTCAACATTCTGCGTCGTCACGACAACGCCCGTGAATTGTCGGACGAACTTTTCAACAAGGTCATGAAGTTGACGGAAGCAGCGTTCCAGCTGGGACTCGAGTTCGTCGAAGAGCAGCAGCCCGCGAAGGGCCGGCGCAGGCGCAGGAAAAAGCCGGACACCGAATCTGGCGAAGAGTAGCGCTTCGCAGCCGCGACCAGCGGTTGTGCTTTGCCGGAATTTCGGGAGTTCCCAGTGCGTGAAACCCCAGCGAACAAACGGCATCTGGAACAGAACCTCCAGCCCATCAGGGAGTTGCTCGGCCGGCGCGAGTTGCTGGAGAAGTTATCAGTAACGCCGGATTCGAGCAGGAAGGAACTGGTCAGCGATCTGATCGCGCGGCAGACCCTGGCCGATCTCGCGAACAAGCTGGACAAACTACACAATGCCGATATAGCGAGGTTGCTCGAGACTCTGCCTCTGGACGACCGGCATTTCGTCTGGCGCCAGCTTGCCGACGAGCGCGCCGGCGACGTGTTGTGGCAGGTCGCAGACGGTGTGGCCGAGACGCTGATTAGCGAAACATCGCACGAACGGCTCAAAGCGATTTGTTTGCCACTGGAAGTTGGCGATCTCTTGCAACTTGCCCACCTGCTTCCAGGCGACGTCCTCGACGCGGTGCTGGGAACACGCGACCCGGGAGAGCGCAGCTGGCTGCGAGCCTCGATCACGTACCCGGAAGACACGGTCGGCTCACTAATGAGCCCGGACGTGCTGGTCGCTCCGGCCACGGCAACATTCAAAACCATTCTGAAAATGCTGCGCAAGGCGGGCGACTTTCCGGACCAGACCGACAAACTGTTCATCGTCGACGAAAGACACCGCTTGCTGGGCGAACTGCTTCTGACCCGCCTGCTGCTGCATCGTCCGCGCAACCCGATAAGCGAAGCCGTATCGACCGACGCAATCGCGTTCGAGCCTGGCGACAGCATCGCAAGTGCGGCGCAGGCGTTCGAGCGATATGACCTCGTCAGCGCGCCGGTGGTCGATGAGCGCGGCCGTCTGATCGGGCGTCTGACTGTTGACGACGTAATGGACTATGTCCGCGAGGAAGCGGAGGAGGACGCATTCCTGCGCGAGGGCCTGCACGCGGACGAGGACTTGTTCGGGCCGGTTTGGACCAGCGCACGCAGGCGCTGGCTATGGCTCGGCCTCAATCTGGCCACGGCGCTTGTCGCTTCACGGGTGATCGGACTTTTCGAAGGATCGATCGAAAAACTCGTTGCACTGGCCACTCTTATGCCTATCGTCGCCAGCATCGGCGGCAATACCGGCAACCAGACCGTGGCCCTGATAGTACGCGGCCTTGCTACCGGCATGTTCGGCGCCGGCAACGTTCGCTACCTGGCGCTCAAGGAAATCGGCATCGCGGCGATAAACGGCACGATGTGGGGCAGCGTCATGGGCTTGATCACGTTCCTGCTATACCGCGATACCGGGCTGGCCGCGGTAATGGGCGTGGCGACGTTGCTCAACCTCGTGGTCGCTGCAATGGTCGGGACCGGTGTGCCGCTGTTGCTAAACCGGTTGGGCCGCGATCCCGCCTACGGATCCAGCGTGCTGCTGACTTTTACGACCGACAGCATGGGCTTCCTGATCTTTCTGGGCCTGGCGACCGTCTTCCTGTTGGTCTAGCGCGGTAATACGGTCCGATTCGACCATAATCAAGCATCGTATTCACATAATCCCGAATTTGTGAACTGCGCGCTGCTTGCAAACTCCGGTTTTGCCTCAAACTCACTGTCTATGGAAATCCGACTGCGAAACAACCTGACCAACGCGGTGGAACTGACCGCCACCGACGCACTTCATGTCGAATTCGCCGGCGACCTCGCCTGCCCGTTCAGTTATCTCGGATTCACGCGGCTGCGACAGGCGCTGGCGCAACTGGAAACCGGGCAGCCGCACGTCATTCGCTGGCTGCCGTTTCAGCTTCACTCGGATATTCCGCACTGGGGTATCGATTTCGACTCGTTTCTGACCCGTCGCTTCGGGAGTCGCGACCAGGTAGAGCCCGCCCTTGCACAAATCACCGAACTGGGCCGGGAGTCGGGAATTACCTTCGATTTCGCGCGGATAAGCCAGGTACCGAACACGCTGGACGCACATCGTCTCGTTTTGCTGGCCCAGGACCAGGGCAAACACGTTGATTTTATCGACCGGCTTTATCGCGCGGTGTTCGCGCAAGGTCTCAATATCGGCGACAGGGAAACCCTGACCGGGCTTGCCGCCTCAAGCGGTCTGGACTTCGCCCGGACCGACGCCCTGCTGAGAGGCGATGCAAACAACATGACGGTGCAGGCCATGGATACGAATCATCGTCTGCAAGGCGTGCTTTCCGTTCCTCACTACGTGTTCAACGCACGCGTCGCGGTAGCCGGAGTTCAGGACACCGATACGCTGATTACCGCACTCGACTACGCGCTGTTCCAGCCGATGCCGGAAATCGGCGATCGCGCAAACCTCCACTAGCCACCGCCCGCCCCCGGTTGTCGAAATCGGGGCCCGGTTCAGGCGTTACGCGTTGCCATTCGCGCGAACCAGATCCACAAGGCAATAAACGCGGCGAGACCGGCCAGCATTGCGCCTGCCTCCGACCCGGTCCAGTCGGTACCGAACCCGTCGGGCTTGTGCCCCTGAATGAACGCGGCCGCGGCAATACCGACTCCCAGCAAGCCCTCCCCGCCGACGAATCCGGACGCAAGCAACACACCCCGCTCGCGCCGCTCCGCCCGCGCTTCGGCATTTGCGGCGCGCCGCTCGAGCCAGTGCCGCAGCATGCCGCCGACAAAGATCGGCGTCATCGTCGCTACCGGCAGATAGACTCCGACCGCAAACGGCAGCGACGGGATCCTGAGAAGCTCACAGGCCACCGCGATTGTCACCCCCATCGCCACCAGCCCCCACGGCAGCGACTGATCGAGCACACCGTCGATGACCAGTTTCATCAGCGTCGCCTGCGGCGCCGGCAACTCTTCGCTGCCAAACCCGAACGTATCCGCGAGCAGCATCACCGCCAGGCACACGAATACGCCGGATGTGAGCACGCCGATCAGTTCCGCGGTCTGCTGGTAACGCGGCGTTGCCCCTACCAGGAAGCCGGTCTTGAGATCCTGCGAAGTATCGCCCGAGATGGAAGCGGCAATCGCCACGACACATCCCACAGTGATCGCCGCTACCTTGCCCGAAATGTCCGTCCAGCCCAGCGCGAGGAAAATTCCGGCGGTTCCGAGCAGAGTGGCAATGGTCATGCCGCTGGTCGGGTTCGACGTGACTCCGACCAGGCCCACGATCCGGGACGCCACCGTAACGAACAGGAACGCAAAAACAACCACGCAGATAGCCGCCACGATCCGCGCCCCCATGCCGCCCAAAACACCGAACGCCGCCGGCGACAGCGCCAGCACCAGGGCGATGAAGAGTACCCCGATGGCGACGAATTTCAGCGGCAGATCGCGCTGGGTACGCAACGTTGCGACTGCCTGTGCT
This sequence comes from Chromatiales bacterium, assembly GCA_002868855.1. GTDB lineage: Bacteria > Pseudomonadota > Gammaproteobacteria > Steroidobacterales > BM003 > BM003. Next base: position 7,294 of record PKUM01000111.1, on the reverse strand, counting down.
CCAGCGCCGACCTGACCCGCGATCTGGCCCGCGCCGACCCGAAAACTTTCGATCATCACCGGGATCGATCGTATCAGCGTCATGATGCCCGCTGCCGCGACCGCACCGGCGCCGATATACCGCACGTAACGCGTCCAGATGCTGGAAGGCGACATATCGCGAATCAACTGCGCGGTTTCGGGGTATAGAGGGTCGGGCCGGGCATCACCCCAGATCGCAATCCCCGGGATGATCACCAGCCACGCCAGCAGGCCGCCGCCAACCATTACGCTCGCGATTCTGGGCCCGAGTATGTAGCCGACACCAAACAACGCTGCGGAGATGTCCATTCCGAGCTCGCCTTTTTTTAGCAACGGCACCTTGGTGTGAACAGCGTCCGGTATGATCTTTATCCACGAGGTCAGCAATTTAAAAAAAGCGCCGACACCGAGCCCATAGAAAACGAAACGCGCTTTGCTCCCGCCGATCTCATTGGCAACCAGCACTTCGGCACAAGCGGTACCTTCCGGGTAGGGCAGCCGGCCGTGTTCGCGCTCGATCAGGTAGCGGCGCAGAGGAACCATGAACAGGATTCCGAGCAGGCCGCCGCACATCGCGAGCAAGCTCATCTGCGCCAGGGTCGGTGGCAGGCCCCACATAAAAAGAGCAGGCAGCGTGAAAATTACGCCGCTCGCAAGCGAACTCGATGCCGAACCGGTGGTCTGCGAGAGATTGGTCTCGAGCAACGTACCGCGCCGGCCGCTGGCCGCAAGGATGCGGAAAACGGCGACGGTCATTACCGCCACCGGGATCGAGGTGCTGATCGTCAGGCCGGCGCGCAGTCCCAGGTAGGCGTTGGCGGCCCCGAAAACGATTCCGAACAACACGCCGAGACCAACTGCCCGAAGCGTGAATTCGGCAGGGCTTTCGCTCGCCGCAATATACGGCTGATAGGTTTCGCCCTCTTTCAGTTCAACATAGGCTGCGTCACTCAGACCACTGGCATTGTTTCCCGACATGCTCTCTCCCGTTTTGAGTGCGGCGCAAGGCGGCAGTGTGCCGATCGAACATGCACGATTGCAAACCCGATCCAGAAAGATAAAGCTTGCCGTGGCGGCGCAGCGCTATTATTCACCGCGGTACGGCGCGGCGACGCGACGCTGACAAAAAGGAAATCGCTGAAGCACGCAGCATGATGCAGGCACTGAAACCACCGAAGTTTCTGCCCGGCGATCTCGCCGGCGGCCTGTCGGCAATGGTGTTATCACTGCCTCTTGCGCTTGCGTTCGGCGAGCTCTCCGGCGCCGGACCCGTGGCGGGATTTTACTCCGCTGCCTGCGTCGGCCTCGGCGCCGCTCTGTTTGGCGGCACGGCGGTGCAGATTGCCGGGCCGACAGGCCCAACCGCGCTGGTCATGGTGGCGCTCTATTCGCAGTTTGCAGGGGAGCCGGCCAAGGCATTCACCGTGGTAATGCTATCGGGCCTGCTGCAAGTGCTTTTCGGCATGATGAAGATGGGCCGCTACATCACGCTGCTGCCTTACCCGGTGATGTCGGGGTGGGCCAGTGGTATCGGCTGCACGATCATTCTGATGTCGCTGGCGCCGCTGGTTGGTCTTCCGACCCAGATGCATCCGACAACCGCGCTTCTGCAAATCCCGGAATATCTCGGGACCCTGCGAGGCGACACTCTGCTACTCGGACTCGGCGCACTGGCAATTACCTTGCTGAGCCCGAAGATGCTGGCGCGACGGTTTCCGCCGTCGCTGCTCGCGCTGGCAATCGGTACGCTGGCCGGCGTTTTCTGGCTTCAGGATGCGCCGACGCTGAACTCGGTCGGCAACGGACTGCCCAACTGGCAGATCCCGGCCTTTACCGTTGCGGACGCCAGCACGATGTTCGTCTCGGCATTGTCGATCGCGCTGCTGGGCTCGATCGACAGCGTCCTGGCGTCAATGGCGGCAGATCATGCGACCAACACCTTTCACGACTCCGAACGCGAGCTGATCGGACAGGGTATCGGCAATCTGCTTGCGGGGTTTGCCGGCGGCATAGCCGGTGCCGGCGCAACGCTGCGAACGATGACCAATGTCTCGGCAGGCGGTAAAACCCGTTGGTCAGCCGTAATTTGCGGCTCGGCGATGCTTCTCCTGGTGCTCGCGTTCGGCTCGTTTTTCTCCGCGATTCCGGAAGCCGTGGTCGCCGGCATCCTGATCAAGATCGCACTCGACACGATTGACTGGCGCTATCTGAAGCGGCTTCGCACTGCACCGCGCAGCGGCGTCGTTCTGATGTTTACCGTGATGGTGCTGACCATTGTATTCAATCTGATTGTTGCCGCGGCGGTCGGTTTTGTTCTGGCCAGCCTGATGTTCGTCAAGCGCATGGCCGATCTGCAACTCGACTCGGTGCATGCGGTCGACAACCCGTCGGGCGAACCCGGACTGGCGCCCGGGGAAAGCGCAATGATCGAGCGTCTCAAGGATCGCGCGATACTGATCCGGTTTTCCGGCCCTATCAGTTTCGGTGCGGCAAATCGCCTGCACCGGCGAATCTCCGGCTACCAGAATTACGACTGCGTCCTGCTCGATCTGACCGACGTGCCGGAGGTCGATTCAAGTGCGACGCTGGCGCTCGAAAACATCATCATCAACTCACGCAAGCGCGATCACATCGTGATCCTCGTCGGATTGAAAACGCCGGTTGCACGGACCTTCGCGCGGCTCGGTATTCTCGATTTGATTCGCGAGATCGAGCGTTATCCAAGCCGCGCCGAGGCGCTGCAATACGCAATCGAATTACTCGACCTCGATAACGAAGTTGAAGGCGAATAAGCCACAATCGGTAACCGGGAGCGCGCGCCGGATCGGCGAGCGCCGAAACACGTGATCACAGCGCAGCGATTACCGCGTCGCCCACGGCGACGGTGGTTACCCCGCCTGGACCGGCAAGGTCACGGGTCAGCGCCCCGGCAGCAATCGCCGCATCGACCGCGGCCTCGACTCGCAGCGCCTCGGCATCAAGCCCCAGCGAGTGCCTGAGTAACATCGCTGCACTCAAAATCGCCCCGTAAGGATTGGCGACACCAAGACCGGCGATATCCGGAGCGGAGCCATGTATCGGCTCGAACAGTCCAAAGGCATGGTCGCCGTCGGACTGCGCCAGCGATGCCGACGGGAGCAGGCCCAACGAGCCGGCCAGGACCGAAGCCTCATCAGTGAGAATATCGCCGAACATATTCTCGGTAACAATGACATCGAAGTCGCGAGGCCGCGTAAGCAAATGCATCGTCGCAGCGTCGACCAGCAGATGCTCCACTTCGAGTTCAGGAAATTCCTTGCCACAAATTCGATCGACAGTCGCGCGCCACAAGCGTGACGTCTCCAGAACGTTTGCCTTGTCGACAGAGGTCAGTTTGCCGCGGCGCCGTTGCGCAAGGGCGCAAGCGAGCCGCACAACGCGCTCGATTTCATGGATACCATAACGGCACGTGTCGCTCGCATGCGCCTCGCCGCGTTCCTTGTCGCCGAAATAAATCCCCCCGGTCAGCTCTCGCACGACGAGGAGATCTACGCCGTCGAGATATTCCGGCTTTATCGGAGAGGCATCGTTCAGCCGGGGATTAGGACAAACCGGCCGCAGATTGGCGAACAGGCCGAATTTCTTGCGCAGCGCCAGCAGACCCTGCTCCGGCCTGACCAGCGCTTCCGGGTCGGACCATTTCGGACCTCCGACGGCTCCCAGCAGAATTGCGTCGGCCCGGCTGCACAGCGATACAGTCTGCTGCGGCATCGAACTGCCCTCGGCATCGATCGCGGCCCCGCCGATCAGACCCTGCTCGAATGCCAGCTGGTGCCCCCCTTGCGCGGCGACCTCGCGCAACACCCGTACCGCCTGCTGCGTCACTTCCGGGCCGATTCCGTCGCCGGGCAAAATCGCGATCAACGCGCTGCGTGACATCGGTATCCCGCTGCGCTCAGATCGAACCGGCCGCACGACTGGCGGTAGTTTCCGCAGCGATGGCGTTACGCTCCCGCGCGCGCACTACCCGATTGATCACGTCGAGAAATGCCAGCGCGCCGGCTTCGGTGATATCGGTGCTTATACCGTGACCGCGGTAATCGCGATCTTCAAAACGAACCAGTACCGCTACCTCACCCTGCGCGTCCTCGCCAACAGACACGCTGCGCACTTCAAAATCGAGCAGCGTTACGTCTACTCCGGTTGCCCTCTCGATAGCCTGAAATGCAGCATCGATCGGCCCATCGCCAACACCGGCCTCGCGCACGGTTCGCCCGTCGACATGGGTCAGCCCCAGAGCTGCTGAAGCGAACGCTCCTTTGCCGCTGGCAATTCGCAGGTCGGCGAGACTCCAGGGTCCCGGTCTTTCGATTTCGGCATGCAACACAATTGACTCGATGTCGGAGTCGAATACTTCCTTTTTCTGGTCGGCGAGTTTTTTGAACTCGGCAAAAGCGCGGTTCAGTTCGACATCGTCCAGGGCAAAACCCAGCTCGCTGATGCGATCGCGAAATGCATGCCGCCCGCTGTGTTTGCCGAGAACCAGGTTGCTGCGATTCAGGCCGACATCCTGCGGACTCATGATTTCGTAGGTGGCAGAATTGCGCAGCATGCCGTGCTGGTGGATACCGGACTCATGGGCGAATGCATTACCGCCGATAATCGCCTTGTTGCGCGGTATCGGCATGCCGGTAATCGTTGAGACAAGCCGGCAGGTCGGGTAAAGCCGTTCGGATTTGACCCCGCAGCTCAAGCCGAAATAAGACTCGCGCGTCCGCAGCGCCATCACCAGCTCTTCCAGCGAACAGTTGCCGGCCCGCTCTCCGATACCGTTTATCGTGCATTCGACCTGGCGCGCTCCACCCTCGACCGCGGCCAGGCTGTTGGCAACAGCCATGCCGAGATCGTCATGGCAATGAACCGACAACGTAACGTCGTCGATACCGGTAACGCCGGATTTCAGGAATCGGAACAGCTCGAGAAATTCACCGGGTACGGTATACCCGACGGTATCCGGGATATTGATCGTCGTAGCACCGGCCTCGATTGCCGCGGCAACAACTTCGGCCAGGTATTCGGGCTCGGTTCGCGACGCATCCTCGGGCGAAAACTCCACGTCGTCACAAAAACTGCGCGCCAATCGCACGCCCTCGACCGCGGAACGGATGATCTCTTCCTTGGCCATCTGCAATTTATGCTCGCGGTGAATCGCGCTGGTTGCGACAAAGACATGAATCCGGCTTTTTTCGGCGCCTTTTATCGCCCGCGCCGTTGCCTCGATATCGCCCGTATTGCAGCGGGCGAGACCGCAGATGACAGGGCCCCTGATCGTCTCGGCCAAAGCCTCCACCGCCTCGAAGTCACCCGGCGATGCGGCCGGAAAGCCGGCTTCGATAATGTCCACGCCGAGATCCGCAAGAGCCTGACCGATACGAAGCTTCTCTCCAAGATTCATGCTGCATCCCGGCGACTGCTCGCCGTCGCGCAACGTGGTATCGAAGATCTTTACCCGATCCTGGTCAGTCATTTGTCATGTTCCTCTGCGCTATCTCGGTTTGCCGCAGCCGCCGCCAGGCAGCCTCAGGCCGCCTCGGACGATTTCTTGCCCTTGTCGCTTTCCTCATGCAGCCAGGACATGCGCGAGCGCAGGCGCTCGCCCACAGTCTCGATCTGATGATCGAAATCGGCCTGCAGCATCTTCTTGTACTCGGGCAGACCCTTTGCGTTCTCGTCGATCCACTGGCGGGCGAATGTCCCGTCCTGGATGTCCTGTAACACTTCACGCATGCGTTCGGCCGCAGACTCGTCGATGACCCGCTTGCCCCGGGTGAGGTCACCGTAGGTGGCAGTCTCGCTGATAAACTCATGCATTTTTCTGATCCCGCCCTCGTGCAGAAGGTCCACGATCAGCTTGAGCTCGTGCATGCATTCGAAATAGGCGACCTCGGGTTGATAACCGGCATCAACCAGCGTTTCGAAGCCCCTGACGACGAGTTCGGTCGCCCCGCCGCACAGTACCGCCTGCTCGCCGAACAAATCGGTTTCGGTTTCTTCCTTGAACGTGGTCTCCATTACACCGCCGCGAGTACCGCCGATACCGTGGGCATACCCGAGCGCCTTGGCCGACGCGTTACCGCTGGCATCCTGTGCCACCGCCATCAGGCACGGCACTCCGCGGCCCTGTTCGTACTGGCGCCGCACCAGGTCGCCGGGACCCTTTGGCGCAACCAGGATGACATCCATCCCTTCGGGCGGCGTGATCTGACCATAGTGGACATTGAATCCGTGCGCGAACAGCAGCGCCGCATCCGCGCGCATGTTGCCGGCAACCGCGGAAAACACTTCCGGCTGCGCCATATCGGGAACCAGCATGGCCACCAGGTCCGCACCCCTGACTGCCTCGGCCGGCTCGGCGCATTGCAATCCGTCGGCCGTAGCCTTGGCCCAGCCCTTGCCGCCCTCGCGGACACCCACAACCACGTCGAACCCGCTATCGGCAAGATTAAGCGCGTGAGCGCGTCCCTGGCTGCCATAGCCAAGTACGGCGATTCGAGCGCCCTTTAGCGCCTGCGGATCGACATCCTTTTCGGTGTAGAGGTTCATTGGCGACTCCTGTGTAGTCAGTTGGATCCAAAATTGAATGCGTTGTGTCCCTTAAACAAAAACCCCGCAGCGACCTGTCGTCGGTGCGGGGTTCTGGAGATCGTATTCAGCTACAAGCCCGATTCCTTCACCCCGCGGTGCCAAGGAGAATGAGGGAGAGGCCAAGCGTGTCGGCGGGCGTCCACGCGAACCCGGCCAGACCCTGGGTCGGAAACGCGTACTTCCTATTGGCAATCGACATGCCGCCCGATATTGTTGCAACTGCACACGGATGTCAACAGCGGCCAAAACCGCTGCGGCGCGCGGCTCCGGCCCTGAAAACCATGCACCAGGAAAGGCCCGGCCACCGCGCCAGAACCCATTTTCTCCACGCCGGCCGCGACCGGCAGGAACCGCTGGATAACAAACCCAAATGAACAAAGACAAGGACAACAGGCCATTTTCGAGCGTCGTCGTCGATGGCCCGGAGAGGGCTCCGAGCCGGGCCATGCTGCGCGCGGTTGGTTTTGACGATGACGATTTCACGCGCCCGCAGATCGCCATCGCGTCGACCTGGAGCATGGTCACGCCCTGCAATATGCACATCGACAAGCTTGCCGGGCGCGCTGCCGACGGGGCCAACGCCGCGGGAGGCAAAAGTATCGTGTTCAACACGATTACGGTTTCCGATGGCATCTCGATGGGATCGCCCG
>PKUM01000289.1 GCA_002868855.1 Chromatiales bacterium | reverse complement strand
CAAGGGCGGCGAGATGAAGTGGCGTTCGTCGCTCGCTGAGTTCTTCGCGCCGCTCGAGCCGAAGACGTTCACGTTCGATCCGAAGATTGTCTACGACCAGTACGAGGACCGCTTCGTCGTGGTCACGCTCGAGCGGGTGCAGGGCACTGGTTCGGCCGGTCCGGACAATGAGTCGCGGATCATGCTCGCGGTGTCGAAGGACGGCAATCCGCAAACACCGACCGGGGCGGACTGGTACTACCTCTCTGTCGACGCCAAGCAGACGGTCTTCGGTTCCTTCGACGGCTGGGCGGACTATCCCGGATTCGAGGTGGACGAAGAAGCCGTCTACGTGACGGCCAACATTTTCACCTTCAATCCGTTCGGCTTTTACGGGGGCGTACGCGTCTGGATCGTTCCGAAAACGGGCTTCTACGACGGTGGCGTCGCCACTGCCAACGCCTATGATCCCGCCGGCGAATCGGGCTTCATCGCCACGACGATGCAGCCGGCCCAGATCTACGGCGACGGCGGGGTCGGCGGGCCCGGCTCCTCTATCGGAACCTATCTCGTCGCGTACTCCGGACTGACGTTCGGCGGCCCCGACGGAGTGGAAGCAGCCCAGGTCATCACGATCGACGACCCGCTCGGCGCCAACGGCGGACCGTTCTTCTCCGGTGAATTCGTCATCCTCGGCGATATAGAGAATGTCGGCGGCCCCTGCGGCTTCCCGGCATTGGCGGACGCACCGCAGGCCGGTACCGACGCTTTGATCGAGGTCAACGACCGGCGCGCGTTGGACGCGGTCTGGCGCGAAGGCCAGCTCTATACGACGGCGACCATCGACCCTGAGGGTGCTTGCAGTCCGGACCCCGCTCTCGCCGGCACCACAAAGGCCTACTGGGTGCGGATGGACGCCACCGGTGGCCCGGGGACGATCTTCCTGGCCGACAGCGGAATCATCGATGGCGAAGATATCGCACCCGACACCACCACTTTCTTCCCGGCCATTGGGGTCAACCGCCTGAACGAGATGGTGGTTGGTTTCTCCGCCTCGGCACCGACGATCTACGCGGGCGCTTTTGCTGCCGGTCGCGGCATCGCGGACGGGGCCGGTATGATCGGCCCGACGCAGACGGTCAAGGCGGGCGAGGACTACTACCTCCGGACCTTTGGCGGCACGCGCAACCGCTGGGGCGACTACAGCGGCATCGCCCTCGATCCGAGCAACGAGAAGTTCTTCTGGGTCTTCAATATGTATGCCGCGCCTCGCGCCGAAGAGCCCAGCTCCAGCGGCGAAGACGGCCGCTGGGGTACCGCCTGGGGCCGGGTCAAGTAGAAGTCTGACTGACTGTCAAGCTACGAAAGCCCCGCTTCGGCGGGGCTTTTTTTTGCGCTTGGCCGCGGCGCGCCGCGCCTTGCGCCGGTCATCCGTACGTCGCCTGTCGGGCGCAAATATCTGCGGCCTGTCCGGTCGAGTCGTTGCGCGGTGGACGACAAATATCTCTCGCCATTGCCGCCGCCCCGATTGCCATTTGTCAGCAGCCTTCGAACTGTGCATAAAATCGCGCAGTCCAGGTTTCACTGAGTCGGTGTCACGATTATGAAGAATTCCGTGCCTGCGGTATCGGTCATTGTGTTTTGCATTATGGCGGCCATGCCTGCTTTTCCTGTGGCGTCGGCCGCCTCGCCGTCCCGGCCCAACTTCGACATAACCACCGACAAGGTCTTTGACCCGGGTGCGGTACCTGCCTACCGCGGCAACCACGAAGAGGTGTACGCGTATATCGACGAGCATATCGACCAGCATGTCGAAGCACTGCAACGCTGGGTCCGGCAACCGTCGATCAGCGCACAGAACGTCGGTGTGGTCGAGATGGCCGAGATGCTGCGCGACGATCTCGAGGCGCTCGGGTTTGCCGAAGCCGATCTGGTCGAGACCGACGGTCACCCGGGCGTGTGGGGCTATTACGACGCCGGTGCCGAAAAAACACTGATGATGTACATGATGTACGACGTGCAGCCGGTCAACGAGGAAGACTGGCAGACCCCGCCGTTCGCAGGCAACCTGGTCGACCACGAGCGTGGCAAGGTGCTGATGGCGCGCGGCGCTACCAACCAGAAGGGGCCGCAGCGGGCGTTGCTCAACGCGATCGAGTCGATTATCGCGACCACCGGCGGTCTGCCGGTCAACCTGATGATTACCGCGGAAGGCGAAGAGGAACTCGGTTCGCCGCACTACCCGCAAATCGTCGATAAATACGAAGCGCGATTGAGAAACGCCGATGGCGTATTGTTTCCGTTCAACTCGCAGACACCCGACGGAAACGTCCTGATCAATCTCGGCGTCAAGGGCATTCTGTATGTGGAAATGGAGGCAAAGGGCGGGCCGCAGGGCGGGCCGGCCAGGCACGAGATCCACGGCTCGTACAAGGCGATTGTCGATGCACCGGCGTTACGCCTGATCCAGGCGCTGGCGTCGTTGACTAGCGCCGACGGCAACACGATTACCGTACCCGGTTATTACGATGGAATCCGGCCGCCGACCGCGGAAGAGCAGATGCTGATCAACGGCATGGCAGCGGACTGGGACGATGCCCAGTTGCTGCAGTCGCTTGGCGTGACCCGCTGGATCGACGGTCAGACCGGTGTCGATGCAATCATGGAATACCTGTACATGCCGACGCTCAACGTCGACGGAATCTGGAGCGGATACACCGGCGAGGGGACGAAAACCATTCTGCCGCATATCGCCACCGCGAAGGTCGATTCGCGCCTGCCGTTGGGGCTCGATCCGGAGCAGGCGCTGGCGAAGATCCGCAAGCACCTCGATGACGGCGGCTTCGAGGATATCGAGATCCGCAAGTTCAGCGGCTACCCTGGCGCACAAACGTCGGTCGATGCGGCACTGGTCAGGGCCGCAATCGGCGTATTCAACAAGCGTGGGATCGACGTGGCGGTGCGGCCGCGGCTGGCCGGCAGCGCGCCCTTCTACCAGTTCACGGAGCGCCTGGATCTGCCCCTGGTATTCGCGGCGCTCGGCTATGGGACCGGCGCCCATGGCCCCGACGAATTCATGGTGATTGAGGCGGCCAAAGGCACGAACATCGCGGGTCTCGCCGACGTGGAGAAATACTACGTCGACCTGTTGTACGCACTGGCGCAGCAATAGGCGCGGCGCCAGGTTGTCGACGCCACCGCACACGCGATCTGATTGTGTGACCTCTTGTGTGACCTCGAGGCGGGCGCATGACAGCGCCAATCGGGTAGTTGCCTGAAACGCTACCGGGCTGATGTTGGCCGCCTGCTCGATCAACGCTGTACTCGCGTTGGGACAGGCATATCGTTTTGGTGATCCGGAGCCACGCAAGATCGCAGACCCGATCGTTATCGACCAGGATTTCGTCGAGCTGGCCGGGCGCGGCGATGCCGGCCTGGTCCGGACGACGCGGGTGCTGGCCACGATCTTGGACGGCGCGGTGGTTTTTAAGTCACAAGAATGAACCGTGCCGGGTGAGGCAGCCTTCAGAGCGGTTTGCGAAAACGCAGTACGAAGCGATCCGTGCGACCTCTGATCTGCGGGTCGAAAACGCGTTTTTGATAGTCGTCCGCGGGATTGCGCAATACCCCGGAGCGATCTTCGAGGACAAATCCTGCCTGCTCGATATCCCGAATTACCACGCCTTCGTCAATGCGATGAAGCGCGGTGGCGATTTCGGCGGGATCATCGCCCGGTCTTGCGATGTGATCCACAACTCCCAGCGTTGCGCCCGGTTTAAGTGCGTCAAAGATGGCGTGCAGCATGGCTGCCCGATCGATGGCGGGCCAGTTCTGATCGGGGCGAACGTAGACGTCATGGTAGGCAAGGACAAGGAAAACGCCGTCGAGACTGGCCGGCGCCAACTGTATGTCCTCTGCCTCGGTATCCAGGCGAATGACATTCGCCAGTCTCTGATCGCGGTATCGCAACGCGAGCGCATCGGCAAGAAATCGCCGATGCGCCGAATTGTTGTGTGCGTAGACCTTCCCCTCCGGGCCTACGATTCGCGCCAGCACTTCGACGTAGTAGCCGCCGCCTGAGAACATCTCGAGAACCGTCATTCCCGGCCTGACATCGAAAAAACGCATGACCTCGGCGGGTTTGCGGTTGAGGTCACGGTCACGGTCAGTAGCCGGTCTGTCTGGATTTGCGACAGCGGCGTCGATCGGGTCGGATGGGGCCGGCGTATCGCAGGCTGTGAGCAATGCAAGCCCGGCTACCAGCGCGGGCAGGGCGGCCACGACGGTTCGCGCCCTGGCCGCGATTGCGCCTGCCGCGCATTTTGCGAACGGGTTTCTCACCCGGCGAGTGTAGCGCGGGTTTGTCAGTACGGCACACCGGTGGCGGCGCAAAGAAATTCCATCATCGGTGTAGCGTCGCGGTAGTAGCGGCTGAGTGTTTTCACGATGTCGTCGCGGTAGAGGTCGGAATGAGCCAGATTTGCTACCGCGACAAAGTCCTTGCGCTTGAGATCGTCGATCAGCGGGTGATCGGCAGAGAAACCCCTTGGCGGGCGCTTGAGCGAGGCGCCGGTCATGCTGAAGCGGCGCGCGAACGCGCGCGAATCGCGCGCCCTGCGCCATTCTTCGGGACTGTCCGTGATCGCGCTGCGGATATCGCGCAGCGCCACGGCATCCGGGTGCCACAGCCCGACGCCGATGAAAACCTGTTCGGGATCGACGTGGAAGTAATAGCCGGGTGCGTGCACATCACGGCCACGCTCGTGCCGGAACTGGATGCCGAGGTTGGTCTTGTACGGACTCTTGTCGGCCGAGAATCGCGTATCGCGGTAGATTCTCATCATTGAGCCGCCCGAGCGTTTTGCCACCGCCCTGAAGCGCGGTGCGAATTTTGCCAGCGGTACGGCCATGGCTTCGATAAATGCCAGCGCCGGTTCCAGAACGTGTTGCTCGTAGCGATGCTTATTGCGCTTGAACCATTCGCGGTCATTGTGCGCAGCCAGCTCCTCGAGAAAACCCGCGAGGTCCGGTGTGAATGCCGTGAAATTTTTAGACGTCATTTCCCCTTTGACTCCGCTGGAATATAAATGTGCCGGATTGTCATCGACGGTTGCGGCGCCGGGTAGCGCAGGCTCTGCAACTTCGCGGCAAAGCGAGCATGCTTCTGCTAAACATAGCCCAATGCATCACTATTTTGGGGGGATCGTGATGAATTGGAAAATCGTCTTTATTGGCGGTCTTGCCTGTTATGTTGCGCAGTGGATTGTTGGTTTTGCCACCGCTGCGGTAATCCACGAGGGCATACTCGATCCGGTCTACATCGAGACGCCGCAGTTCTGGCGCCCGGAACTGGTTCAGGACCCGCCGGACATAATGGCATTGCTGCCGCGCTGGATCAGTGCTGGCTTGATCGGGTCTTTTTTGTTCGCCGGGATCTACTCGTTGTTGCGCCATGCATTCGCCGGGCCTGGCTGGTTGAGAGGGCTCAAGTTCGGCCTGATGGTCGCGGTCATCGCCGCGTCGGCGATGCTTGGCTGGTCCGGAGTCTTGGCCCTGCCGGATGTCATCTGGGCATGGTGGGCGTTCGAGAGTTTCATCTACTATCCGCTGGGCGGTGCCGTACTTGGCTGGGTTGCCGCGCGACTTGTTCCTGATCCGGGGTTATCACCATGACTGATTCGTACCTTCGCATTGCATTGGTGCAACAAAAGGCCGGCGAGGACCGCAACGCGAACCGGGCGCGCGGTATCGCGGCGGTCCGCGCGGCTGCGCGCGATGGTGCGAGGCTGGTGTGTTTTGCCGAACTTGCGTTCGATCCGTTCTGGCCGCAGGTGCCGGCCACCGCTGCCGCGGCCGACAAGGCCGAGGCGGTCCCAGGCCCGACAACCGAGGCGTTTTCCGAGCTCGCGCGCGAGCTCGGCGTCGTCATCGTTCTTAACGTGTTCGAACGTGACGGCCGGCACTGTTATGACAGCTCACCGGTGATCGACGCCGACGGCTCGCTGGTGGGCGTTACCCGGATGCTGCATATCACCGAATACCCGTGTTTTCATGAGCAGGGCTATTACACGCCGGGCGATCGCGGGGCGCCGGTATTCGACACCGCCGCCGGCCGGGTCGGCGTTGCAATCTGCTACGATCGCCATTACCCGGAAGTGATGCGGGCACTGGCACTGCAACGCGCCGACCTGGTCGTGGTGCCGCAGGCCGGGGCAATCGGCGAATGGCCGGACGGTCTGTATGAAGCCGAAATGCGTGTAGCGGCTTTTCAGAATGGTTTCTTCACCGCACTGTGCAATCGAGTCGGCCCTGAGCAGGCGCTGCATTTTGCCGGTGAGAGCTTTGTCTGCGATCCCGCGGGACGGGTGATCGCGCGCGCGGGAACGGATACCGAGGAAATCCTGTTTTGCGATCTCGACCTCGGCGCTATCGAAAACAGCCATGCGCGGCGGTTGTTTTTGCGCGATCGGCGCCCGGAACTGTATGGCGACTGGCTCACCTAGCCGGGGGCGATGCGGCCGGGCGTGATTGCTTGACGCTATGCAGCGCGGCGATGTACTTTGCAGACCTCTGCCACAGGTGTCCCATGATCCAACCGGGTCTGGGGTGAAACGGGAAGACGGTGCGCCGGGCATGATGCCCCGTGGCAATTCCGTCGCTGCCCCCGCAACGGTAGGCGAGTTTGCGAGCAATCTCTAAACCACTGTGCTGGAAGCATGGGAAGGTGATTGCTCCAGAGCCGTGACGGCTTTACTCGCGAGCCCGGAGACCGGCCTGAGGTGAGAAGTGGACGTCGGATCTCGGTGGGAGATGGCGTGCCGGTTTCAAGGGCGATTGGTCTTTTGTCTTCGATCTCCGGGCGCAATCCTCGCGGTTGACCGATGTGGCTCGGCAGGGCGTCGGTGGGGGCGCCGGGGGGCTCGCAGATCGGTGAAAAAGACTTTCTCCGCAATCGTTTTGTCGGGATGCGCCGTCGTGGCTGGGGCCCAGGAACCGGCTGAGCTGGATCCCGTGGTGGTGAGTGCGTCGCGCGTGCCTCTGACCCTGTCCGAGGTGCCCGGCAGCGTCACGGTGATCGAGCGTGAGGAGATCGAACGACGCCAGGTCGTGCATGTCGCTGATCTGTTGCGTTCGGTGGCCGGCGTATCGGTTAGTCGTTCGGGTACGGCCGGCTCGCAGACCCAGGTCCGCGTGAGAGGCTCGGAGTCGAATCACGTGCTCGTGCTGATCGACGGCGTCGAGGCCAATGATCCAGCCTCCGGCGATGAATTTCGCTGGGAGCAATTGACAACGTTCGATGTCGAGCGGATCGAGATTGTGCGCGGTCCGCAAAGTGCATTGTGGGGCAGCGACGCACTGGCGGGCGTCGTCAATATCATTACCCGGCGCAATGTCAGCGGTCCGGCGGCATCAGGATTTGTCGAGGGCGGCTCTTTCGGAACCGTCTACAGCGGTGCCAGCGCCCAGACCGCGGGGGAACGCTGGACCGCCTCGGTCGGTGCGGCTTACCTCGATAGCGAGGGCAGCAACATTTCGCACCACGGTGGCGAGGACGACGGCTATCAAAACCTGACCGTGACGGGTAGCGCAGGATTGGACGCGACCGAAGCACTGCAGTTCGAGTTCGGCGGCCGTTACGTCGATGCCGAAAACGACTATGACGCAGTCGACTTTTTCGAGACCGGTTTGCCGACCGACGCCGACCTGGTCAGCGATACCGATTCGTTGTTCCTGTCGTCGATCGCGAAACTGAGTTTGTTCGACGATTTCTGGCGCAATCAGTTCAAAGTCACTTATGCCGACAGCGACAACGACAACCATGCGGACGGGGAATCAAGCGGCTCCACGGCTGCCGACACGCTGGGGCTGTACTACCAGGGCGGAATCGAATTCGCAGCGGGTCCCGGGCTGGCACAGCATGGGTTAACGCTGGCGCTGGAACACGAACAGGAGGATTTTTCGCAACGCGGCGCGGCGTCGGATTTCGGCGATCCCAATCAGGATCAGAACATGGACAATACCGCGTATGCGGCTGAATACGTGGTACGTGCCTACCAGCGCCTGGTGCTGACCTCGAGCCTGCGCTATGACGACAACAGCGATTTCGGCAACGAATACTCGTGGCGCCTCGGCGGTTCGTACCGGTTATCCGATCGGGGCAGCAGGGTGCGTGCCAGTATCGGCAAGGGACACAAGGCGCCGACCTTTATCGAGCGCTTCGGTTTTTTCCCCGACCTGTTTATCGGTAACCCCGATTTGCGCCCTGAAGAATCGCGCAGCTGGGAGATCGGTGTCGACCAGGCATTGGCCGACGGGCAGGTCGAGATCGGCCTGACCTATTTCCGGGCCCGGTTGGAGGATGAGATAAACGGATTCGTGTTCGATCCCGATACCTTTCTTTTCACCGCGCGCAACGTTAGCGGGACCAGCCATCGCAAGGGCATGGAGGCAAGCGTGACGGCACGTCTCGGCGAACACCTCGATTTCGGCGGCAGCTATACATTTACCGACTCGACTCAACCGCAGGCGCAGGGTGGGCACGAGGACGAGTTGCGCCGTCCGCGCCACATGGCGGCTGCCGACCTCAACTATGCGTTTGCCGCCAATCGAGCCAACGTCAATCTGGCGGTGACCTACACCGGGGAACGTGACGATGTATTTTTCCCGCCGTTTCCCGCCGATTCCGAGGTGGTCAGTCTCGACAGCTACACGCTGGTCAACCTTGCGGCGAGTTACCGCTTCGGTCACGGCACCGAGTTCTATGGCCGGATCGAGAATATGTTCGACGAGGACTACGAGGATATTTACGGGTTCAGCAATCCCGGCGTCGGTGCGTTTGCCGGGCTGCGGATCGCGTTTGGCAACTGATCGCGGCAACCGGCGCCGGGGTGATGGGTTTTACTATGGCGGCACAGGAACTCAATTGCTGGAAATGCGGAACGCCGGTTCGCGAAGAACCGTTGCCGCTGCAACGCCTGGCCGAGTGCCGCCATTGTCGCGCCGAGCTTCATGTCTGCCGCATGTGTGAGTTTTACGATACCGCGGTGGCCCGGTTCTGCCGTGAGCCCGTCGCCGAAGAAGTCCACGAGAAAGAGCGCGCCAACTTCTGCGGCTATTTCGTTGCTTCGCCGGCGGCCTACGTGGCACCGGACAGCGCACCTGCGGAGCAGGCGCAGCGCGACCTCGAGCGACTCTTTGGCGATGAGTCCGGCGCTGATCCGGCAAGCGACGAGGACGCGGCCCGACGCCAGCTCGAGCGTCTGTTCGGCGATGACGACGAGACCTGAGCCCGCAACCGCGCTTTAGCCAGCCAGGCTCAGCGTCAGCCGGCGAATCCCGGCCTCCTGTTGGCGCACGTCCCGCAACAGGTCAGACATCGCGCCGGCACGTGCGAGGTTGTGTTCGCCGCGTCCCGGATAACGGGTCGGGTCCCAGCCGAAATAGTTTTCGTTCAACGCATCAGCCGCGAAACGGCAGGCCAATTCGAGGCAAATCTGGATGAGTCCGTCGGTCAAGGCACCGGTTTCCTCGCGTTTTAGCAGTCCGGGGGTTGTCCCGGCGTAGCCCTCGAGCGCTGCCGTCAACAGGTCGAGGTCGAGTTTGCCGGGGCGCCGGTCCTCGCGGCCGGGGTTGCACCAGGAGCGCAGGGCGTCCCCCATCTCGAGCGGCCAGCGCATCCGCGTCAGCGTGTCGAGGTCGATAAGGCAGACAGCCTCGCCCGAGGAATCGAATATCAGGTTCGATATTTTGAGGTCGCCATGTGAATGGCGCTCGGGCAAATCCGACAGGTCACGAAGTAACTCGGCCTGACGCAAGAGGTCCTCGGCGAGTGGGGCAGTCGCATCGAAAAGCCGGTGATCGTGCTTCTCCATGAGTGCGGCAGCCAGGTTTTGCAGGTGCAGCGGCGTGTCGTGTACACCGGGCCGGATCGATCGGTACTCATAGTCAAAGCCGTCCAGCACGGCGTGAAAACGGCCAACGAGTGCGCCAGCCGCACGGGCGCGCGCCGGGCTGTCGACGAAATCGATGCTGTATCCCGGGACAAAGCTAAGCACGCGCCAGGTACGGTTCTCATGGATGATCGAAGTGGCCCCGTCCCGGGTCAGAACGAGCCGCGGAGTCACCATGCCGTGTGCCGCAAGATGACGAGTCACGGCATCGATATCTTCATTGACCTCCGGTGCGAAAATGGTGTGCAGGCGTTGCAGTACCAGTTTCCCGTCTCCGGGCCCGCTGAGAAGAAAGGTGTCGTTGATCAGGCCGGTGCCGATCCGCTGCTGCGACCAGTCCGCGGGCTCGGCCCAGTGCGCGATCACGATGTCGGGTGCGGTGTCGAGGGTCACGCTGTGCCTTGTTTCGCGGCGGAACCGGGGTTTTGGTCGAGGGCCGGTCCGGTGCGCGGTCCTGATCTGAGGTTTCGTGCAAGCAAATGATACAGCAGCTGTGCAAAGCGGCAACGTAACGCTGAGCCGATGGTGTCGATTCGACCCCAGTGCCTGGAGTACGATCAAGCGATGTTGAACGATGCTGTTCGTCCGCGTTTGCGGATCTTTGCGGTCCCCCTCCGGCTCGGTGTTCTGCTGCTGGCGCTTTCCAGCAGTTCCGCGGTCGCCACAGATGCGATTGAATTCGACCTCGATCAGGTGCGATGGGTCAATCGGATACTGGTGGTAGCAGCGGATTCGCAACAACAGCGCGATCTGCTGGCAATGGCAAGCGACGCAAAAGCGCATTCCTGCCAATTCTCGAATCGGGATTTGCGGATGTTGTTGATAGTTGCAGGGTCGACCGTTTTTTTTGATGGCAAGGCGGTGGGAGCGACATCGGCGTCTCGGCTGATAGCGCAACTGGGGTTGCCGGAGGAGGAGTTCGCGATGCTCCTGATTGGCAAGGATGGAGGGATCAAGCAGCGCTGGCGCAGTGCCGTGCCAGTACAGGAGATTTTCGCGGTGATCGATGGGATGCCCATGCGACGCAGCGAAAGCGACGCTGACCTCGATTGCCGGTGATCGGCTCCCGCAAAATGCGGGTCCGCTGATCGGATTTTCGTTTGTCGCAATGATTTGGAATGGGTCTGGGCCGAGATTTGTTCGGAGCGCGGATCACCGGGTTGGTGGAGTTCAGGTACAGCGCCGATCTGTCGCATGCGCGCGCCGGCGACGCTATACAGGGCTCGCGCCGGTTGCGCAAGGATCCGCATCGCCGGAAACGGCTGACGTCGCTTGCGTTGAGCGGGGCATCCGGAGGCGATTCGGCGAATCATCTGCTGTGCGATACCGGCATTGCCGAGTTGCAGGTGTCGGCGGGACCGAATCCCCCGCCGCTGGTCCCGGCAGCGTGGGATTGCCGCTCTGTTTTCTTTGGCAAGCCCATGCCCGCTCGGTTACTCTTGTTCTCGCTTTGTGCCTGTACCCGGCTAACCGGGGCCGGTCAGGCGGCAACCCCGGCAGGGAGCTGAACAGCGCGTGAAATCCACGGTTCATTACAGGGAAGTGCAGAGATTCACTCAGCCCTGGCTGTGGGTTTTCATCCTCGCCACGCTGCTCTTTGTGCTGGTCACTTTCGGCTGGGCGCTTTACCAGCAACTTGTGCTCGGAGAGCCGTGGGGCAACAGGCCGATGACCAATACGGGGCTCGTTCTTTCAAGTTGTGGTGCGATCGGCGTCTCCGCGGCGATTGTGTTGTTGTTTGTGGTGTTGCGGCTGGAGGTCGAAGTGCGCGACGACGGCGTCCACGTAGCGTTCCGGCCGCTTTCGCGGCGGGTCTTCAGCTTTTCGGATATTCGTCAGTGCACGGCGCGAAAATACCCGCCGCTGCGCAATTACGGGGGTTGGGGCCTGCGCTCGAACTTCCGCAGCAATGCCTACACGGTAAGAGGCGATTCCGGGGTGTGGTTCGAGTTTCACGGTCAGAAGCCGGTTCTCGTGGGATCGCAGCGGGCGGAGGAGCTTGCAGATGTCGTCAACGCAGTCATGGCCAGCAGGACCTAGCGGCCCGGGCTTGCCTGCTCGCCCCTGCGCAGTTGCTACGCTATATTCAGACGCGTTTTACCGGCGGCGGGACGGATAGGGTGAAGGCGCGGCAATTTCGCCTTCGCACGCGATCATGAGTACATTCCTGACATCGATCTTGCTTGTGGGGCTTGGTGGCGCACTGGGCGCAGCCTGCCGTTATCTCGCCGCGCTGGCCGGGCAGACGTTTTCGAT
>PKUM01000270.1 GCA_002868855.1 Chromatiales bacterium | reverse complement strand
GGTCGATCTTCTTCCCTGTGTACTGCTCGTCGACCGGGAACATCAGACCGTTGGACAGATTGCCGTTATGGGCGAGAGCGAGCACGTTGCCGCCGGTCTTCTTCTCGTAATTCTCCATCCACGCGTAGAGATCCAACGGGTCCGTGGAGCCAAAGGGCGCCTGGGTCACCATTGGCATGACCTGCCTCGCAAGAGTGCCGTCATCGCGGAATATGACGTTGCGGTGCAGGTTGTTGCCCGCGACGAGCGACGTCCATTCGAAGCCGATGAAGGCGGTGAAGCGACCCGGCTCGTTAAAGCGCTCGGCGGCATCGATGATGCTTTGCCAGACGCTGCTATAGGCGGCCGCCCCCGGTGAATACGCCTTGACGAGCGCCGGGTCGAGGGTGCCCTGCGCGAAGTTCGTGATCAGGTCGAGCGCGGCCTTCGCGGCGGCGTCGCCCCCTTTCTGCATCGCCTCATACCAGCCGCGGCCCTGCTCCGTGTCCACGATGGCGGAGGCGCCGTCGAAAAGATCGGTAGCAAAACCCATCATGTCCGAGTGGTCCGTTACCGCCAGCCAGTCGAGCGGACGGGCGAGGCGGGCGGGTTGCCCGGTGGACGTGGTCACCTCTTCGCCGCGGGCGAAGCGATAGGCCTCGTTTACGCCGAGTCGGTTGCCAAAGAGGCCGGCGTCCGGCGACAGCGCCGTATGAAGGTGGTTGTCGCCCCAATAGACACGGCTGGGGAAGCTGCGCTGGGCATAAGGAGAGTAGGCCTTGCCCTTGTATAGGCCCTGCAGGCTCTCTTCCGTCGGTCTGAACTGCGCGCTGGCAGGTGTTGCGGCGAGTGCGGCCAATGCGAACAGGATTAGAGCGCGAGACGGCATGGCGGGCCTCCAGTGGGGTTGTAAGGCAGAGTCTAGGCGACGATTCCGGTAAAGTGAATTGGGAGCCGGCGGACGGGGTCGGACCTCGCCAACTGCCTGACATGACTCCAGGTTGGATCTGATTTGTTGTAATTTTCCGGCTCAGATGGCCTGATCTGCAGGTCAATATCGGGGGCTAACGGCGCCTAAGCAGGCTCTGTCTCTCCTGCGCGGCGACTTTCGCGACGCGGCTCGAACATATTTTCGGGTGCCATATCGACGACCCAGGCGACAAGAACGACCCTCGCACGACTTTATTTCTCTTCAGATCAGCGGGTTGGTGTGGTCCGACCCCGCTTGCCTCAGACTACCGCGCCCACTGTCTGCACGACTCGCTGCACCAGTACAACCGGCACCGACTAAATGCCAGCCTCGAGTATCAGCCTCCCATCACTCGAGTCCCGGTCGATGAGAACAACCTGGTGGCTTTATAGCTAGAAGGGCTCCGGCATCACCACCTGGCGCATGGACCAGGGCCCCGGTCTTGGGAATGGCGCCCGCGTTGCTGTAGGTTAGGGAACAATGGACGCCTTATCCCCGAAGCTGCCCTTCGTGCCGCCCGTCGAGGGCTGCAGCATCGAACATATCCATCACGCGGGCCCGTTTATCACGAAGGTCGAACTCAGGCTCCCCAACGGGGAGCCGTGGATCTGGACATCCCGGCAGCACCGGTTTTCGGGGGCTACGCCGTCCCCGCCATCGGAGGCGGGTCGTGCCAGCGACAAGGCGGCCTGGTGGCTGAAGGTCGGGTTGTTCGCACGGGTCACCTGGTGGATATCCGCCTGCTTCATTGTCGGCGCCGCGTGTTTCGCGATTGCCAGCGCGGCGGGGCTCGCGCCGCGTTTTTTTGGTGACTTCGCCGGCAACCCTGTCGCGATCAACCTGGTCTTTTTCGCCGGTTCCCTCTTCTTTACCACGGCCGCTTACCTGCAACTGCTGGCAGCGATCAACGCCGACCGGATTGCGGACCTGGCCCACAGGAGAGTTCCGCGAGGGCGGTTCAGATGGCTCGCCTGGCGCCAGGGTGACATTGGCTGGCTCAGCGCGATGACGCAGTTTGTCGGCACCGTACTGTTCAACGTCAACACCTTCGACGCTTTGCTACCCAACCTGGACTGGCTCCAGGAGGACCTGCTGATATGGACCCCCGACGTG
>PKUM01000106.1 GCA_002868855.1 Chromatiales bacterium | reverse complement strand
TTTCCTTGTGTGGCTGGGGGACCAGGATTCGAACCTGGGTTGACGGAGTCAGAGTCCGTAGTCCTACCGCTAGACGATCCCCCAAGTAATCGTTTCGCGAGACTCGGTCAACGCTTGGAGTACTGGGTCGCGCGACGGGCTTTGCGCAGACCGACTTTCTTGCGCTCGACTTCGCGCGCATCGCGGGTGACAAACCCCGCCTGACGCAGCGGCTTGCGCAGCGTCTCGTCGTACTCCATCAGCGCCCGCGTAATGCCATGGCGGATCGCGCCGGCCTGACCGGTGTTGCCACCGCCTGTGACTGAAACCGTGATATCGAAGCGATCTTCCAGACCGGCGACCTGCAGCGGCTGGCGCACGATCATGCGACCGGTTTCGCGGCCGAAGAAAGTATCCAGCGGACGGCGGTTGACGGTGATGTTCCCGGTACCCGGGCGAATGTACACGCGTGCCGCAGAGGTTTTGCGACGCCCGGTACCGTAATAAACGTTTTCAGCCATAACTAATATGTATCCGTGTGTTGCGTGCGCCGGCTCAAATTTCGAGCGGCTTCGGCTGCTGTGCTTCATGCGGATGCTCGGCGCCCGCGAAAACACGCAGTTTCTTGTACATGGCCCGACCCAGCGGGTTTTTCGGCATCATCCCCTTCACTGCATACTGGATCGCCTTTTCAGGCTTTTCCGCAAGCAGCTTCTCGAGATTGGTCGACTTCATGTTGCCGATGTAGCCGGTGTGCCGGTAATACATCTTGTCCTGCAACTTGCGGCCCGTGACTTTGACGTCGCCAGCGTTGACCACGATGACGTAATCGCCCGTATCGACATGCGGCGTGTATTCAGGTTTATGCTTGCCACGCAGGCGCCGCGCGATCTCTGTCGCCAGCCTGCCAAGCGTTTTGCCCGAGGCATCGACCACATACCAGTCGCGCCTAACCGTTTCGGGCTTAGCGGAAAAAGTCTTCATTGCGGCTCCGGGCAAGACTGCCCCTAGAGAAAGACGCGGAATTTTATAGGAGCTTTGCGGTATTTGCAAATACTGGGCCGCCCCCGTAGCAACACCTTTAACTTATTGAAAAATATTTATTTTCCGACTGACCCCAGATTGCAGAACAATGCCAACAGGGGCCCTTGATCGGCGTCCCGATGACCGTCCCTACGCAATCACCCCACCGGTCGGCCCTTTTTGCGACCATCCGCTTCCGCAGGCCGAGTGTTTTAACATGCCGGAGATGGTCGCTTGGACATACCCTGCGGCAAGGTATTGTGGGCGCGGCGCGGGGCAATCGGTACAATGCCTCAATGATGAACTCGCCACCGAAAGATCTTCCTGACGCACTTGTGAGCCAAGTCGATCGCGTACTTCGCTCGCTGCTGTCCGTGGACCGCAAGACCGGGCGCGACAATCCGGCCACCGCCAGGGGCGAGACCGAGCTCTCCGCGGAGGAACGCCGCCACGCCGCTGCGCTGATGCGGATCAACCATGCCGGCGAGGTGGCCGCGCAGGGTCTTTATCATGGCCAGTCGACGACGGCACGGCTTGGCGAGGTCCGCGCGGCCATGGACGAGGCCGCGGAAGAGGAGTTCGAACATCTCAAGTGGTGTGAGGAACGACTCGCGGAACTCGGCAGCCGGCCGAGCCTGCTCGGGCCGTTATGGTATGCGGGCGCCTTTGCGATAGGAGCCGCCGCCGGGATTGCGGGCGACCGCTGGAGCCTCGGTTTTGTTGCCGAGACGGAACGCCAGGTCGTACACCATCTTGATGAGCACCTCGAACGTCTCCCCGAGGATGACGAGCGCAGCCGCGCAATCCTCCGCCAAATGCGCGAGGACGAGGAAAAACATGGGGCGACCGCCAGCGCGGCCGGTGGCGCCGAATTGCCCGCGCCGGTGCGCGGGCTAATGACTTTGACGTCGCGCATCATGACCCGGTCAGCGTACTGGTTCTGAAGCGGTCTGACCTCCACGGCCCTGCCACGCCGCACGCCCACTGGCCCGGCGCAACTTGCGGGCCGCCGCTTTGTGTTATAAAAGACGGCATCTCATTGACATAACGCGAACCGGCACTGGGGGGTTGCATGCAAGAAGCGGTCGACGCCAACGGGGATATCCCCGCGATCAGCAAATTCCTGAGTTACTGTCGCATCCGTACGATTGCACCGAAGTCGGTGGTCATTCATGCGGGCGACCTGCCTGATACGTTGTATTACATCGTTGACGGTTCGGTCGAGGTCATGATCGAGGACGAGGACGGCAACGAGATGGTGCTGTCGTATCTCAACAAAGGCGAATTTTTTGGCGAGATGGGGCTTTTCTACGAGCGTCCCACGCGCAGCGCCTGGGTTCGCACCCGCGGCGAATGCGAAATCGCCGAAATGACCTACCCGCGTTTCCGCCAGTTGTCGAACGAGAGTCCGGCGCTGATTTTCGAGCTCGCCACTCAGCTCGCAACCCGTCTCAATCGCACTAATCGCAAACTCGGCGATCTTGCGTTTGTCGACGTGACCGGCCGTATCGCACACACGATCATGGATCTGTGCAACGAGCCGGATGCGATGACTCACCCCGACGGCATGCAAATAAAGGTCAGCCGCCAGGAGCTGAGCCGGCTTGTCGGCTGCTCGCGCGAGATGGCCGGGCGCGTCCTTAAAGTGCTTGAGGAACAAGGGCTTCTCACGGCAAAGGGCAAGACGATTGTCGTGTTCGGTGCGCGCCGCAAGCCGGGCCTGAAACCGGCTCGGCCAACCGGCTGACGAAGCGGGCTCAGACCCGCGTTTTTTCCAGCTCCTTGCGCATGGCGGCTATCGTCGCGGCGTAGTCGTCGCTGCCAAAAATTGCCGAGCCCGCGACAAACGTGTCTGCGCCGGCTGCGGCGATTTCGCCGATATTCCCCACCTTGACCCCACCGTCCACCTCGAGCCTGATATTGCGGCCGCTGGCATCTATCAGCTCGCGCGCGCGGCGCAGCTTGTCGAGCGCCGAGCGGATAAAGCTCTGCCCGCCAAACCCGGGGTTGACCGACATGATCAGGATCATATCGACCTTGTCGATCACGTATTCCAGCCAGTCGAGCGGTGTCGCCGGGTTAAACACCAGGCCGGCCTTGCAGCCATTGTCGCGGATCAACTGCAGGCTGCGATCCACGTGCCCGCTCGCCTCGGGGTGAAACGTAATGTAGTTGGCGCCGGCACTGGCGAAATCCGGAATCAGCCGATCGACCGGGCTGACCATAAGGTGGACATCGATATCCGCGGTGACGCCGTGGCGGCGCAGCGCCTCGCATACCAGCGGGCCAATCGTCAGGTTGGGCACGTAATGGTTGTCCATCACGTCGAAATGGACGATGTCGGCGCCGGCGGCGAGTACCGCATCCACCTCCTCGCCAAGGCGCGCAAAATCCGCGGAGAGAATCGAGGGCGCTATCAGAAATTCCTGCATCGGGTCGGTTCCGTAAGGGGTCGGACTGAAACTCTACCGAAGCCTGCGCCGTGGCGCAGCTACGGCACTCACTTGATCTGGCGCACGTCGCGAATCGTTTCGTAAGCACCGCGTATCTCGCGCGTCTTTTCCTCGGCAACCGACAGCATCGACTCGGGAAGCCCGCGCGCGACCAGTTTGTCCGGATGATGCTGATTCATCAGCCGCCGATAAGCCTTTTTGACCTCCGGGTCGCTGGCTGATTCTTCGACGCCGAGCACTTTGTAGGCCTGTTTCAGCGCATCGCGGCGCTGTGGCACCTGCTGCCCGCCGGCAAACGCCTGATGGGCCCGCGCCATTGCTTCGATCTGCGCAAATTCGACCCGGGATATATCGAGCGCCCGCGCCACGCGCCACAACAGCCCCCGAACGTCTTTGTGGATCTGTCCGTCCGCGAGTGCCGCGCGCAGTTGCATATCGACGAACGCGCGGCACAACTCGCGGCGTCCGCCACACTCGTGGCGCAATCGCTGCAGCGCATCGTCCAGTGCGTACTCGCGGCGTTTGCCGTCATTGAACTGGGCAATGGCGCGCTGAACCTGCTCTGGACGGAGTTGCATCTGGTGCATCAATGCACGCGCCGCCCGGATTTCGTTCTCGGACACCCGTCCATCGGCCTTGGCAATATGCCCCATAACCGCAAATGTCGTATCGAAGAACTGCTGACCCACGCGAGCGCTGCGCTGGCCACCGCGACCGGACCGACCCACGCGAGCGCGTGACTCCGCAGCGCCGCGGTCGTACTGATGACCGAGTATTACGCCGACGACACCGCCGACCGGGCCGAGGAATATCAACCCCCCAAGCCCGCCAATCAGCTTTCCGAGTGTGTTCAAGCTGTCCTCCGGCGGCAATCTCAAAAAGACGGCAGCAAATTGACGGCTGTGGATACCACTGCAACAATTCGCGCTCGGTCGGGACCCTGCCCCGAGACAGCGGCTATGTTACCAGTTGCGTATGCGGCGATCCGATTCTCCGCAGCGTCGAAATCAAAAGAAAAACTGATGTCCAGCGCTCAACCATTGTTCGAGTCGACCATTGAAAGCCTGGAACTGATCCATCGTGGCAAGGTCCGCGATGTCTACGCGATCGATGCGGATACCATGCTTATCGTCGCCAGCGACCGGCTTTCCGCGTTCGATGTCGTGCTGCCCGACCCGATCCCCGGCAAAGGCCAGGTACTGACCGCGATCTCGCAGTTCTGGTTCGATCGTACTGCGCATATCGTACCCAACCACTGCCTCGACATAGCTATCGAAGACGTCCTCACCGATGCCGGGGAAAGACGCCAGGCAGCAGGACGATCGATGGTGGTCAAAAGACTGGATGCGCTGCCCATTGAAGCCGTCGTGCGCGGCTACATCATTGGCTCGGGTTGGAAAGACTACCAGCAATCCGGTGTTGTCTGCGGCATTGAATTACCGCCAGGCCTGCACCTTGCAGACCGCCTCGAACAGGCAATATTCACTCCGGCCACAAAGGCGGCCGTCGGCGATCACGACGAAAATATCAGCTTCGAAGAAGCTTCCGCCGCGATCGGCGCTGCAAATGCCAACCGGATGCGCGACGCCGCTCTCGATCTTTACGGGTTCGCTTCGGATTATGCGCGCGAACGCGGCATCATCATCGCCGATACCAAGTTCGAAATGGGGCTCGACGTGCATGGCGAGCTGATCCTGATCGACGAGGCACTGACCCCGGACTCCTCGCGTTTCTGGCCGGCCGACCAGTACCGCCCCGGCAGCAGCCCGCCAAGCTATGACAAGCAGTTCGTTCGCGATTACCTCGAAACGCTGGACTGGAACAAGCAGGCGCCAGGCCCCAATCTGCCACCGGAGATCATCACTAAAACAGCCGAAAAATATCGCGAGGCCCTGACGCTACTCACGGGTTGAGGGGTTGCGTCCGTCCCAGGCGGCAAAAATACGGTGCAGCGACTCGACGCCATCGGTCAACGCGGCCGGTCCCGGCTGCAGAATGAGTGGCGATTTGATTTCGTGGAGTTGGTTGTCACGCACCGCGGCGATCGCATCCCAGCCGGCGCGCTGTTTCACTTTCCGCGGCGCGAATTTCTTGCCGCACCATGAGCCGACAATAATGTCCGGATTGCGCCGGATTACCTCGCCCGGGTCGGCAATAATCCTGTTCTTGCCGAGCGCCTCCGTGGCGAGCTCCGGAAAACAGTCATTGCCGCCGGCAATGCCGACGAGTTCTGAGACCCACGAGATCGCGCTGATCAGCGGGTCGTCCCACTCTTCGAAATACACTTTCGGCCGGCGCGACAGTCGACTCGCCCGCTCCGCGAGCGTATCGAGCCCGCGCTCCAGATCGCTGACCAGTGCCTCGGTCTTGTCGCTGCAACCGATCATTCCGCCGAGGACCCGTATCATTCGGAATATCTCTGCCACGCTGCGGTGATTGAATACATGTACTTCGAGGCCATGACGCACCAGTTCGGCAGCGATTTCGGCCTGAAGGTCGGAAAAACCGAGCACCAGATCGGGTTCCAGCGCGAGGATCTTGTCGATTTTCGCGCTCAGAAACGCCGAGACCCTGGGTTTCTCCCGCCGCGCACGCGGCGGCCTGACGGTAAAACCGGAAATGCCGACAATGCGCCGCTCTTCGCCCAACAAATAAAGCGTTTCTGTGGTCTCTTCGGTAAGACAAACGATCCTTTCGGGGTATGATCCGGCAATCATTGCGGGGCGGCTCACGCGTTATAGTCGCTAACTGTACAATCCATGTGCATGGCCGGCCACATCCGGGCTGCACGCTGCGGACAAATATGTTTCCCGACCTGAGCGAAAAATTTGACGTATTTCTCTGGGACCACCGCTGGGACCAGGGCCGCAGCCTTACTGCACTGGGTGTGCGTGGCCTGCGCTACCTGTATGCGCTGATCCGCGACTTCTTCAGCGGACAACTGACGTTGCGCGCGATGAGCCTCGTCTACACCACGCTGCTCTCGGTAGTGCCTTTACTTGCAATCAGCTTTGCCCTGCTCACCGCATTCAATTTCCACCTGCGCCTCGAAGACATGATGGTGCCGTTTCTCGAACCGCTCGGCGGCGAACAGCGGGCCCGTGAAATCGTCGACAAGATCATCGGCTTTGTCGACAACACCCGCTCCGGTGCACTCGGTACCGTCGGCCTGGTGTTTTTCCTGTACACGGTGCTGTCGATGATTCAGAAGATCGAGGAAGCGTTCAACTATGTGTGGCAGGTGAGCAAGCCGCGCAGCCTCGGTCGCCGTTTCAGCGAGTATCTCAGCGTGCTGCTGGTTGGCCCGGCGTTGATGGTCACCGCGATCACGCTGCTCGGCTCGATGCAGAACCACGCGCTGGTTCAGGCGCTCAGTCAGGTGCAACCATTCGGCCATGCAATAGTGCTGATAGGGACGATGATGCCGTATATCGTCGTCATCACCGTATTTACCTTCCTATACATGTTTATTCCCAATACTCGCGTGCGCTTTAGCGCAGCGTTGTTCGGCGGGGTGACCGCGGGTTTTCTGTGGGGTGCGACCGGCGCATTTTTCGCCACTTTCGTGGCCAACTCCGCCCGCAATAACCAGATTTATGCGGGTTTCGCGATCGGTATCGTTGCGTTGATCTGGCTTTATCTGAACTGGTTGATCCTGCTGATCGGCGCTCAGCTCTCGTACTACCGGCAGCACCCGGAAACGCTGCGCCCGGGTCACGTCGATGTGCGCCTGTCCAACCGCGGCCGCGAAGGCCTCGCCCTTGGCGTCATGTTGATGGTCGCGCGAGATTTTATTCGCGGCGGCAAGGGCTGGAATACCAACGACCTTGCGTCGGAGATCGGCCTGCCCGCGTTAACGCTCGAACGTGTACTCAAACAGCTGGAGAACACCGGGCTGCTGCGCGTTACGGAAGACGAGCGTTTCCTGCCAGGGCGCTCGCTCGACCGCATCGGGCTCGAGGAGATCACGGCCGCTGTCCGCGGTACGGAGGCACTCAACGCCACATATGCCAGCTTGCAACTGCAGCCGGCCGTGGAAGTCATGCGAGATCTCGATTCGGCAATCCAAGCGCAGCTGGACGGGCGTAATTTGCGTGATCTCGTTGACGCTGCCGACGAGACCGAAAAAAACCCGGCCGAGCTCCCGGCCTAGGTAACGCTTGTCACTGACCGGCGAGGGTCATTTCGCCGACGAGAATCGATCCGCAGCGAATCCCGCCGCGACAATCGAGATCGGCCCCCGCAACCTCGATGTTCTGAAACATATCCAACAGGTTTCCGGCAATGGTGATCTCGTGCACGGGGAACTGGATCTCTCCGTTCTCAATCCAGAAACCGGCCGCACCGCGCGAGTAGTCACCCGTCACGCCGTTCACCCCCTGACCGATCAGCTCGCGCAGCAACAGGCCCTTGTCGATGCCTGCGATTACCGATCGCAGATCCTCGTCACCGCCCGTCACGGTCAGATTGTGGACGCCACCTGCATTGCCGGTTGTCTGCAAACCGAGCTTGCGCGCCGAGTAGCTCGACAATACGTACCCGGTCAGAACCCCTTCGTCCACCAGCACCCGGTCGGCGGTCGCCACGCCCTCGCCGTCGAACGGCGCACTGCCCATGGCCCGTTGCAGGTGCGGATACTCGGTCATTGATATGAATGCCGGAAAAATCCTTTTCCCGGCCGCTTCCAGCAGGAAAGAGGCGCGCCGGTACTGGCTCGCGCCGCGAATTGCGGACACGAAATGCCCGACCAGTCCGCGGGCGAGCTCGGGCGGAAACACGACCGGAACCCGGCAGGTATCGACCTGGCGCGAACCAAGCCGCGCCAGTGCGCGCTCCCCCGCTTCCCGGCCAACCTCCTCCACCGGCCGCAATTCGGCGAAATCCCGCGCTGACGTATACCAGTAATCCCGCTGCATGCCGTTTTCGTCCTGACCCAGCACCGCGCAACTCACACTGTGACTGGTGCTCGGGTAGGCACCGAGAAATCCGTGGGAATTTCCGTAGACATGCAGATTGGCGTGGGTCGCCACAGAGGACCCCTCGGAGTTATTGAGGCGCTGGTCGAGATCGAGCGCAGCGGCCTCGCACCGCTGCGCTTGCTCTATCGCCGCATCCGGCGTGAGTTCCCACGGGTGATAGAGGTCGAGTTCGGGAACCGCGTCCGCCATCAATTCGGCATCTGCCAGACCCGCGCAGTCGTCGGCCGCAGTGAAACTTGCAATGCTGCAGGCCTTGTCGACGGTTTCCACAATCGCAGCCTCACTCAGGTCGGCGCTCGAGGCCGAGCCCTTGCAGTTGCCAAAATACACGGTCACACCGAGCCCTCGATCGCGCTGGTACTCGATGGTCTCGACTTCGCCGAGCCTGACGTTTACCGACAGGCCGGTATCGAGGTTGGCGCCCGCCTCGGCAGCGCTCGCGCCTTTTGCAGCGGCTCGATCGAGCACGCGCGCGACAACGGTTCTGAGGCGCTCGTCCGAAGCGAGCATTTCATCTGAGGGGTTCTGTTTCATTAGTGGCATCGGTTGGCTGGCGAAACGGCGATTCTACCCTACCGGGGACATGGTCGGCCGGGCCGCAACAGACCCGGATCGCCGTATGCTCGTGATAACATGTCCGGTTTACCGTACCCGGCAAAAACGAATGTTCCAACTGATAAAAAACGCGCGGGTTTTCGCCCCGGAGGAACGCGGCGTTTGCGACATCCTGACGGCCTTCGGCTCGCTCGCCGCGATCGGGCCCGGGCTCGACAAACCGCTTGGCATCGAGACCACGGTCGTCGATATGGAAGGCCGCATGGTCATTCCCGGTCTCATCGATGGGCACGCCCATATTGGCGGCGGTGGTGGCGAATCGGGATTTGCCAGTCGAGTTCCACCGCTGGCGCTTTCGCGCTTCACTCGGGCCGGCGTAACCACGGTCATCGGCGTGTTGGGAACCGACGACTGCACCCGCCATACCCGGGAACTCGTAGCCCAGTGCCTTGGGCTGCGCGAAGAAGGTATCAGCGCGTGGTGTTACAGCGGCGGCTATCACGTGCCGGTCGCCACGCTGACAGGCAGTGTGCGCGACGACATTGTGTTCGTGGACCCGATTATCGGTGTCGGCGAGCTGGCCATCAGCGATCACCGGTCCAGCCAGCCAACGCTCGACGAACTGCTGCGGATCGCATCCGAAGCGCATGTCGCGGGCTTGATAACCGGCAAGGCGGGAATCGTGCATTTGCACCTGGGTGACGGCAGTCGCGGCATGCAACTGGTGCGCGATGCAATCGCTACCAGCGAGTTGCCGCCGCGGGTTTTCAATCCGACTCATGTCAACCGCCGCAAGGCGCTGTTCGAAGAGGCTCTAGATCTGGCCGGGCGCGGCTGTTGCGTCGATATTACCGCCTTCCCCGTCGGCGAGGACGAGGATGCATGGGGCGCCGCAGAGGCCGTAAAACGTCACCTCGAAAGCGCCGCGCCAGCCGAGCGCGTCACCGTCAGCTCTGATGGCGGCGGGTGCCTTCCCGAATTCGATGCCGAGGGGCGGATGCTGCGAATGGATATCGGCGACCCTGGCGCTCTGGCGGAGACTCTCGCGGATCTGCTGGGGTCCGGCGTTGCTCCCGAACTGGCCGTCGCTCCGTTCAGCCGCAATGTGGCGCGGCTGCTACGCTTGACGCAGAAGGGGGAAATCCGGGTCGGTGCCGACGCTGACCTGGTAAGCCTCGATCAGAATTTTCGTATCAACGATGTGATGGCTCGCGGTTGCTGGCATCTGCGCGATGGCAAATTGCAGCGCCGTGGCCGTTTCGAAGGAGAACAATAATGGCGCCCTCTCCCGGCAGCGACATTTCAGAACGCGGCTATATCGTTCCGATCGGCGGCGCCGAGGAGAAGATGCGGGACGCGGATATCCTCAGCCGTTTCGTGTCGATATGCGGTGGCCGCGACGCCCGGATCGCAGTGATCCCGACCGCGTCGGAACTCTCCGACACCGGCAGTCGTTACCGCAGGCTGTTCAGAAAAATGGGCGCGGGCGAAACGCGCGTACTCGACTACAACAGCCGCCGCGATTGCGAGAATGCGAGAGATATCGAATATCTGGGCGAAGCGAGCGGCGCGTTTCTGACCGGCGGTAACCAGTTACGGCTATCCACGACTCTTGGCGGCACCAAGGTGGCGCAAACGCTGCGGCGGCGTAATGCCGACGGCATGCACGTGGCCGGAACATCCGCGGGCGCCGCGTTTATCCCCGAGCATATGATCGCCGGCGGCCGCGAGGGCAGCACCCCGAGCCCCAACATGGTGACGCTCGCTCCGGGACTCGGTCTTTCCAATCGGATTATCGTCGACCAGCACTTTCGCGAGCGCGATCGTCTCGGCCGCCTGCTGACCGCGCTGGCCTACAACCCGTTCGCGATCGGTATCGGTCTGGACGAAGACACCGCTGCATTCATCGACTCGAAAGACCATCTGGAAGTTGTTGGCAGCGGCGGCATCTCGATCGTGGATCCTTCCAATCTGGAATTCTCGTCGATGGATTCGTCGCATCGTGACGAACCGGTAAGCCTGATAGGAATAAAAATGCATATCCTGGTTGCCGGAGGACGATTCGATCTCACCACGCGCAAAGCCAGCGCCTCCTGAAACGGCCGCCGCAAGGAACGACGCCATGAAAATCATATCGACAAACGTTTACGTTGGTCCTAACCCGTACGCCCACTTCCCGGTAATTCGCCATGTGCTGCAGCTGGGCAAACTCGAGGACTGGCCAACTGCACGGCTCGGCGAGGACTTTATCGGCGGGTTATTGAGCGCGTTGCCTGGCCTTCACGAACACACCTGCTCTTACGATAAGGCGGGCGGCTTTGTGCGGCGGATGCGTGAAGATGAGGGCACCTGGCTCGGCCATGTCATGGAACATGTCGCACTAGAGTTACAGAATGTCGCCGGTTCGGATGTGAGTTTCGGGCGGACGAGGTCGACCGAAACTCCCGGCGAGTACAACATGGTATTTCAATACAAGGACGAGGCGGTCGGCCGCGAAGCGAGCCGCCTGTCGCTTTCCTTGCTCCACTATTTACTGCCGAAAAACCTCCAGCCGGAGGATGAGCCCGAAGCAAAATGGGATTTCGCCGCCGAGCTGGAATCATTTATCCGGTATGCGCAACGCCGCGAACTCGGACCGTCCACGGCGTCGCTCGCGGCCGCCGCTGATGCGCGCGGCATTCCCTGGATCCGGCTCAATCGCTACAGCTTGCTGCAACTTGGCCATGGCAAATACCAGAAGCGCATTCAGGCGACCACGACCGGCAACACCAGCAATATTGCGGTCGATCTCGCCTCCGACAAAGAAGAGACCAACGAGATATTGCGCGACCTCGGCTTGCCGGTGCCCAGCCAGCGAATGGTTCGCAGCGCGCGCGAGGCCATCCGCGCCGCAGAACGGATTGGGGTCCCCGTGGTAATCAAACCGTTTGACGGTAATCATGGCCGCGGTGTATCGGTCAATCTGCGCACACCGGAGGAAATCGAAGTGGCATTCGACAAAGCGCGCGAGCACAGCCGCTCGGTGCTGGTCGAAAGCCATATCCAGGGTTACGACCATCGCATACTGGTGGTGGCAGGAAAGGTCGTGGCAGCCGCCAAACGCGTTCCCGGCCATGTGGTCGGCGATGGCCGCCACACGATCGAGGAACTGGTCGATATCGTCAACGAGGATCCGCGCCGAGGTGTCGGCCATGAAAAAGTCCTGACCCGCATCGAATTCGATCACCAGGCCGACCGCCGGCTCGCGCAAATGTCGTACGACCGTTCGACAGTGCCGGAAGCCGGTGAGATCGTCTACCTGCGTACGACCGCCAATCTCTCCACCGGCGGCACTGCGATCGACGTCACCGACGTCATGCATCCGGACAACAAACAGATGGCCGAGCGCGCCATTGCCGCGATCGGTCTGGATGTCGGCGGAGTCGATTTTCTG
>PKUM01000268.1 GCA_002868855.1 Chromatiales bacterium | reverse complement strand
TGGTCGTAGACAATCTTCGGATCGAACGTGAACGTCTTCGGCTCGAGCGGCGCGAAGAACTCAGCGAGCGACGAACGCCACTTCATCTCGCCGCCCTTGTTGCGCGACTCGATCATCGTGTTCACGACCGAGATCACACGACTATGGCTCGCCGCGCCGATCGGATCGGGCGGGATAAAGCGGAAGCCGTCGTTCTCGTCGGCGTTGTCGTCGAAATTGACGCCGAGGAAAGTCTTCTGCAACAGCGGCGCGTACGGTGCTGTACCCATTGCGGCTGTCGGGTCGGCCGTCACACCGGTAAACCGCCCGTTCGGGTATGGTTCGAGGTCGAGTTGGCTGCGATCGATGTCCGGCTCGGCAGCCGCCGTGCCGATCAACAACGCACCGGCCGCGGCAACCAGAAGCGGACGTAAAAATGGGATAGTCATTTGCATGCTCGTATCTCCCTTTTGCATTATGTCAAAACCGGCCGGAAGGCTTATTGTGTGCGTTTTGGCGCACAGTTTGATTATTCTGGCCAGGCTGATTGTTATTGCCTTAAAAGTGTAGTTGACGCCGAAAAATTTGCCTGAAAATTTACCCGGAATCTGTCGAGCCGATAACGATGAATTTCAATTCGCGGCCGTGGTCGCTGATAACGTTTTCCGCCGCCGCGACACTTCTCTTGCTTGCCGCCTGCACGCGCGATGGCGAAACCGGCGTTGCCGCAAACGCGGATGCGGTCAGGCCGCTCTTGATCGGCCAGGCAGCGGCCGCGATCGATCTTGCCGCCGCCGACGGCAGCCGCTACCGGATGGACCCGTCAAACATGAGCGCGCCGGCCATTATCGTGTTCTACCGTGGCGGTTGGTGCCCTTACTGCGCCGCCCATTTCATGGAACTGCGTAACGCCGAGGACGCAGTCCGTGCAATGGGTTACGAGCTGGTTTTTGTCAGCCCCGACCGACCGGAGAAACTCGTTGAAAGCCTGAGCCAGATCGACGCCGCCTACACCCTCCTTTCCGATTCCGACATGGAAGCGGCAAAGGCGTTCGGCGTCGCCTTCGAGGTTGACGAGACGACGCTAAATCGCTACCGGGAGATCGGTATTGACCTCGCCGCAAGCTCCGGGCGCGATCACGGCCTGCTCCCGGTCCCCGCTCTGTTCATCATCGGCAGCGACGGCGTCATTCGCTTCCAGTACGTAAATCCGAACTACAAGGTTCGGATCAGCGAGGCATTGTTTGTCGCCGCCGCTGCTGCCGCGCTTGAACAGAAGCCGCTGAAACCGCTGAAAAAATAACGCCAGCGCGGCACAGGCGGGGCGCCTGCGTCGGGTACTTTGCTTGTTCTGCCTGCCCCGATAGGCGAAAATTGCGGGTTTGTCGCTCGCCGTCCGGCGCATTGCCAGCCGGATGAGGGTCTGCATCGTTCCTGCAAACCCGACGCCACGAAATTGCCGGCGATTGCGCCGGCACGGGGCTGCAAAACCGTCACCGGGGGTACGCTTTGGCGCGCTCACTTTTTGGCCATTCCGCCGATCGTCTGGCAAAACGGATTCCGTGGCTACGCCGCCTGCTGTGGGCGGTCGAGTCCGGTTTTCTGCGCCTGACGTTCGCCTTTCTGCGGCTGCTGAAGCCGGCGAGCGCGGCTGGCTTCGGTGCCGCACTTTGCGGTCTCGTCGGCCCTCGCCTGCCCAAAAGCAATCATTTCAGGCGTAATTTCGCGGTCGTGTTTCCGGACCATGGCCCTGAACAAATCGAGAACCTGGTGCGCGAGTCGTGGCGCAACTTCGGTGCCAGCATGGCCGAATACGCCCATCTGGATGACATCGCCCATGGCAAACGCGGCGCCGGTATCGAAACGGTGGTATCGGAGAAGATTCGTGCTTTTTCGGATCCGGAGCGACCCGCCGTTTTTGTCGGCGCTCACATGGCAAACTGGGAATTGCCGGCACGAGCGATCGTGGACCAGAATCACCCGGTTACCGCGATATTCACGCCACTGCAAAACCCCGGGCTCGATGCGCTGCTGCACCGCTGCCGCCGCGCGCTAGGCTGCCGGCTGGTGCCCGCGTCGGAGAGTGTGCGGCCGCTGATCGCCGAATTGAGCGCCGGCCGTTCGATCGGCCTGATTGTCGATCAGAAAGTGGAAACCGGGGAGCCGCTGCCGCTGTTTGGCCGCGACAAAATGACCACGCTGGTGCCGGCCCGGCTGGCATTGCGGTTCGACTGCGAACTCGTGCCGGTTCAGGTGCAAAGAATCGATGGCTCGCGATTTCGGGTCACTATATTCGACCCGGTAGAACCCGATGACCCGCACGCCAATAATGCGGAAAAGGCCCGCCAGATGATGGCCAAGGTCAATCGTCATTTCGAATCCTGGATTCGCGAAAATCCCGGGCAGTGGTACTGCGGAAACCGGCGTTGGCCAAAACTGGTCAGCAATGCGGAAGATATCAAGTCCATCGGCGCCACCAATCCACATACCAAGAGCGGCGGCTCCGGCAATCGTGCCGCCTGAGCCCGCCCCAAAGGAGATCAAGGCATGCCTGTCCTAAGTGACGCCATCAAAAAGGTGCTGGTCATCGGCGCCACCGGGGCGCTACCCAAATCGCTGCGCATTGCAGCGCGTGAACCGTTGCTTGCGAAGCTCGAACTGGGCATAGCCGAACGCGCGGATTTGCTGATCATCGGCCACCCGAAGAGCGGCAACACCTGGCTGAAAGCGATGTTGTCACGGCTCTACCAGGTGCGTTACGGGCTCCCTGAAAAACTGATGAACAAATCCGACGAGTACTCGCGACGGCATCCGGAAATCCCGCGAATGGCGGCGACCAATGGTTGCTACAGCTACGAGTCCGCGGTCGGCAAGGCGCTCGCGGCGGATGCACCGGACAATCCATTGAAGCACAAGCCGGTGATGCTGCTCGCGCGCAATCCACTGGATATTGCCGTGTCCTGGTACATGCAGTTCACCAAGCGCCAGTCCGCCCGCAAGCAGGAACTGATCAACCACAACCTGGACAATCCCATCGATCGCCACAGCGTCGAGATGTGGGAGTTTGTGCGTCACAGCGAGATTGGCCTGCCGTTTCTCATTGACTATCTCAATGGCTGGGCACGCGACATCGAGGCGCTGCCAAGAGCTGCGATCGTGCGCTATGAGGACCTCCGCCATGACACGGCCAATACGCTGGCGCGCATACTCGAGTTAATGGGCGAAAGCTTTAGCGACGAGGAAATCGCGGCAGCCGTGGAATGGGGCTCGTTCGATAATCTGCGCAAACTCGAAGCGGAAGGCTTTTTCAGTCAGGGCGGGATGACGCTGCGCAACCCGAAAGACCCGGAGAGCTTCAAGGTTCGCCGCGCCAAGGTCGTCGGCTATCGCGACTACTTTTCGCCGCAACAGGTGGAGGAACTGGAAACGCTGGTCAATGACAATCTCTCGCCGGTGTTCGGGTATACGCCGATCTCGCCCCGCGCCGAAGCAGCGACCGGCAGCTAGACGCCCGGCGCAGGCGCATAGCGATTGCGGCATGTCATGAATTCGGCCCCACCACGAACCTGGCTCGTACTCGGCGACAAGCGCGGCGACAACGGCCAGGTCGAGGCAGTTGCCGCGCAGCTGCCATGGCCCTACGAGACCCGCTTCGTGCAGATGAAACCGGAGTGGGTTTACGGCAAGCCACGGGTGCGGCCGTCTCTGGACCATCTTGACCTGGCGAAGTCCGATCCGCTGGAGCCACCATGGCCGGACCTGATAATTACCGTTGGCCGGCGCCCGTCATCGGTCGCGCTGTGGATTCAGGAGCAGTCCGGCGGCTGCGCACGCATTGTCCAGATGACCAAGCCATCGACCCGCATTGGCCGCTTCGACCTGGTAGTCACGAGCGCCGAGACGCTGCTGCCGCCGTTGCCAAATATCATCGAAACGACATTGCCCTTGATGCGAGTCCAGCAGGACCCGCAGGAACTCGATCAATGGCGCAACACATTCGCAGATCTGCCGCGACCGCTGATTGGGTTTCTCATCGGCGGGCCGACGCGCCCGTACATCTACGATCGCAGCGTACTCGACAAAGTGCTGGCGCTGGCGCATAACGTCGCCGAGCGCCAGGGCGGAACGCCATACCTGACGACCAGTCGGCGCACACCCGAGTGGTTCACCGACGCGTTGCAGGAATCGCTGCCGGC
Organism: Chromatiales bacterium; assembly: GCA_002868855.1. Lineage (GTDB taxonomy): Bacteria > Pseudomonadota > Gammaproteobacteria > Steroidobacterales > BM003 > BM003. The sequence continues at coordinate 8,291 of PKUM01000268.1, read as the reverse complement.
GGCCGCGCGCCTGTTCCGCTGGAACGCCGAAGCGCAGGACAATCCTTACAAGGGCATCCTCGGCCTCGCCGACGGGCTGATTGTTACCGGTGACAGCATCTCGATGATGGTAGAAGGAATCGGGCTTGGCCGTCCGGTGGGAATCCTGTCGTTACCGGTCGGTTTCGTCGGCGCGCTGGACCAGGCAAGGCGCAACGCGTTGTCGTGGTTGTTCGCTTCGCGCGCGGAGGGCGCGAGCGCGTTGCGCCAGGCGATAGCACGACTGCTCTATCATCTGCGGCTCGCCCACCAGAGCCGCAATTTCCAGGCATTCCACCGCCTCCTCGTTGCGGGTGGGCAAGCGGTCTGGGCCGGCGACGAATTCAAAACGCCGGTCGCAACTAACGAACAGGATGTCGAACGCGTCGTGGCGCGAATCCGCCAGATTATGCAGGCGTGAAACCCGCTAGACGCGGCCGCTTCCGCGTGTCACCAGTTTCATTAAACGCGTTCCCAGGCGGCTGATTTTCTGCGACACGTTTGCCATTCGCGACGGCCGGTTCCAGCTCATCTGCACCATCCGTCTCGGTCCCTTGTAACGCACGTATCCATGGAACGAATGATCGCAGCGGCGAAACGCCATTAGCGAACCCGACATCGGCGGAATCTGCGCGGCATAGTCTTCGATATCGTCCTTCGAGCGCAGGATTCGCAGCTGGCCGCCGTCGCCCTCCCATCCATCATTGAAATAGACCAGGACCGTAACGACCTTGCTCCAGTGATCGGTATGGATGTTACCGTCACTCAATTCAGAAAACGTGCGGACAGTAACAGTGGTCGTGCTGCCCGTGAGGTCGACGCCGAACTTGCTCGCCAGCGCATCGCGCATTTCCCGGCTGGTCAATTGCTCGATGAACGCGTCAAAAACCGGCCCGCGTTCATAGGTTTCGTAATCCTTGTTACCGGCGCTCGGGATCAACGGATAATCGGCATTGACGGCATCGACAACCTGCTGATCGAGGAACCCGGGGACGACCAGATAATCGTAAGGATCACGCTGCAGCGTGGCCGCCGCCAGCTTGTCGATATTTAGCAGATTCTCCGGAAGGTCGGGCTGCCGGGTCGAAGCGGGAATGCTTGCGCTGTTCATATTTTCGTCCGGGATTTACTGAATTGAGCTAACGCGTCATAATACCTCGTTATTCCGCCTGCGGCCATCGGGCACCCGGCTCCCTTTATCAGGAAACGCCCCCGCAGCGACAGCATTTGCCGGTACCCAATCAGAGGTCAGGATTGCCATGTTTCAGACTGTCTGGAAGAAACTTTCCCGTCATGCCGTACTGAGTGCGGTGTTCTTTCTGCCTTACGAGAAGCGGCGCAAGATCGAACGCTGGATGCGCGGCCGGGTCGAGGCCCGCAAGATGGCCGATGCCGACTGGGTTCTGGTGTCCTGGGGCAAGAGCGGGCGCACCTGGCTCAGGGTCATGTTATCGCGTTTTTACCAGATCAAGTTCGGTTTGCCGGAAGGCATGCTGGTGGGCTTCGACAACATGCATCGCGCCAACCCGCAAGCGCCGAAGGTGTTTTTTACCCACGGCAACTACCTGAAGGACTACACCGGACACGAAGACGACAAACGCGACTTCTACAACAAGAAAATCGTGTTGCTGGTGCGCGATCCGCGTGACGTCGCGGTGTCGCAGTTTTTCCAGTGGAAATACCGCATGCGCACGCGCAAAAAAGCGCTGAACGATTACCCCGAACACGGCTCGGACATCTCGATGTTCGATTTCATGATGCATCCGCACCAGGGCATGCCGCGCATCATCGAGTACTTCAATGGCTGGAACGCCGACGTCGACAATATCGGTGACATCCTGATCATTCGTTACGAGGACATGCGGGCGAATCCGGAAGCCGTGCTGAAACAGGTCGTCGACTTTACCGGGACACCGGGTACCGACGAGCAGGTCGCCGAGGCAGTTGAATACGCGCGCTACGAGAACATGAAAAAACTCGAAGAGAAAAGCGTGTTCCGTCTCGCGGGCGGGCGCATGCAGCCCGGCGACAAAAATAACCCGGACTCATTCAAGGTCCGGCGCGCGAAAGTCGGCGGTTATCGGGATTACTACACCGACGAGGAAGTCGGCCAGATCGACGCCTACATGGCCGAGCATCTGTCACCGCATTTCAACTACACCAGCGAACCGCTGGTGGTCCCTGAGCTCGGCAGCGACAGCGACCCGGACGCGAACCAGGCAACGGCCTGAGGGTATCAGGGGTGGCGGACCGGAACAGCCGGCACGCCACCGCATTCTCACGCTGCCAGTGAGGGCACCCGGCGCACGAGCTCGAGTGCGTCATGGCGGAGGTGGTTGTTTTTCATCTCCTCGCGCAACATGTCCTCGGTGACAACCCCCTTCTCGAGGCATTCCCTGACGAGGCCGAAAAAGAACTGTTCCTGCCTGGGATCCGGATGGGCCTTGTATCTGCCGGTAAATCCGTAGTCCCCGAACATTGCGCGGCGCGCACGCCGGAACCAGTGTTTTGGCGGAAATAGCTGGAACGTGTCGGCCGGCCTGTAATCCACGCGCAGACCGGTCTTCCATGGCTGGGTCTTGCGTTTCGTGTTGTGCAACAGACGCGTGTCGTCGTCGAGATGGTCGAAGTCGTTCCAGCGAGTTTCAAACAAACCTATCGTGTCGCGTTCCTCGAGTTTCAGACAGACCCAGTCCATGTAATCGCGGGTGAACTCGAACATCTCGGAAAATTGTTTTTCCACCTGCCAGTGGCGCAGCCGGGCACAGTCCAGCAACATCACGCTGGTGGCGAGACAGCCGCGCTTGCCCTTCGAGCCAGACTTCGGCCGGCACATTACGGCCGCGCCCTGCATGTCCCGGTTCAGCAACTCCCACACGTCGCCGACCGCAAACACGTCTGGATCGACGACAACTGCGCGGCCCTGGTAGCCCATCAACTCCGGCGGCATAAACCGCAGCGGCGTAAATGACTGCAGGTCGTCGTTAAGCCAGCGCCGTTTGTCGCCATCGCGCAGATAAAGCTCGCCTTCGCGGCGATGCATGAACGGATAGTCCTTGGTGTGGATAAACCGCACGTCGAATTCGGCGGCGTGCTGCGAGTTTCTTTCGAAAGAGTACTTACTTACCAAAGCACCCAGCCACTGCTTGTGATTGGTATGGATAAATACACAGGGTTTTTGCGTTGCCATGACCTGAACCTGCCCGATGGTCGAATCGACAAACCGCTATTTTCGCTTTTTCCGCGCCCGAGCGCGAGCCACGGCAGTCTGGCACGGCGCGCGAACAGGCCTAGTCGCTGCTTCAGGCCGCCCAGGGGCGCGCCGGCAACCATAGCATCGCCGCGAGACCGCCGTCTTTGCGATTTACCAGCCGCAGCCGGCCACCGTGCGCCTCGACCACCTCGCGGCACAATGGCAGGCCGAGTCCGCTGCCGGAACGTTTTGTCGAGTAGAAAGGCAGCAACGCATTGTCCAGCACCGACTCCGACATGCCCTGGCCCCGATCCAGAACGGCAACGGAAAAACCTCCGCCGGACTCTGCAATATCGAGCGCAACCTCACCCGGCTCCGATCCCGACTCGTGCGCGTTTTTCAACAGATTGATCAGGACCTGCTGGACCTGCGCCGGATCGAACCAGCCGGCGCTATGCGGCAGCTCGCCGTCCAGCCTGAACGCCACAAGATTGCCGATATCGGCGACAAACGACTCCCACTCCACCTCGGCCGGTCTCGGCTTCGGCAACTTGGCGAACCGCGCATAACCGTCGATAAACAATTTCAGGTGACGGCTTCGCTCTTCAACCGTTGCAAACAACTCGGCCAGCTTGTCCGATTGTTCGCGTTGCGCCAGCTGGCGGCCGGAGTGCGCCAGCGAGGAAATCGGAGCCAGCGAGTTGTTCAGCTCGTGCCCGATCACGCGAATGACTTTCTTCCAGGTCTCGACCTCGGCCCGGCCGAGTTCCCGGGTGAGCTGCTTGAACAGGAAAAGCCGGTGCGGCTGTCCGTTCAAAACGAAGCGTTTTCGCGCGAGGTGAAAAGTCTCGGGCTCCTGCAGACCATCGACCGTAAAGAGCCCGTCGCCGGGAGCTTCGACTGCACTTTTGAACGGCGCCGGCATGTCTTCCAACAGCCGCAAAAAGCGGTGACCTTCGAGTTTGCGCCCGGCCAGCAATAACTGCCGCGCCGCGTTGTTGCTGTAGACCACGGCATCGCTCGGCCCCGTCAGCACCAGCGCGAGCGGGCTGGTCTGGATCACCGTATCGAGCATCAGCTCACGCTGATAGAGACTCTGGCGCTCAGCGCGCAGCACGTCCCCGACTTCGTTGTAAGCACCCACCAGCCGGCCGAGTTCGTCGTTTCTGGTTTCCGCGATACTGAGACTGAAATCACCGTCGCTTAACCCGGACACACCATCCACGAGTGCCTGCACAACCCGATTGAACGGCACCACGAACAGGTGCAGCAGGTACAGGCCAATTGTCGTCGCCAGCGGCGCGGCAACCAGCAACGCAAGCCACGACGAACCCAGCCACTCCACCGCTATTGCCATCGTGATCAGGCCAGCTAGCAACGCCGCCGCAAAAGCCAGCGCGAGTTTGCCCTCCAGCGAAAAACGCAGACCCCTTTTACCCACTCCGGTCAGTCCCGCGGGATGCCGTGTTTGTCCATGCGGCGATAGAACGCCTGCCGACTCAAACCAAGATCGCGCGCCGCGCGCGCCACGATGCCAGCGTGCCGTGCGAGCGCATCCTCAAGCTGGCGGCGGTCTATCGTATCTGCAGAACCCGTTGCCTCCGGAGACGCTGTTTCCGGCGCTACGTCCTCAAGCCCAAGCAACGCCGGCACAACTCGTCGATCCGCCGCCAGAACCCTGGCCCGCTCCATCGCATTGCGCAGCTCGCGTACATTTCCAGGCCATGGATAGCGCAGCATCAGGCGCTCCGTTTCCGCCGCGATTTCATACTCACCGCCAAGGAAAAATCGTGCCAGCGGCAGAATATCGTCGCGTCGTTGTGCCAACCCGGGTATACGCAGCTCGATCACGTTGAGCCGGTAGAAAAGGTCTTCGCGAAACAACCCGTCCGCAATCGCTGCTTTCAGATCCATGTTGGTCGCACTGAGCACCCGCACCGATGCCGTCCGGGTCACGCTGCTGCCAAGCCGCTCGAATTCGCCAGTCTGGAGCACACGCAAAAGTTTCGCCTGCCCCGGCAATGACAGGTTGCCAATTTCATCCAGAAACAACGTCCCGCCATCGGCCGCCTCGAAGCGTCCGGCGCGAGTCTTCGACGCGCCGGTGAACGCGCCAGCCTCGGCGCCGAACAGCTCGCTCTCCATGAGATCGCCCGGCAACGCCCCCATGTTCACTGCCAAAAACGGCTCATCCGCTCGTCTCGAATTGGCCTGCAGGACCTGCGCGACCTTCTCCTTCCCGGAGCCGTTCGGTCCGGTAATCAACACCGGTACGTCGCTGCCGGCGACCCGGGTCGCCATCAGCAGCACGTCGTGCATCGCCTCGCTTTCGTAAACGGTGCCGCACAATTCGTATTCCGCCGCGAGCGCCTCCCGGCGCCGCCGGCGCTCACTGACCAGCCGTTGTTGCACCCGGCTGACGGCACGCAATTCGAGCAGATTTCGCGCCGTGGCTACAAGCTTGTCGTCTTCCCACGGTTTGGCGAGGTAATCCGCGGCACCTGCCTTTACCAGCTCCACTGCCGATTCCAGGTCGGTCCACGCGGTAAACAGGATAACCGGCAGGTCCGGATCGTGGCTCCGGATTGCCTCGAACAGCGCCTTGCCCTCCGCGCCGGAAGTCGTGTCGGCGGAGAAGTTCATGTCCTGGATGACCAGGTCTACCGGCTCTTCCCGCAGTAACGCCAGCCCCTGCTCCGGCGAGTTGGCCGTCAGCGTGCGCAGATCGTACAGCGAGAACAGCACTTCGAGCGCCTGGCAGACGCCGGCATTGTCATCGATGACGAGAATGGTTTGCATACATTGACCAGGCCACGGGCGGCACGCCCGCCGCTAGTTTACATGCCGCCGTGGCACGGTTCAGATCGTACGGGTCGCAACGGCCGGCGGAATCAGGCTGGCGCGCCGCGCCGGCGCCAGCGTCGCTATCTGTCCCAGCAACAACAGCCCGAGGATTCCGAGCGGCACCCAGGTTGGATCGAGCCGCGCCAGATCGTAGTTCTCCACCAGCCACAGATTGAGCGCGAACGTAAGCACCGTCCCCAATGCCACACCGATCCCGGTCATCACCGCATTCTCGAGCAGGAAATACCGCAATATGTCGCGGCTGCGCGCACCGACCGCACGCCTTGTGCCGATTTGCTTGGTCCGGCTACGGACGTTGAAACTGGCGAGTCCGACAACCCCGAGACTGGTCACCGCCAACAGCAACACGATTACCGTAACCAGCATCCGAATCATCGCGATGTCGCCGCCGTAGGTCTCATCGACAATTTCTCTGTGCAACTTGAGATTCATCACGACCCGTCCGCTACCGCGGTCGGTCAGGGCCTTCTCTATCGCCGGCGCCAGAGTGGCGGCCTCATCGGCCCCGGCGCGCACCACATAGCGCGCCACGGGCGGCGACCCGCGCCCCGGCAGAAAGGTGGTGTTGTACAACCCCCCGACCTCGTCCTCGGCGAACTTGGGCCACGGGCACGCGACATCGCTGGTCACGCCGACGATGGTTACCGAATCACCGGTTTCCAGGAATAGCGGCTTGCCCACGGCGCTCTCGCCGGGAAACATTTTCTTCGCCAGCGTCTCGGTCACGATCACGCTGTCGACAAAATCGTCCCCCGATGTGAAATCGATGATCTTGACTTCGTCCGCGCGAAACCAGCGCCCTTCGAGCAGTTCCATGCCGAGCGTCTCGAGGCCGAACTCGTCAACCATGTACATGCCCGACGAGACGTCCGAATCAACGTTGCCTTCTTCCGTCAGCCAGCCTGAAGACCAGCCGCTGTCCGACAACGGCAGCGAATTCATCGTCGTCGCGGCCTCGACCCCCGGAAGACTTCTCAGCGCGTCCAGATCCTGCCGCCGCTCACCGTCCCAGTCGTAGTTCGGATCGAAGGCGTAGATCAGGATAGTGATTATCCGGTCAACATCGACCCCGGCCGGCTGCGCCAGCAACTTCATCCGGTCGTTGATGATAAACGCAGCGTTCACGAGCACCGCCATCGTAATCGCAACCTGCAGCGCGACCAGCACGGCGCCGGTACGGTTACGCAGCATCGCAGACAGTATCGGTCTCAATTCCATGATCGCGTCCCCTATTGCGTTTTCAGGTAGCGGGCCGGGGCGATCCGGCAAACTCGCCAGGTCGGGTAAAGCCCTGCCGCCAGGCTCGCCGCGAGCGACAGGCCGAGCGCAATGGCGACCATCGTCCAGTCGAGCTGGGTAATTTTCTCGAAGTCCTCGAACCAGCCGCGGACCGCCTTCAAACCCAGCGCTGCGAGCACCAGCCCGAGCAGGCCACCGGATAATCCAATGACACTCACCTCGACCAGGTGCTGTTTGAACAATGCGCCGCGGCTCGCGCCAAGAGCCCTGCGGATACCGGCGAGCGATGCGCCACCGATAAACTTGGCGAGCAGCAGGCCGACAGTGTTGAGCAAACAGACCAGCAGGAACAGGAAGGACAAACCTACCAGTACGACGTTGTCCTCACTGACCACCTTGCGGAATTCCAACCAGTCCATGACATCGATCAGACGATTGTCGATCGGTCGCTCGAAACGACCCAGTACCTTCTGCTCCTGCGCATATCCGTCGAGAAAATCCGCATACGCCGCAAGTTGCTCCGGGCTGTCCAACTGGGCCCAGAACTTGATCCAGACGCATTCCGAATTGAGAAAATCAGCGAAGGAATTGATGTCCTCGGGCTTCCAGCAGGATACCGAACCGTTGATATCCGATTCGAGATTGACCGCGGTGCGAAACGGCACGACCAGCGGCGCCGAGTCGCGGAATTTGCCGTTGAGGTCGTAGAAGCGCGGAATCGGGTTCCAGTTTTCGACGACCCCGGCAACCCGGAACACGGTGCCCGACAACTTGAGGTCCTTTCCGACCGAATTTTCGCCGTCGAACAGATCCTCGTTGAGCGCCCGGTTGATAACAACGACCAACTCGCCATTCTCGTCGGCGGCCGCGTCCCAGCTCCCGCCATATACGAACTCGAGGTCGAACATCTCGAAAAAGCCGCGGTAGGTCGCGCGCGCCGAATAGGTGTCGGGCGCAATTTCCGGGTTGTCCGATT
>PKUM01000123.1 GCA_002868855.1 Chromatiales bacterium | reverse complement strand
GCCGCATCCTGCAGCAGCTGGTGAAACCGGCTGTTGAGATCGGCGATTCGCTCCAGGAAACCCGGGCTCCGGGTCTGGGCCTCCGCGTACTGCCGTTCGGCAAGTTCGCGTAGCTGCTGCAGTTGTTCGTCGTTCGCGTTAGCTGCCGCGCGCTCGGCCGCGAACGCCTCCAGCATCGCGCGCAGTTCGAAAATATCCTCGGCGTCAGCGTGACTCCAATCGGTGACAAACGCGCCCTGATGGGGAGCGAAGCGGACCAGCCCCTCGGCCTGGAGACGCTGTAGTGCTTCGCGGACGGGAGTTCGGCTGACACCGGCGGTTGCGGCGATTTCCTGCTCGGTGATACGCGACCCCGGTGGATAGCGTCCTTCAATGATGCCGCCGCGCGCGGCAGCGTAGGCTTTCTCCGCCGCTTTCATCGGCATCCACGCGAAGGTATTCGCAGGTGCGGCGGTCCGGCGATGCTGAAGCGGGCGCGAAGCAAGGCTACTTGGCCTCGGTTTGTGCAATCGTTGCCCATTTCTGAAACACCGGGGCGGTCGGTGCGGTCAGCCCGGTTTCCGCGGCACAGCGCTGTTTCAGCTCGTCGATACTGCCGCCGAAATCGAACAGCAGGCATTCGCTGCGCTGCTGCGCCAGCTCTTCGCGCAACGCCTCCGTTGCCGTCGCATCGAGCGTGGCGTTGCCGTTGGCCTCGATCACGACGACGCCGTAGCGTCGGGCGCCCTCGGCCGTGACCAGGCCCGCATTGACGTCGAACAGCACCTGTTCGGCCGGGCGTTGCAACGGATCGCCCCAGCCGCCACCGCCCCAGGTGTCGAAATAGAGCAGGTCGCCGGCCGCGACCGCGACGTTGTCGCATTTGGAGCTAAGGATTTCTTCGCTGCCGTCGGCCCGCATCAGCAGTTTGCGGCTGCGCGCGCCCGGCGATCCGCCGTTGACCCCCCAGGGGTAGGTCAGCCAGCGATCATCATGGATGGAGATGGTGCCGGGTTCGAGAAAACGGTAGCCGACGCGCAGCGCATTCCCGCCGCGATGCAGCCCTGCGCCGCCGCTATCCGGGATCGTCTCGTAGATGTCTATCCGCAGCGGAAAGTAGCTTTCGAGAAACTCGTTCGGCACGTTGGTGAAGCTCGGCCACAACGAGTGTCCGTCCGGCCCGTCCCCGGATGGCTTGCCCGGAATGCCGCCGAAACCAATCTGGTAAAGCTGGTACCACTCGCCGTTCTTGTCGTAGCCCGAGTACATGAAGTGTGGGCTGTCCGAGAATCCCGCGGCAGTGAGAAAGTCCGGGTTGCCCTGACCGAGCAGCCCGCCGAGCACGTCGAAGATCCGCCCCAGCGCATGGGTGCGGCAGGACAATGCCGCCGGAAACCGCGGTTTCAACAGAGTGCCTTCGGGAATCCTGACTTCCATCAGGTCGTAGAAGCCGTCGTTGAACAGGATCTGCGGGTCGAACACCATGATCATGTAGACCCCGGCGAACATTTTGAACATTTCCTCGTTGAGGAAGAAGTTTACCGATCCGATGGATTGCGGATCCGTTCCCGCGAAGTCGAAAATCACCTTTTCGCCTTCGCGCCACATGCTGCAGGCGATCTTGTACGGGCCCATGCCCATGCCGTCGTCGCAGATGAAATCCTCGAAGTATTGTTTCTTCTCCGGCACGGTATTGAGAATCAACTGCCCCATGGCGCGTTTGTTGCGCTCCAGCAGCTCGTCCATCGCCGAGTACAGCACGTCGTCGCCGAATCGCTCGGCCAGTTCGATGCAGCGTTTGGCCGCCGTCCGGCAGGCGGCGATGATCGCGTTGAAGTCGCTGCGATTCCAGTGCGGCAGGCGGCAGTTGTGCAGGATCAGCTCGAGAATCTCTTCCTGCAATTCGCCTTTCCGGTAAATTTTGGTCGGCGGCACACGGATGCCTTCCTCGAAAATCTGGGTGGCGTCGGTAGGCAGGCTGCCGGGAACCTTGCCGCCGACGTCGGTCATGTGGCCGAACATCGCGGCCCAGGAGATCAGGCGTCCATCCTTGTAGATCGGCATCAGGATCAACCAGTCATTGATGTGGCTGACCGCACCGTTGCAGGCGTAGGGATCGTTGGTCAGGAATACGTCGCCTTCCTCAATGGTCCCGTCGAATCCCTGCTGGAAGCCCCAGATAAAAGACCCGAACTGACCCACGACCATTTTTCCGTCGAGGTTGGCGATCATCGGGAATTCGTCGTGTTGTTCGCGAATGCCGGGTGACATCGCCGTGCGGAAAAGCACGGCATCCATTTCGTAGCGTGCGTTACGCAGTGCGTTTTCGATGATATCGAGAGTGATCGGATCCAGATCGACGCGGTTGAACGGACGCGGGTTGGTTTGAATGATCTTCGCGGGCATGTTTTCGCTCCCTTACTCGGTCGGTCTGATCAGAATGTTGCCGAAATCGTCGACGCTGCCGGCATGTCCCGGCAGGATCACCGAGGTCGAGTCCATTTCGGTGACGATCGCCGGTCCGTCAATCACATTTCCCGACTGCAGTTTTGCGCGATCGTAGATGGTCGCCTGCCGATCGCTGTCGGCGACGAACATCTCCTGCCTGCCGATCGCCGCCGCTGCCGGATCCGGGCCGCCGCGTTCGAGCGTCGGTGCCCGGACGCGAGTGGCCTCGCCCTGGACCACGGCACGAAGATTGACCAGCTCTTTGTCGGCCGACAAGGCGAATGTGAAGAGCTGCTCGTGCATCCGGTCGAACTGCTCGCCGATCGCATCGAGGCCCTTGTTTTCCAGCTCGTCCGCACTGATGTCTATCGTCAGCAGCAGTCCCTGGCCGTGGTAGCGGATGTCTACCTGGTAGTGCACGCTCTGTTGCTCGCGCGGAATGTCCTCCTCGTCGAGTGCGCTGGCGGCGCTGGCGGCGAGTTCACGCAGGATGCCGCGAACCTCATCGTTGCTGGTGTCGGGGAAGCGGCGGATGAAGGTGCGGGAAGCTTCATCGCGGATCCGGGTGGTGGCGTCACCATACGCGCACAGCACGCCGGGCCCGGGCGGGATGATGACCGGCCAGGATCCCATCAGTTTGCCAAGCGCGTTCGCGTGCAACGGGCCGGCGCCGCCGAACGCGATCAGGGCGAAGTCACGCGGATCGTAGCCCTGTTCCACGGAAACCAGCCGCAGCGCACCGAACATGTTCTCGTTAACGATATCGACGATTCCTGATGCGGCCCGCTTGAGCGGCAGGTCCAGTGCGTCGGCGACGGTTTGCACCGCGGCCGCCGCCTGGTCGCCGTCCAGGGTCATGTCGCCACCGAGTTTTGCGCTCGACGGGAGAAATCCGAGAACGACATTGGCATCGGTTACGGTGGGCTCGGTGCCGCCTTTGCCATAGGCAGCGGGTCCCGGGTCGGCGCCGGCGCTTTGCGGACCGACCCGCAACGCCCGGGTCAGTTCCGGCACATGGGCAATGGAGCCGCCACCGGCGCCGACCGTGCGGATATCCACCGAAGACGCGCGCACGGTCACGTCGCCCACTGTGGTTTCGCGGCGTAGTTGCGCCTCGCCGTTTTGCACCAGCGCGACATCGGTGGATGTCCCGCCCATATCCAGGGTCAGCAGGTCCGGGAAGCCGGCCTGGCGGGCAATCCAGATGGCGCCCGAGACGCCGCCGGCCGGGCCGCTCATCAGCAGGTTGACCGGGTACTGTTCGGCCGCTGCCGCGGATGCCAGTCCGCCGTCCGAGCGCAGAATGTGCAATTGCACGTCTTTCATCCGCGCTCGGAGCTCATTCTTGAGGTTGTCGATGTAGGTCTCGACCTTGGGCCTGACGTAGGAGTTGGCAACGGTAGTAATCGTCCGCTCGTATTCCTGCATCTCGGGCACGACCTCGGATGAAATCGATACCGGGATTCCGGGCATCACTTCGTGGGCGATCCGGCGGACCTCGCTCTCGTGCGCGCCATTCGCATAGGCGTTGGTCAGCGATACCGTCAACGCCTCGATGTGCTTGCCGGCCAACTGTTGTAACGACGTACGCAGTGCAGCCTCGTCCAGCGCCTCGATCACTTCGCCCGCGGCGCTGATGCGCTCATTGGCCTCGATGGTCAGCTCCAGCGGCGCGAGCGGCAGACTCTTGTTGTAGATGACCCAGCCGCCAAGGCCGCCAGGAACGAACGAGCGCGCGATCTGCAGGACCTGGCGGTAACCGCGGGTCGTGACGAGCCCGACCCGCGCACCGCTGCCGGTCAGAACCGTGTTGGTTGCGACCGTGGTGCCGTGCATGACATGGGTTATCGCCGCGGCTTCGATGCCGGCGCTTGCGGTAACCCGCTCGATGCCATTGAGGACGCCAATCGACGAATCATTCGGTGTACTCGGGACTTTCGCGGTGTGAAACTCACCCGTAGCCTCGTTGACCAGCAACAGGTCGGTAAAGGTACCGCCGACGTCGACGCCTAATCTGAAACTCATGTGTCTACCTTTTTTAACGGGAATCGGTCCGGATATTCGCTCTTGTTGTGCAATGTGCTGTTGTGCTCACGCCGTCAGGCGGCGTCCCCGATCGGTGGAAACGGCCCTGCTTTGGTCAGCATGCTCGGTACCGGCCGGCCGAGCTGGTCCTGCAGCCAGGCCCCGGTGTCGATAATGCCCTGCAGGCTTACCCCCGTTTCGACCCGCGAACGGTCGAGCATGTAGAGCAGGTCTTCGGTCGGAATGTTGCCGGTCGCAGCCGGGGCAAACGGACAGCCGCCGATGCCGCCGGTGCTTGCGTCGAGTGTGCTGGCGCCCGCGAGCAACGCCGCATGGGCATTGGCAATACCGGTATTGCGGGTGTTGTGAAAATGGCAGCGCAACGGCATATCCGGCAGCGTCCCGCGCAGGCGTTCGATCATGGAACTGACCTGGGCCGGAACCCCGACGCCGACCGTGTCGGCGATGGCGATTTCAACCGGGTCGGACTGCGCCAGCTCCGTAGCGATCCGCACGACCTGGTCCTCTGCGATTTCTCCCTCGAACGGGCAGCCGAAAGCGGTGGAGATCGTGACGTTGGCGCGAACTCCGGCCGCGCGGGCAGCGGCGGCGATCGCGTGCCATGCTGCGATCGAATCGTCCGTGCTTACGCCCTGGTTGCGGCGGTTGAAGGTGTCGCTCGCGACGACGACAAAGCCCACTTCGTCGATGCCGCACGCAAGCGCGCGCTCGAATCCACGCTGGTTCAGGATCAGGCCGATATAGGTGACGTCATCGCGCCGCGGCAGGCCCGCGACGACGGCCTCTGCATCCGCCATTTGCGGCACCCGTTTGGGGTTGACGAAACTCGCTACCTCGAGCCTGCGGATGCCGGCGTCGACAAGCCGGGTAACGAATTCGATCTTGGTCGCCGTGGCGAGAACCTCAGGCTCCATCTGCAGCCCGTCACGCGGACCGACGTCGACGATTTCAACCGAAGCGGGTACCGCGTCGGACATTACGCACCTCCCAGAAGATCGCTAATTGTATACAAGAGCGCCGCAGCTGCAACGGATTTCTTTATTACTTGACCCCATGCCATCCGGAATTGTATACATTCGGCGACTGTAGATCGTTTAGTCCAGCCACGTCGCGTCGCCGCGGCCTTACCTGAATACGCCAAAGGATCAATCATGACAGCCGAGGCGGTTACATCCGGACCCTTGTCGGATTTGCGCGTCATTGAAATGGGATCGCTACTGGCGGGACCGTTTTGTGGTCAGTTGCTTGGCGATTTCGGCGCCGAGGTCATCAAAATCGAGCCGCCGGGTGGCGGTGATCCGATGCGGCAATGGGGCCGCGAGAAGGCCCACGGCAAGTCGTTGTGGTGGCCTGTGATTGCCCGCAACAAGAAATCCGTAACGATCAATCTGCGGGTCGAAGAGGGTCAGCAGCTGGTACGCGACCTGGTGCGCGAGGCCGATTTCGTGCTCGAGAATTTCCGCCCGGGGACGATGGAGAAGTGGGGCCTCGGTTTCGAAGAGCTGAAAGCGGTCAATCCGCGCATCATCATGATCCGCGTGTCCGGGTTCGGCCAGACCGGCCCCTATTCCCGGCAGGCCGGCTTCGGCGCGGTCGGCGAGGCGATGGGCGGACTGCGTTATGTTTGCGGTGATCCGTCGACTCCGCCGTCCCGGGTCGGTATCAGCATCGGCGATTCGCTGGCGGCGACATTTGCCTGCGTTGGCGCGTTGTCGGCATTGCATCATCGGGAGCGCACCGGCGAGGGTCAGGTCGTCGATTCGGCGATCTACGAGGCAGTCCTGAATATGATGGAGTCGCTGATTACCGAGTATGACCAGGCCGGTTACGTTCGCGAACGTACTGGCGCGATCCTGCCGAACGTGGCTCCCTCGAATGTCTATCCGACGGCGGATGGGCAGATGGTCCTGATTGCGGCCAACCAGGACACGGTGTTCCGGCGCCTGGCCGAGGCGATGGGCGACTCGCAACTTGCCGAAGACGATCGCTATTCCAGTCACTCGTCGCGGGGAGCGAACCAGGCCGAGCTCGACGCTCTGGTCGCGGCCTGGACGGGTACGCTCGAAGCCGATCGCGTGCTGCAACTGATGGCTGAGCACGGTGTCCCAGCCGGCAAGATTTATCGTGCCCCCGACATGCTCGAAGATCCTCATTTCAAGGCGCGCAACGCAATCATCGAGGCGCTGCATCCGGGATTTGGCAAGCTGCGGATGCAGAATGTCGCGCCGAAGCTTTCGCTGACGCCGGGCGCCGTTCATTCGCCGGCGCCCGAGCTCGGCGAGCACACCGCGGCGGTTCTCGGCGATCTGCTCGGCATCGACGGCGCGGCAATCGAACAATTACGCGATACGGGCGTGATCTGACGGTACCGCAATGGCAGAGGATCTCGACAAGGACTACGATTCCGCCGGGTTTGGCCGCCGACTGGGTTTCGGCCGGCGTCCGGCACTGGTCGTCGTCGACTTCGTCCGGGCCTACCTCGAGCCCGGCTCGCCGCTTTATGCCGGCGTCGAGGACACGCTGCTGTGCGCCAGGGAGTTGCTTGTGGCCGCGCGCGCCGCGGCGATTCCGGTTTTCCACACCAATGTCCGCTACACGCCCGGACTGCGTGATGGCGGTGTTTTCGTGCGCAAAGTAGAGGCGCTCAAAGTGTTCGAGGGCGATTCTCCGCTCGGCGAATTTGCCGAAGGGCTGACCCCTGCCGCGACAGAAGCCGTGATCACAAAGCAGTATCCGAGCGCGTTCTTTGGCACGTCGCTCGCGTCATCGCTGACCTCGTTGCGGGTCGATACGGTCCTGGTCGCTGGTGTGACTACCAGCGGCTGCGTGCGCGCTACAGCGCTGGACGCGATGCAGCACGGGTTTGTGCCGGTTGTAGTGCGTGAGGCGGTCGGTGATCGCGACGTGCGTCCGCACGAGGCAAATCTGTTCGATCTCGGCGCCAAGTACGCGGACGTCGTGGCGCTTGCGGAGGTAGTGGACTATCTTCGCGCGCTGGAGGATGGCCGCCGGGTCCAGGGCCGGCAGCCTCGCAGGCAAACCTAATTGAGCAGGAGCCGATGGTTAACCAGGCTAAATCAATGTTCGACAAGATCTGGGCGCGGCATATTGTCAGCCCGGAGACCGCCGATACGCCGGCGGTGCTGTATATCGACCTGCACCTTACTCACGAGGTCACGACTCCGCAGGCTTTCTCGGTATTGCGTGACCGGGGTCTTGGCGTGCGCCGCCCCGACCTGACTCTGGGGACGGTCGATCATTCGTCGCCAACGACCACGGCGGGTCTGCGCGGAATCGCAACGGCGGATACGCCGCAGGCGCGCCAGATCCTCGAATTCGAACGCAACTGCCGTGATTTCGGCATCGAGTGCCTCGGGCTCGACAGCGAGCACCGCGGCATCGTTCACGTGGTGGGCCCGGAACAGGGCGCGACCCAGCCGGGCAAGACGATTGTGTGCGGCGACAGCCATACCAGCACCCATGGCGCATTTGGTGCCCTTGCGTTCGGCATTGGCACCACCGAGGTCGGGCATGTGCTGGCCACGCAATGCTTGCTCCAGCGCAAGCCGCGCAGCATGGCGGTAAATGTCGGGGGCGTCCTGCCGGCGGGCGTCAGCGCCAAGGACCTGGTTCTCGCGCTGATCGGCAAGATCGGGGTGGGCGGCGGCAGCGGTCACGTCATCGAGTACCGCGGCAGTGCCGTCCGGGCGCTGTCGATGGAGGAGCGTATGACCGTTTGCAACATGTCGATCGAAGCGGGCGCCCGCGCCGGAATGATTGCGCCGGACGAGACCACCTTCGAGTATCTCCGCGGCCGTCCGCGCGTACCGGGTGGCGCGCAATGGGAGGCTGCGGTTGCCCGGTGGCGTGAGCTGGCAAGCGATGAAGGCGCCGCATTCGACAAGGAAGTGGAGCTCGATGCAAGCGCGCTCGCGCCGATGGTGACGTACGGCACCAACCCCGGCATGGTGATACCGGTGGACGGACGAATTCCCGCGACCGGCGATGATCCGGCGCTGCAAAAGGCGCTCGAGTACATGGGGCTCGAGCCAGGCGCGGCCATTGCGGGCAGTCCGATAGACATTGTCTTTATCGGCAGTTGCACGAATTCGCGCATCGAAGACCTGCGCGCTGCCGCTGCAATTCTTCGCGAGCGCAAAGTAGCCGCCGGCGTGCGCCTGTTGGTCGTGCCCGGTTCGCAGGCAATAAAGCGCGCCGCCGAGGCCGAGGGTATCGACGCGGTCGTGCGCGCGGCCGGCGGCGAGTGGCGTGAATCGGGTTGTTCGATGTGTATCGCGATGAATGGCGACTCGGTCGGTTCCGGAAAATACTCGGTCAGCACCAGTAATCGGAACTTCGAGGGCCGCCAGGGCGCGGGCGCCCGCACCCTGCTGGCTGGTCCGGCCACTGCGGCGGCAGCCGCCGTGACCGGGCGGGTCACGGATCCGCGCGAACTGATGGTTTAGGGAGGCGGTATGGATCCGATTACACGAATTCACTCGCGGACACTGGTTTTGCCGGCAACCGACATCGATACCGACCAGATCATTCCGGCCCGGTTCCTGACGACGACAGCGCGCGCCGGTCTCGGCAGACATGCATTCGAGGACTGGCGTTACGACGCGGACGGCACGCCGACCGCGCATGTGCTAAATCAGCTCGATCCCGGTGATCATCGGATCCTGGTCGGGGGCCACAATTTTGGTTGTGGCAGCTCGCGCGAGCACGCCCCGTGGGCTTTGCTGGATTACGGTTTTCGCGCCGTCATCAGCACCGGTATCGCAGACATTTTCACTGCCAATTCACTGAAAAACGGTTTGCTCCCGGTCGTCGTGGACGAGCCGGCTCATCGCTGGCTGCTGGACAACCCCGGGGCCGAAATCGATATCGACCTCGAGGCTTGCGTAGTCAGGCTGCCGGGTGATCGCGAAGTGGCATTCCACATCGAACCGTTTGCCCGTTATTGCCTGCTGCAGGGCATCGACCAGCTCGGGTTTTTGCTTGCGAAAAACGATGAAATCGCGGCTTTCGAGCGGCAGGCAGGACCCGATGTGTCCGCCGCGACAAATCCAAATTGAATACAGTTTAGAGCCGCTCAAGTCGATAACCGGGGTTGCCGAGCAATATCGCGGTGATTTTGTATACAATCGAGCCGATTTGTTGTAAATATGTCAAATTGTTGCGTTTTTGTATTAGCGGTGAATCGCCCGTAGCCCGGGTGCGCCGAAATCGTCCGGGGAACTCGGGGCTGCCGTCAGGCCCGTGACCAATCTGGAAACCATCGAGGGGGAGAACGCGTGAATCAAAGCCGAAACAAACCGCTGACGCTGGCAATTGCCGCCGCAATCGCCGCGACCTCGGGAGCGCCGGGCATGGTATTTGCCCAGGGCGCGGTCGAAGAAATCGTCGTCACGGCGCGCCAGCGCGAGGAAGCGTTGCAGGACGTGCCGGCAAGTATCACGGTACTCACAGCGCGGGATCTCGAACGTGCCGGAGTCGAGCGGGCGGCCGATTTCGTCAAGCTGACGCCCGGTGTGAGCATGGTCAACGCAGCCGAGGTCGGCGATACCCAGGTCAATATCCGGGGCATCAATGGCGCCCGCGATGCGGAGAACAGTTTTGCGTTTATCGTGGACGGTATTCTGCAGACCAACACCGCGGCTTTTAATCGCGAATATACAAACCTGCAGCAGATCGAAATCCTGAAAGGGCCGCAGTCGGCGTTGTACGGACGCAATGCCGCGGCCGGCGCGATTATCGTTACCACCGAGAAGCCCGGTGACGAGTTTGAGGCCCGTCTCAAGGGCTCGGTAGCCGAGGACTCCACCTACTACGGCAATGCCTACCTGGCGGGGCCGCTCGGCAACACCGCCGGCTGGTCGGTCGATGGCGTCTGGCGCGAAAGCGACGGCTATTACAGCAACAGTTTCACCGGCGACGATTCGGTCGATGATTTTGAAGACTGGGCGGTCAACGGCCGTTTCGTGTGGGATCCGACCGACGAGCTCAGTGTCGACGTCAAGGCGTCTTACGGTGAGGTCGATGCGTCGGCGATCTCGTTCAACGCCGCTTTTGCGTTGCCGGGCTTTGCCGGCATCGGTTTGCCCGGCGGCGAAAAGTGGTTCGAGGACGTCAATGACCACGACTTCGAATTCCAGAACAACATCGATCCGCAGAACGACCAGGAGTCCAAGTCGCTGTCGGTGAAGGTCGACTACGACATGGACTGGGCGACAATGACCGCCTGGACGTTCTACAGCGATATCGACAACTCTTTTTCGGCCGACGGTACCAGCGGCGCATTCGGCTTTTTCAATGACGACCCGACCTGCGAGCAGACCGTCTCCGATCAGTTCAACGCCGGGGTGGTTCTGCCGGCGCCGCAGATACTTGCGCCGACGCCGGAGGATTCGCTGTTCGGGCCCTACACCCCGACCGCCTGTGACGGAACGCAGTACCAGGAACGCAACCAGGACGACTTCAGCGCCGAGATCCGATTTGCGTCGCCGGGCGACCAGCGCCTGCGATGGCTGGCCGGCGGTTACTTCCTGACCCTGGAGCGCGAGGTCGGAGTCAACCTGGGCGTCGATACCGGCAACGGCGTGACCGAGAGCCTGTACGTGCCGCAGGGCAACCCGAACTGGACCGAATCGCTGGTGTGGGACGAGTTCGACACCGACGTCTGGGCCGTGTTCGGACAGCTCGCTTATGACGTGATCCCGACAGTGGAGGCGGCGCTGGCTCTGCGCTACGACGTCGAGGACCGCGAGGTCAACAACAAGGTACCGGCCGGCATAACCACGGTTTACGTGCCGGATGGCGCGGGCGGTGCGAATCTCGGTTTCGACCAGGGATTCCCGCTTAACCCCGGCCAGGTGTTTACCGACCCGTTCAATTCGGAGTTGCCGAGCAAGAAGGAATCGTGGGACAAGCTGCAGCCCAAGGTCAGCCTGCGCTGGGATATCAATTACGAATGGACCGCCTATACCTCCTGGGGCGTCGGGTTCAAGAGCGGTGGCTTCAACAATTCCGGTAGTCAGGCGACGGTGGATCTTTTCTACAACGGCCTGCTCGGCAACCCGGACGATCCGCAGTCGCAGTTTTACAACCCGGTCTTTATTCAGGACGAGTTCGACGAGGAAACCTCGAGCGCGTTCGAGATCGGGGTCAAATCCGAGCTGATGGATGGCAGGTTGTCGCTGGAGGGTGCGTACTACTACACCAAGGTCGACGACATGCAGTTCTTCGAGTTCCTGGTCGGCCCGTTCGGATTGCTGCGCACCGTGTCGAACATCGATGAAGTCGAAATTCAGGGTTTCGAGGTGGGGGCAAACTGGGCCGCGACCGACTGGTTCAGCCTCAGCGCCGGGTTCAACTACACCGACAGCGAGATCCAGGACAACAGCTCGCGCCCCCAGACCGAGGGCAACGAGTCGCCGTACACGCCTGAGTACAATGGCAACCTGGCGGCATTGTTCGACTACCCGATTGGCCGCAGCGGCCTCGACCTGATCGCCGGTGTCTACTACACGCTGGTCGGCCCGACCTGGTTCCATACGGTCCAGGGCAGTCAGCGCACGCTGTTCGATCTCGGTTTCCCGGGACTCGGTGTCGCCGATTACGGCGGTACCGAACGCGACGACTATTACACGATCGACCTGCGGCTCGGGGTCGAGGGCGACAACTGGTCCGCGGTGATATATGGCACCAATATCACGGACGAGGATTACCTCGAAGAGGTGATCCCCGCGCCGGAGTTCGGCGGCTCGTTTGTTCACGTCGGCACCAAGGACCGCTGGGGCCTGGAAGTCAGCTACCGATTCTGAGCCGCCTATCGGCAACCGGGGCGGCCCGGCTGAAAGCGACAGCGCCGGCCTTGTGCCGGCGCTTTTTTCCGCGCGGGTTTGACGGCCCCGGGGGGCGTGAGCGGTTGGCTCCGAAGGCAGGGGTCGCAGGTTCGAATCTTGCCGGGCGCGCCATTTTCCCTCTTTAATTCAGACAGTTACGAGCGGTCCTCCGTCACCGCTTTGTCCGAGTTCTGCGATTGTGTGAGATTTGTGTGAGCTGCGATCCGAAGGACCGTG
>PKUM01000121.1 GCA_002868855.1 Chromatiales bacterium | reverse complement strand
CCGCCGGTGCCTTATGCGTGGCTGGCGCTCGGCTCTCAGGCGCGCCAGGAACAAACGGTCAAGACCGATCAGGACAACGCCATCATCATGTCCGATGAGGCGACCGACGATGACCGGAAGTACTTCGAGGAACTGGCCCGCTTCGTATCGGACGGGCTCGCCCTGAGCGGTTATCCGTATTGCCCCGGCAATGTCATGGCGACCAATGAAAAATGGCTGCAGCCATTGCGGGTATGGAAGCGCTATTTTGATGGCTGGATGACGGAGCCTGAGCCCAAGGCGCTGATGTATGCCGACATATTCTTCGATTTGCGTTTTTCCTATGGCGAGGAGTTCCTGGTGGATGAGCTCAAGGGGTGGGTCAGCGAACTGGCGCGGCAAAACCGGATATTTCTTGCCATGATGGCGCGCAATGCGATGACGTTTACACCACCGCTCGGATTTTTCCGCCAGTTCGTGCTCGAGCGCGGCGGCGAGCATAAAGAAACGCTGAATCTGAAGCTCAATGGCGTGATTCCGATTGTCGAACTGGCGCGCATTCATTCGCTTGCCAGCGGCGAGCTACGCGTCAACACGCGGCGCCGGCTGCGCGGCGCTGCGCGCCGCGGGCGCTTGAATCGCAATGATGCAAAGAGCCTGGAAGACGCGCTCGAATTGATCGATTCGACCCGTCTCAACCATCAGGCGCGGCAATTGAGGGCGGGTGAGCAGCCAGATAATTATGTTCATCCCAAGAGCTTGTCTCCGCTTGCGAGGGATCATCTGAAGGCCGCGTTCGGCGTAGTGCGGACCTCGCAACAGGCGCTGATGAACAGTTTCGGCCTGGCCTGAGCACATGTTGTCGCGCTGGGACTGGCCGCTTGACCGCCGCCGCCGCCGTTATCGGGCTATGTGCCGCGGCGACGCAATGAAGGCTTACCTCGACACGCCGACACCGCGTGCCAACACGCCATACGATTCGGCCGAGTTTATCGTTGTCGACCTCGAGACCACCGGCCTCGAACCGCTCAAGGACGAGATAGTCAGCATCGGCTGGGTCCTTGTAACCCGCTCACGGGTGTTGCTCGCAAGCGCAAGTCACATAGTCATTCGCACCGGAAACCCGATGAATCAAAGCGCGATCGTTCATGGCCTGAGGGATTCTGATCTTGCGGCCGGTGCGCCGCTGTCACAGGCGCTTGACGAGTTTCTGAGCGCATTGGCGGGTCGGGTACTGGTGGCCCACCATGCCCCTCTGGACTGCAGCTTTCTCGACAGGGCCTGCACCGAGATATATGGCGTGCCACTGCTTACGCGCTGTGTTGATACCCTCGAACTCGAAAAACGCCGCAGAGCGCATCGAAACCAGAGCTTTTCCTCCGGTGCGCTGCGGCTCGGTGCACTGCGCGACCATTACGGACTTCCCCGGGTACGCGCTCACAATGCGCTTGCCGACGCCATCGCAACGGCGGAGCTGTTACTGGTGATGGCGCGCCGGCGCCAGGGCCGCGGCAAGATCGCGCTGGCGCAGATTCTTACCTGAGCGGCCGGCTGCCCGGTCCCAGCTATCAATCTAAAGTCCAATGGCGTTTGCTGGTGCGGCGAGAGAAAATCGGCTTTCGTGCCACAGGGACGGTTCGCTGCAACAGCAGCGACCGCAGCAGAGCCATGTCTGAAGATTATCGTAGCGTCTATCGTTTTTCGGTCGAACAGCCTGTTGAATTCTGGGCGGCGGCAGCAAGCGAGCTGGCCTGGTCGAAACCCTGGGACGAGGTTCTTGACGCCTCGCACGCGCCAATGTACCGCTGGTTCACGGGCGGTAAGATCAATACCTGTTACAACGCGCTCGATCGTCATGTCGAGGCGGGTAACGGTGAGCGCACCGCGCTGATATACGACAGCCCGGTTACAGACACCAAGGCGCGCTATTCGTATGCGCAGCTCCTCGATGAAGTCAGCAGGTTTGCCGGTGCTCTGGCGGAGCGCGGTGTCAGCCGCGGCAGCCGGGTGATTATTTACATGCCGATGATTCCGCAGACCGTGGTCGCGATGCTGGCATGCGCGCGGATCGGCGCCATTCACTCGGTTGTATTCGGCGGCTTCGCGTCCGATGAACTCGCCACGCGGATCCGCGATTGCAAACCCGCGATGATTCTCAGCGCATCGTGCGGAATAGAACCCGGGCGCGTGGTCGAATACAAGCCATTGCTCGATGCCGCAATAGACGGTGCAGGACTCGGTGAAATCCCGTGCATCGTGTTTCAGCGCCCGCAGTGCGAGGCTCCTCTGATCGATGGCCGTGACGAGGACTGGGCGGCAGTTGCGGACGCCGCGCAGCCGGTGCCGTGCGTGGCACTGGATGCAACCGATCCGCTGTACATCCTGTATACCTCCGGTACCACCGGCGAACCCAAGGGCGTGGTTCGCGACAACGGCGGTCATGCCGTGGCACTGAACTGGAGTATGCGTAACATCTAC
The DNA here is from genome assembly GCA_002868855.1 of Chromatiales bacterium. Taxonomy (GTDB): domain Bacteria; phylum Pseudomonadota; class Gammaproteobacteria; order Steroidobacterales; family BM003; genus BM003. Next base: position 10,104 of record PKUM01000121.1, on the reverse strand, counting down.
GGGATCAAGCCCGCTGACGTTTTCTGGGCGGCTTCCGACGTGGGATGGGTCGTTGGCCACTCGTATATAGTCTATGCGCCACTGATTTATGGATGTACTACCGTTTTGTATGAGGGCAAGCCGGTGGGAACGCCGGATGCAGGAGCGTTTTGGCGTGTCGTGTCCGAATACGGTGTCAATTGCCTGTTTACCGCGCCGACCGCGTTTCGCGCGATAAGGCGCGACGATCCAGCCGGCGAATTACTGCACGGATACGATCTGAGCAGTCTGCGCACGCTGTTTCTGGCGGGGGAGCGATGCGATCCGGGAACGCTGGAGTGGGCCCAGTCGAACCTCGGAATTCCGGTTATAGATCACTGGTGGCAAACCGAGACCGGGTGGCCCGTTGCGGCCAACTGCGTGGGTATCGAGTTGCTGCCGGTAAAACCGGGATCGCCGACCTGCGCCGTCCCCGGATATCGTGTTGCGGTGCTGGATGAAAGCGGCGAGCCTGTCGCGGCCGGGGAGACCGGCAACATCGTTATTGGCCTGCCGCTGCCGCCCGGTACATTGCCAACGCTGTGGCAAAAAGACGACCGCTACAGGAGTTCGTATCTTGAGCGCTATCCCGGCTACTACCTGACCGGCGACTCGGGGTATTGCGATAGCGACGGCTATCTGTGGATCATGAGCCGGATCGACGACATCATCAATGTTGCCGGGCACCGCCTGTCAACCGGGCAGATGGAAGAGGTGCTTGCATCGTTTCCGAATGTTGCGGAGTGCGCGGTGATCGGGGTCGAGGATAGCCTGAAGGGGCAACTGCCTCTGGGCCTCGTGGTGATGCAGTCGGGTGCCGATGTCGACGAAGAAGAGATTCGTGCCGGCCTGGTCAGGCGAGTGCGCGAAGTCATTGGGCCGGTGGCTGCGTTCAAGCTGGTTACGATTGTTGACCGGTTGCCAAAAACGCGTTCCGGCAAGGTGCTGCGCGGTACCATGAAAAAAATCGCCGACGGTCAGCAATTCAAGATCCCCGCGACTATTGACGACCCGGCTTCGCTGGCCGAAATAGAGCGGGCTCTCGCGGGTCTGGGTTATCCCGGCGACAACTAGGTTCGTGATCTGCGGTTGACCCGCGATGTCGATCGCTGCTAGATAGATCGTCGATCTGATGGCCTGCAGGTAAGCGATGTCATATTCGCCTTTGAAACTCCGTGCCGGTGCGGCCGCGCTGGCACAGATCAGGCGTGATGGTTTTGCCCCCGAGGCATTCTCGGTCATGGCCGGTGCGTCCGGAGGACCGAAATGGCTGGTTTTGAGCCAGCTTGACCGGGTTCTCGCGCCATGGATTTTGGAGGATCGTGTTGCGCCGCTTTTTCTTCTCGGTTCGTCGATCGGGGCATGGCGTTTTGCATGCCTGGCCCAATCCGACCCGCTTGCGGCCATAGACCGATTCGAAGAGGCATACATCGGTCAACGCTACGACACCAAGCCGAGCCCGCGGGAAGTGACCGCCCGCAGTCGCGAGATTCTCGACGTCATGCTCGGAGACAGCGGGGTTCGCGAGATTCTCGGTTCCCCGGTGGTACGTTTCAACGTAATGACTGCAAGAAGCCGCCTGGCGACGGCATCCGACGCCCGCCCGGTGTTGCTTGCGGGGCTAGCGATGTCGGCACTCGCCAATGCGGCGAATCGAAAGTGGCTCGGCTGGTTTTATGTTCGCAGTCTGTTCAGCGATCCGCGCGACGAGCCGCCATTTGCCGGGATGTCGGGCCTGCCTCTCGAGCGGGTGGCGTTGACCGCGGACAACCTGGACAAGGCGATCCTGGCGACCGGGTCAATTCCGCTGGTGCTCGAGGGTGTACGCGAAATCGAAGGTGCCGCGCCAGGTACCTATCGCGATGGCGGAATTATCGACTACCACTTCGATGAAGAATTGTCGGGCGGGCGCGGGCTGGTTTTTTATCCGCATTTCTATGGTCACATTGTGCCGGGGTGGTTCGACAAGGGACTGAAAAACCGGCGCGGCCGGGCCAGCCTCGATCGTACCGTGTTGATTCACCCGTCGTCCGAGTTCGTGGCGCGCCTGCCGCATGCGAAAATCCCGGATCGCAAGGACTTTGAGACGATGAGCAATGACGACCGCATACGATGCTGGCAACGGGTCGTTGCCGAATGCGAGCGGCTTGCCGAAACGTTCGCGGAGTGGAGTGAGCGTGGCCAGCTGGAAGCGGTGGTCGAGCCGCTTTGATACCAATTGCATTGTCGTGACGGCAATGCCGACCGCGGAGTCCGCAAATGGACCAGGTAGTGAACTACGAGACGCGTGGAGCGCTGGCGATCGTGACGATCGACAATCCTCCGGTCAACGCACTGTCGCATGCCGTGCGCGAAGGACTCGACAGCGCGATTGCGCGCGCCGCCGGAGATGACGCAATAGAGACAGTGCTGCTGATGTGCGCCGGGCGTACTTTCATTGCGGGTGCCGATATCCGCGAGTTCGATCAGCCGCCGCGCGAACCCCATCTTCCCGATCTGTTAAATCGTATCGAAGCGGTGAACAAGCCGATTGTCGCGGCCATTCACGGTACTGCGCTTGGTGGCGGATTGGAGACCGCCATGGCCTGCCACTACCGCTGCGCCAGCGCGGACGCGCGGCTCGGTTTGCCCGAGGTAAACCTGGGCCTGCTGCCCGGCGCGGGTGGCACCCAGAGACTACCGCGCCTCGTCGGCGTCGAACTGGCGCTGGACATGATGGTCGGCGGCCGTCCGATCGGCGCCCGCAAGGCGTTCGATGCCGGGCTCATTGACGCAATCATCGAATCGGAGGATCTGCGCGAGGGCGCCATTCGCTATGCTGGGCAACTCACGCAAAAAGCGGCGGCCGTGCGCCAGACCTCGGCCATTTCGATTTCCGCTGAGCCGGACTCCCGGTTCTTTGCCAGCTACCGGGCGAGGATTGCGCGCAGGACGCGCGGTTTGTTGTCACCGGAGTTGATCGTCGAATGCGTCGAGGACGCGGTATCAGCGCCGTTTCCTGACGCTTTGGCCCGTGAGCGAGAGAGGTTCATGCGGTGTAAGGCGTCCCCGCAGTCGGCGGCGTTGCGGCACCTGTTTTTCGCCGAACGCGACGCCGCCCGGATTCCGGGACTGGATAGTTCGGCGGCGCCGCGCCCGATACGTTCGATTGCCGTGCTCGGTGCCGGCACGATGGGTAGCGGAATCGCGCTGGCTTGTCTGAGGGCCGGTTGCGAAGTCCTGCTTCTCGACAGCAGCGACGAGGCATTGAATGCGGGGCGCGGACGGATCGAGGCGTTGTTGCAACAACAGGTGGAGAAGGGGCGAATACAATCCGATGAGGCCGCGGCGGACCTTGGTCGGCTGCAGTTGGCGCGCGAATTCGATTCGTTGTCCGGGGTCGATCTCGTAATCGAAGCGGTATTCGAGAACATGGACGTCAAGACTGACGTCTTTGCCCGTCTCGACCAGGTCTGCAAGCCCGGCACGGTGCTTGCGACCAATACCTCGACGCTCGATATCGACCGGATTGCCGCGGCAACGACGAGGCCTCGGGATGTGATCGGTCTGCATTTTTTCAGTCCGGCGCATGTGATGCGACTGCTGGAGATTGTGCGTGGCGGCGAGACCGCGGACGACGTCATTGCCACGGCGATGGCGTTTGCGCGACGGTTGCGCAAAGTCGGCGTCCTGGTGGGGAACTGCTTCGGCTTCGTTGGCAACCGCATGCTGTACGGCTATGGCCGGGAGAGTCAGAAACTGCTCCTTGAAGGGGTCGCGCCGGAACGTATCGACCGGGTGCTTTACGATTGGGGCATGGCGATGGGACCGCATGCCGTCGGAGACCTCGCCGGACTCGATGTCGGGTACAGGGTACGCAGGGAGCGCACGGATCTCCCGGATGACCCGTGTTTCTATCGAATCGCCGATATGCTGGTAGAACGCGGCCGGTTGGGGCAGAAGACCGGCATGGGCATGTACGACTATCCAGAGGGTGATCGTGCTGCCCACCCCTCAGCCGAAGTTGCGGAGATGATTCGCGCCGAGGCAAATCGACTCGGTGTTGTACAACGCGAAATCGATGACCAGGAAATCGTTGAGCGTTGTATTTTTGCGCTGATAAATGAAGGCGCGCGTTGCCTGGAGGAGGGGATAGCCATGCGCGCCGCCGATATCGACGTCATCTGGGTCAACGGTTACGGTTTTCCACGCCACCGCGGCGGGCCGATGTTCTACGCATCGCAGATCGGGCTGGACAGGGTCTACCGCGGGATTTGCCGGTTTCGCGATACTCTCGATAAGCGCTACTGGCAGCCCGCCGCGCTGCTGGAAAAAGTCGCGGCCGGGGATTCAGCAGCTGCTTGGTAGGGCGCGGCGGGCGGCGATTGACGCGCCGCTTTGGTTCCGACAGGGCGGATGATATTGCGACGAGCTGATCTGACCCGGTTGCGGGCGGATGGGGCAAGCGCGGCGGTGTCACGCTAACCGGCGCGCTGCAAAGGCGGAAAGAACGCGGACGACCCAGGGGTGGCAAATGAAGCAGTTTCAGCATTTCATCAACGGCACATACTGCGAATCGACCAGCGGCAAAACCTTCGACAATGTCGCCCCGGCAACGGGCAGTGTGATCGGACAGGTCCATGAGGCCGGGCGCGAGGAGGTCGATGCGGCAGTGACCGCTGCGCGCGCGGCACTCTCCTCAGAATGGGGCGAGCTTGGCGTTGATCAGCGGTGCGAGCTTCTGTACCGGGTTGCCGATGGAATAAATAACCGGTTCAACGAATTCCTCGAGGCCGAGTGTGCCGACACCGGCAAGCCGTATTCCCTGGCCAGCCAAATTGACATTCCCCGCGGCGCGGCCAATTTCAAGATTTTCGCCGATACGATTCGCAACTCCGTGAACAAGTCCTTTCAGACTGCGACGCCGGATGGCCAGGGCGCGATCAACTATGCGATTCATGTACCGAAAGGGGTTATCGCGGTGGTCTGTCCGTGGAACCTGCCGTTGTTGTTGATGACCTGGAAAGTCGGCCCGGCGCTGGCCTGTGGCAACAGCGTTGTCGTAAAGCCGTCGGAGGAGACTCCGGCTACGGCGACCCTGCTTGGAGAGGTCATGAACGAAGCGGGTATTCCCAAGGGCGTTTACAACGTCGTGCATGGATTCGGTCCGCAGTCTGCCGGTGCGTTTCTGACCGAGCATAGCGGTGTGGACGCGATTACATTCACCGGGGAGACCCGCACCGGAGAGGCAATTATGCGTGCTGCCGCAGACGGCGTGCGCGACGTGTCTTTCGAACTGGGCGGCAAGAATCCCGGAATCGTTTTCGCCGATTGCGACTTGGCAAAGGCCATCGAGGGTAGTCTCAGATCGGTATTCGCCAATTGCGGACAGGTGTGTCTCGGCACGGAACGCATGTACGTGCAGAGGCCGATATTCGATGAGTTTGTTTCCCGACTGAAAGATGGTGCCGAAGCGCTGCGCCTGGGGCGGCCCGAAGATCCGGCCACCAACCTCGGGCCACTGGTCAGCGAGACACACCGGCAGAAGGTGCTGTCCTATTTCCGGCTGGCCGTCGACGAGGGCGCCACAGTGGTGTGTGGCGGCGGCGTACCGGACATGGAAGACGACCTCAGCGCCGGCTCGTGGGTGCAACCGACAATCTGGACCGGGCTTGGTGATGACGCACGGGTGGTCAGAGAGGAGATTTTCGGTCCGTGTTGCCATGTACGGGCGTTCGACGACGAGGACGAGGTCGTCGCCCTTGCCAACGATACCGAATACGGTCTTGCGGCTGCCGTCTGGACCGAGAACGTCTCGCGCGCGCATCGGGTCGCGGCCAGGCTAGAGGCCGGGGTCACCTGGGTCAACAGCTGGTTTCTGCGTGATCTCAGGACCCCGTTCGGCGGCATGAAACAGTCGGGTATCGGTCGCGAGGGCGGTGAGTACTCGCTGGAGTTTTATACCGAGACAAAAAATATCTGCGTGAAGCTCTGAGCCGGAGGACGTTGACGCGATGGAAGATTTAAAGATCGACCAGTACGGCGACGAGCTTTACAGCGCGCTGCGCGAGCGGCGAATGGTCGAGCCGCTGACCGAGCGAGAGCCAAAAATTACCATTGCCGATGCCTACGAGGTGTCGCTGCGGCTGCTGGCGCGGCGCCAAGCAGACGGTGAAGTGGTAATAGGCAAGAAAATCGGTGTTACCAGCAAGGCGGTGCAAAACATGCTTGGCGTACATCGCCCCGATTTCGGATACCTGACAGATCGGATGGTCTATTCCAATGGCGACGATGTGGCGGTCAGTGAAGAAATGATTCAGCCGCGCGCAGAAGGCGAGATCGCGTTCATTTTGAAGCAGGATCTTGCCGGGCCGGGTGTAACCAATGCCGAAGTGATGGCCGCGACTGCCGGAGTGATGGCCTGTTTCGAAATTGTCGATTCGCGTATTCGCAACTGGGAAATAAAGATCCAGGACACAATCGCCGACAACGCTTCCTGCGGCGTATTCGTGCTTGGTGACGCGCTTGTCGACCCTGACGATGTCGATTTGACGACCTGCGGCATGGTGCTGGAAAAGAACGGTGAAATCGTTGCAACCGGGGCCGGCGCAGCCGCGCTCGGTTCGCCGGTCAATGCAGTGGCGTGGCTGGCGAATACGCTGGGCGAATACGGAATCGGATTGCGTGCCGGCGAGGTAATTTTGTCGGGTTCTCTGGCTCCGTTGATTCCGGTCGTGGCTGGCGATTCGATGCATATGCGGATCGGTGGTATCGGTAGTGCCGCAGTGAGATTCGTCTAGGGCTGACAGTGTTGAAACACGGAAGGATGCACGGATGAAAATAAATGCAGCTTTGATCGGCTCCGGCAACATCGGCACGGACCTGTTGTACAAGGCGCTGAGAAGCCAATGGATCAACCCGGTCTGGATGGTCGGCATCGATCCCGATTCCGAAGGCCTTGCGAGGGCACGCGACAAAGGTTTGAAAACCACTCATGCCGGTGTCGACGGTTTGTTGCCGCATATCGAGGAAGACAATATTCAGATCGCTTTCGATGCGACATCTGCTTATGTTCATGCTGATAACGCGGCCAAGCTCGGGGCGCTCGGTGTACTGATGATCGATTTGACCCCGGCAGCAATTGGTCCGTTTTGCGTGCCGGTGGTCAACCTCAAAGACCATGTCGGCAAGGAGGAAATGAACGTCAACATGGTGACCTGCGGGGGCCAGGCAACCATCCCGATGGTCGCCGCTGTGAGCCGCGTGCAAAAGGTCAGCTATGGCGAGATTATTGCGACTGTGGCGTCGAAATCGGCGGGTCCCGGCACGCGAAAAAATATTGACGAATTCACCCGGACCACGGCGCAGGGCGTCGAGGATGTGGGCGGCGCGGAGAAAGGCAAGGCGATCATAATCCTGAATCCGGCCGAGCCACCGCTGATCATGCGCGACACCGTTCATTGTCTGACCGAGGATGTACCTGATGAAGAGGCGATCCGGGAATCGGTCAACGCGATGATCGCGGATGTACAGAAATACGTGCCGGGTTACCGGCTGGTCAACGGGCCGGTCTTCGACGGTCACCGGGTGTCGATGTTTCTGCAGGTTGAGGGGCTTGGCGACTACCTGCCTGAATTCTCCGGCAATCTCGACATTATGACGGCGGCGGCGCTGCGTACCGCGGAGTTATTCGCCGAGGAAATCGATAACGGCACGATTAAGCTGCGAGCGGCGATCGCCTAGGGAGTCAAACATGGATTTGTCAGGCAAAAGGGTCATATTGCACGACATGTGCCTGCGCGATGGCATGCATGCCAAGCGTCACCAGATCAGTATCGAGCAGATGGTCGCTGTCGCGACTGCGCTGGATGAATCCGGCGTACCGTTGATCGAAGTCACTCACGGTGACGGGCTTGGCGGCGCGTCGATCAATTACGGGTTTCCGGCAAACAGCGATGAGGAATATCTCAACGCCGTTATTCCGCACATGAAAAGCGCGCGGATTTCTGCGCTATTGCTGCCCGGAATCGGTACGGTCGATCATCTCCGGATGGCCAGGGACTGTGGTGTGCAGACGATCAGGGTCGCCACCCACTGTACCGAGGCCGATGTGTCCGAGCAGCATATATCGCTTGCCGCAAGCCTGGGAATGGACACGGTCGGGTTCCTGATGATGGCGCATATGATTGAGCCGGATCAGGTTGTCGAGCAGGCGAAGTTAATGGAGAGCTACGGGGCGAACTGCATCTACTGTACCGATTCCGCGGGATATATGTTGCCAGACGACGTTACCGCCCGGATCGGCGCGTTGCGCGACGCGCTCGACCCGGCTACCGAGATAGGTTTTCATGGTCATCACAATCTGGCCATGGGAATTGCGAATTCGCTTGCCGCGATCGAAGCCGGCGCTAGTCGTATCGATGGCTCAGTGGCCGGGCTTGGTGCGGGAGCAGGGAATACTCCGCTTGAGGTTTTTGTTGCGGTACTCGATCGCATGGGAGTCGCAACGGGCGTCGACATTTTCAGGCTGATGGACGTTGCCGAAGATGTCGTCGTACCCATGATGGACCAGGCAATCAGGATAGACCGCGATTCGCTGGTGCTCGGGTATGCGGGAGTTTACTCGTCATTTTTGCTGCACGCGAAACGAGCTGCCGCGAAATACGGCGTGCCGTCGCATCAGATTCTGGTTGAGCTCGGTGCGCGTAAGACCATCGGCGGTCAGGAAGACATGATCGAGGATGTTGCCTTGAATCTGCTGAAACAGCGCAATAACGATGCGGCCTGAGTATCGAACTGCCGAGGAAAATCGATGAATCTGGACCAAGAGACCATTGCGAAACTTGCCGAGCACGTGGAGAACGCCGAGCTCAATCGCCAGGAGATCGTCAAAATAACCGATGACTATCCGGACATGGATTACGAGGACGCATATGCCATCCAGTATGCGATCCGGGCGCGCAAGGAAGCTCGCGGCACGCGTATTGCCGGTCTCAAAATGGGCCTTACTTCGCGTGCCAAAATGAAGCAGATGGGAGTCGAACAACCCGTATTCGGTTTTATTACCGACTATGGGGCCTACGCGGAAGGGGCCGAGATCGAGACCAGCCGCTTTATTCACCCCCGCATAGAGGCAGAAGTCGCCGTGGTGACGAAAGCCACGTTGCGCGGGCCCGGGTGTCATATAGGCAGCGCGTTGGCGGCTATCGATTTCGTCATCCCCGCGGTTGAGATTATCGATTCGCGTTACAAGGATTTCCGCTTCGACCTGAGAAGCGTAATTGCCGACAACACGTCGGCGGCCGGCTATGTAACCGGTGGCCGGATGGCCCGGCCGGAGAGTCTCGACCTGCCCGTACTGGGTGTCGTCCTGGAAAAGAATGGCGAGATTGTCGAACTCGGTGCGGGTGCAGCGGTTCTCGGTCATCCGGCGGCGAGTGTTGCGATGCTGGCAAACATGCTGGCCGAGCGCGGCGAAGAGATCCCGGCCGGTACGTTCATCATGACAGGCGGTATTACTGCTGCGGTAGCGGTGGAAGCGGGGGACAACATCTGTGTCCGCTACCAGGATCTGGGTACGCTGGGCTTTCGGTTCGTCTGAATCGATGTTGTGGCCACTAGCAGGTCGCTCGAATGCCGCGGAGACGCAGCGTTAACCCGTGTTCGAATTGCTGCCCTGGCATGCCGGATGGTGGTGCCGGGACGAGGATTCCGCGAAACGTCGCTATCAGGCAAAGATCGGCAATACAGCTTCGGCAAATGGGAATCGCGTAACGACCTGGGGCCGTTGTGCGATTCCAAGCAGATCGCGCAATGCCTGGTGAACGTATTCAGGCGACAGCCTGACTCCTTGCGGATCAGGCTGCAGCGTATCGAGGTCGAGTTCCAGGGACACCTGATTGCTGTCGGTGCCACCGACGACGCGATTGCCCGGTGCAAAATTAGGGCCGGCCCATACCATGACACTTCCGTGCGGCCAATGGTCTTTGCCGCCTTGTCCATTGTAGCGATTGGTTCGGGCGAAATCGGAGCCCATCATGATGATCAGATTATCGCCCAGCCCGCGCGCCATGGCAGCAGTGATAATGTTGTCGACACCGGACAGAT
>PKUM01000303.1 GCA_002868855.1 Chromatiales bacterium | reverse complement strand
TCGAGGAAAGCCTGCAGGACAACCCGGAACGCAGCGATCTCGAGAGTGACGACGAAATGACGTTTCGTCGCGACAACGTCTCTCCGGTCACTCTGCGGCGATTGCGCCGAGGTCGCTTCCGAGTCGATCAGGAAATCGATCTGCACGGACTGACCCGCGCCGAGGCCCGGGCCACATTGCTGGAATTCATAGCGGAAGAATCGCGACATGGATCGCGCTGCGTGCGGGTAATCCATGGCAAGGGACTCCGCTCCGGCCACCGTGGGCCAGTATTGAAGCAAAGTGTAAACCGCTGGTTGCGCCGTCTCGACAATGTACTCGCGTTCACTCCGGCGCGCCGCGTGGATGGCGGCAGTGGCGCGTTGTACGTTTTGCTTCGCGCCTGACTAGCCGGGTGCGACCCGGGCCCTGACAACCTCACGCAGTACTGTCGTTGCGAAGCCGCCCGGACGAAGCCGGAACTTCACAACCAGTCCCGAAGCATCGAAGTCCCAGGTAAGGCCACGCGGCACCAGACGCAGACTTCTGCGCTGCGCGTCGACCCCTGATCGAACCAGCCCCTTAACCATCGCGTCGAACGGCTGAAGAACCTCGGCTTCGAGGCGCAGACGCTCGTTATCGTCCCCGGATGCCGTTTCACGACCGGGCATTGGGCCGGCCGGATGAATTTCCAGCGAATCGAGTCTGCGCCGGAGTTCGTCATCGTCGCCATCTGCGGCAAAGATGCTGCGGCTTCGCTCCAGCATCGCAAGGTCACCATCGATAAAGCAGTTCCAGTTACCGAGCCGGACCCGCCGCGCCAGAACCAGGTCGAACAGCGCGGCGCGCGCGCTCGAAAAAACCAGGCCGCGCCGTTCGCGGCTGCCGAAGCGTTGCCCGGCGACCAGACACCGCCAGGCAAGGCCAAGGTTGTTGCCATCGCGCCCGAAACGCTGCGGGCCGAAGAAGTTCGGGCAGCCGCACTCGCGTAACTGCTCGAGGCGCTGCTCCACACCCTGCAGGTCGCCCTCAAGCTCGCGGACCCGGATCTCGAACTCGTTCTCGGCAAGGGCTCCGCGGCGCAGCTTGCGCCGATGCCGTGAAATCCCGAGGATCTCGAAGCCGGGCCCTCGCAGCTGGTCCGGCTCAGGTGTTGGTTGTCCCGGTAAATGAATACTGAAGAACTGGCGGGTGATGGCGCGCCGGTCCTTCATGCCTGCGTAGCTCACCGCAGAACGCTGAAGCTGCAGCGACTTCGCCATCTGCTTTGCCACCCAATCGGTGTTGCAGTCGGTCTTCTCGACTTCAAGCAGCAGATGCTCGCCGTCACCGTCAGCCTCGAATCCCAGTTTCTCGACGACCCGGAAATCCTCCGGACGCCAGCGGATCACTCCGTCCGCCAGTGGTGGACCAAATGCATTGCACCGCGCAGTGGCGGCGTGCGAGTCCCGCAGAAGAATTTCAGTCACAACTTTCGATTACGGCGACGGCATGCGCAGCGAGGCCTTCGCGCCGCCCGACCAGCCCCAGTCCCTCTGTAGTGGTGGCCTTCACGCTCACCGCGTCGGCGCTGACCCCAAGCACATCCGCGATATTTGCGCGCATCGAAGCGATATGTGGCGCCAGTCGCGGGGCCTCCGCGACCACGGTGATGTCCGCATTCGAAACCCGGTAACCCTGCCGATCCAGCAAGGCCCGGACATGCGCCAGCAAGGTTGTGCTGGCCGCATCGGCGTAGGCCGGATCGCTGTCCGGAAAATGTTTGCCTATATCCCCGAGCGCGCTTGCGCCAAGCAAAGCATCGCACAATGCATGAATTGCCACGTCGCCATCCGAGTGCGCCAGGATTCCGGCATCATGCTTGATCCGTACTCCACCAATGACGACTGCGTCACCGGGACCGAACCGGTGAACATCGAAGCCATGGCCGATTCGGATCTTCATTGTCCGAGCGCCGCTATGATGTGTTCGGCCTGTTCCAGATCAGCACTGCGGGTCACTTTGATGTTGTCAGGCCTGCCTTCGACCAGTTGCACAGCATGCCCTGCCAACTCCATCGCGGCGGCCTCATCGGTGACATCCCGCCCCGCTGCTTTTGTCATTGCAAGCGCATCCCGCAACAGGCCATAGCGGAACATCTGCGGCGTGAGAGCACGCCACAGCCCGGCCCGGTCAACCGTCTCGAGAACGGCGCCACCGGAGCTCGCCCGCTTGAGGGTGTCGTGAACCGGGGCGGCCAGGAGGCCGCCGCAGGGATGCGAGCAAAGCGTGTCGATTAACCCGGTGAGATCGTCGCGATGAAGACACGGACGGGCCGCGTCATGAACGATGACCCAGTCCTGCTCGTCCGCCTCGCCCTCCAGCGCGCGCAAACCGTTACCCACTGAGTCGCAGCGTTGCGCGCCGCCATGGGCGACGATCAGCGACTTGGACGTCAGCGGCCGATAGTCGTTACCAAACGGATCGTCCGGCGCGACAACGAGCACAATCCCGGCGATCCGGGGCTCGGCCTCCAGCGGTGCCAGCGCACGGTGGAGAACGCTGACCCCGGCCAGCGGAAGGTATTGCTTGGGCATGGCTTCGGCCATCCGGCTTCCGCGCCCCGCTGCCGGAACGACTGCCCAGAAGCGAACACTCAGCCGATCCTGATCCGCAGTCACAACTACTGCGAATCCTGTCCGGATTCGTCGCGCGCCCGCACAACCTGAAACAGGGTTTCGCCGGGCTTGACCATACCTATGTCGCTGCGCGCCCTCTCCTCGACGGCGTCGCTGCCATGTTTGAGGTCGAGAACCTCCGCCCGCAAAGCCTCATTGCGTTCGGTCAGCACGCCGTTCTCAGTGCGTTGTTGTGCCGTCACCTTACTCATTCGCCAGACACCGCGCACGCCATGATCCGAGCCCCACAACTGGTATTGCAGGCCTGCGAAAATCAGAATTAGCAGCGCTATTATCAGGCGCATTGCAAACCCCATGTTCAGCCCGTGACCGTCACCGGAAACGCATCCTTGCCAGAATATCGGGCCTGGTCACCGAGCGATTGCTCGATTCGTAACAGCTGGTTGTATTTCGCGAGCCGGTCGGAGCGTGACATCGAACCGGTCTTGATCTGGGTAGCAGTGGTGGCTGCCGCAATATCGGCTATGGTGCTGTCTTCGGTCTCGCCCGAGCGGTGCGAGACGACGGCGCCATAACCTACCGCCGTAGCCATGTCGATCGCAGCAACGGTTTCGGTAAGCGTTCCAATCTGATTGGGCTTGATCAGAATCGCGTTGGCGACACCGGCGTCGATGCCGCGCCGCAAAATGCTGGTGTTCGTGACGAAGATGTCGTCGCCAACCAGTTGAACGTGTGAACCAAGCCTCCCGGTCAGCAGTGACCAGCCGTCCCAGTCGTCCTCCGCCATGCCGTCCTCGATCGATACGATCGGGTAACGCTTTACCAGATCGTCGAGATAGTCGGTAAATTCGGCGGCATCGAATCGTCGACCTTCGGACTCCAGGTGGTAAACCCCATCGGAATAAAACTCCGAACTGGCAACGTCCAGGCCAAGGAACACATCTTCACCGGCGCGATAGCCGGCAGCTTCTATTGCCTGGAGAATTGTACCGAGGGCCGCCTCGTTCGACGGCAAATCCGGCGCGAATCCGCCCTCGTCACCGACCGCAGTCGACAGCCCACGCTTGTGAAGAACCGCTTTCAATGCATGGAAAATTTCGGCGCCGCAGCGCAATGCTTCCGCAAGCGACTCGGCACCGACCGGCAGAATCATGAATTCCTGAATATCGACGCTGTTGTCGGCATGGGCTCCGCCATTGATGATGTTCATCATCGGCACCGGGAGGATCACCGGGTCCTCGGCGCCAAGATAACGGAACAACGGCTGCTTACTCTCGTTGGCCGCCGCATGCGCCGTCGCCAGGGAAACCGCCAGGATTGCGTTCGCTCCCAGCCGCGCCTTGTTGTCGGTGCCATCCAGGGCAATCAGTTTCTCGTCCAGTCCGGTCTGATCAGTGGCGTCGAGGCCAATGATAGCCGTCCGAATCTCGCCGTTGACGTTGGCCACGGCGCCGAGGACGCCCTTGCCCCCATAGCGCGAGGCATCCCCGTCGCGCAATTCGACTGCTTCGCGCGTTCCGGTAGATGCACCGGATGGCACTGCCGCGCGGCCGACGGCGCCACTGGCAAGCGTGACATCCGCCTCAACAGTCGGGTTTCCACGTGAATCAATAATTTCTCGGCCGATGACGTCCGATATCAGGCTCATTGTTTTTTTCTCCGGTCCAGTACCGAATGCGGTCGCGAACATCAAACCCGGCGCGATTCTCGCGCGGATTCAGAGACCCAGTTCGGATTCGTGCAATTCGTTGCCTTTGACAGTGGCATCGAGGTCACGCAATACCTCAAGCAGCGACGCCATTTTGTGTAGTGGCCAGGCATTCGGCCCATCGCTGAGCGCCTCTTCCGGATTCGGATGGGTTTCCATAAACAGACCCGAGATCCCCGCGGCGACGGCCGCCCTCGCGAGCACGGGAACGAATTCGCGCTGACCGCCCGATGCGCTGCCTTTGCCGCCGGGCAACTGCACCGAATGCGTTGCGTCGAAAACCACGGGGCTATTCGTGGAGCGCATGACCGCGAGCGAGCGCATATCGGAGATCAGGTTGTTATAGCCGAAAGTAAAACCGCGCTCGCAGACCATGATCTGCTCGTTGCCGGTAGATTTCGCCTTGTCCACGACATTGCCCATTTCCCACGGCGACAAAAACTGGCCTTTCTTGATATTCACCGGTTTTCCCGCCGCAGCGACGTTGACGATGAAATTGGTCTGGCGGCACAGAAACGCCGGTGTCTGCATCACGTCGACGACATCCGCCACTTCGTTCAACGGCGTGTCCTCATGCACATCGGTCAGCACCGGGATATCGAGCTGGGCCCGAACCTCGCCGAGAATCCGCAGGCCTTCCTCGACCCCGGGACCGCGATAACTGGAACGCGACGAACGATTGGCCTTGTCATAAGAGGACTTGTAAATAAACGGTACGCCAAGATCGCCGCAGATTTCCTTCAGGCGGCCGGCAGTGTCGAACGCCATCTGCTGACTCTCGATCACACATGGTCCGGCAATAAGGAACAGAGGCTTGTCCAGCCCGGCTTCGAAACCACAAAGATTCATGCCTGCGCAACCTTCGGCGCGCGGTCCGCCCGGAACTCCCGCGCCGCATTGATAAATCCTGAGAACAATGGATGTCCGTACCGCGGCGTTGACGTGAACTCCGGATGGAACTGACAGGCGAGGAACCACGGGTGGTCGGGCAGTTCGACGATCTCCACCAGGTTATCTACCGACATACCGGAGAAACACAGGCCTGCGTCGGACAGCCGCTCCATGTAGTTGTTATTGAATTCGTAGCGATGGCGATGCCGCTCCATGATGTCGTCGGCCTGGTAGATGGCGCGCGCCATGGTGCCCTCCTTCAGGACGCATTTCTGCGCACCGAGACGCATTGTGCCGCCAAGCTCCGAACTGTCATCACGCTCCTCGACAATGCCGCTGCGATCCTGCCATTCGGTAATCAGCGCCACTACCGGGTGCGGTGGCGCCGGATCGAACTCGGTGCTCTGCGCATCGCTAAGGTTAGCGACGTTGCGCGCAAATTCGATAACGGCGACCTGCATACCCAGACAAATGCCGAGATACGGAACACCACGTTCGCGTGCGAACCGTACAGCCTCTACTTTTCCTTCGATACCACGATCGCCAAATCCGCCCGGAACCAGGATGGCATCCATGGATTGCAGACATCCGGTACCTTCCTGCTCAATCTGCTGCGCCTCCAGGTAATGAATCTTGACCCTGGTGCCGGTTTGTATGCCGCCATGAATCAGCGCTTCCGTCAAAGAAATATAAGAATCCTTCAGATCCATATATTTACCGACCATTGCGACATTGACTTCGGAATCCGGATTGGACTTGGCATGGACGACCCTTTCCCATTCGGAGAGATCCGCGGCCGGGGCATCGAGTCCAAATTTGTTGATCACGATGTCATCGAGCCCCTGCTGATTCAGCAACAAGGGAATTTTGTACAGGTCGTCCGCATCGACCGCGGAGATGACCGCACGCTCTTCGACGTTGGTGAAAAGCGCAATTTTACGGCGCTGCTCGTCTGGAAGCGGCTGTTCGGAGCGGCACACCAAAATATCGGGCTGAATTCCTATCGAGCGCAACTCCTTGACCGAGTGCTGCGTCGGCTTGGTCTTGATCTCCGCCGAAACCGCGATATATGGCACAAGCGTCAGATGCATAAACACAACTTTGTCTCGCCCAAGCTCGACACCCATCTGCCGAATTGCCTCGAGAAACGGCAGCGATTCGATATCGCCGACCGTCCCGCCGATCTCGACGATACAGACATCGGAATCGCCGGCACCCAGCAATACGCTGGATTTGATTTCGTCGGTAATATGCGGGATGACCTGAACTGTTGCGCCCAGGTAGTCGCCGCGCCGTTCCTTGGCGATGACGCTCTGGTAGATACGCCCGGTCGTGAAGTTGCTGTTGCGCCCGGTCGTGGTACGGACGAAGCGTTCGTAGTGCCCAAGATCCAGATCGGTCTCTGCGCCATCGGTCGTGACGAACACCTCGCCGTGCTGGAAAGGACTCATGGTCCCGGGATCCACGTTGATGTAGGGATCCAGTTTCATCATCGCAATCTTGAGGCCGCGGGCCTCGAGCAATGCACCAAGGGACGCAGAAGCGATGCCTTTCCCCAAAGAGGAAACAACACCGCCTGTGACAAATACGAAACGGGTCATATGGATTTCCGCAGCTCGATTCGCGCGCCACGGAACGTGACGCAGGACGGGGTCTTAGCCTACCAGAAGCGCCACTTAGCGACAATGCGACGCCGCGCCGGAAGCTACCGGATAAGAGGGTGATCGAGCCATTCCAGCACCATCGCCCGGGCGCCGGGCGCAGCGGCGAAAGCCTCCGCGACCCAGAGGTCTGCGACCGCGGCAAGCTCGCCGTCGATAAAAACCAGCGGCACCCTGTCGCGCATCCACGGAAAGATCCGCGCTTCCTGGAACAACCGAGACAATCCTGTCGAATGCGCCTTGCCGCTGATCCTGAGGCGCTCGCCTCCGGCGCGATACCCGACCTCCACGCGGCCGGAAAACAGATGCCGCGAATCAAGACCGCCATTGGCGGCCACGGCGCATCGCAGCCGTCCCTGTGCCCCACCGAGCTCGAGGCCCGCAACCGGGTCCGGCCACGGCACCGGAGCAGTCGCGTCCAGCGGCGGCAGCAGCGGTGCAAGCAACAACCGGTCATCGAATCTCCGCACTTCGGTCTGCCCCCAGCGAACCAGTGCCGCACCGCCCTGAGCGGCCCCCACCACGTCATCGATGATGCTGTTTAGTCGTGCCGCCGGGGGCATTCGGACACCGTGGCCCGCGATCCAGCGACGCAGCAGGTTTCTCTGCCGCGGCCGCGACAGCCGACGCAGCGCAGCAACCGATAATTCGCCGCCGCTTCCGGCTTGCGCAAGATCGAGCTCGGCCAGCTCCTCCAGCAACCGCAGGGCCTCGGCACAATTGGCGGCGCTGCGCACGCTGGCCGGCGCGACGCCGGGCCAGCGCTGGCGTATATTTGGAATTATCGTGTTGCGAAGGTAGTTCCGGTCGAATCGCTGATCTTCGTTGGACGGATCGTGCAGCCACCGCAATCCGTGGGCGGTGGCATAACGCAAGAGATCAGCGCGGCCGAAACCCAGCAGCGGCCGCACATGCAGACCGCCACCGAATGGCCGCGAGACCGGCATTGCGGCGAGGCCGGCAACTCCCGCTCCCCGAAACAACTGCAACAAAACCGTTTCCAGCTGATCGTCTCCGTGTTGCGCTGTCAGCAACACCTCGCCGTCATCGATATGTGCCTCGAGCGCCGAGTAGCGCGCCACGCGTGCCTGCTCTTCGAGGCTCTCACCGCTGCCCTGCCGCACCTCGACCGGAATTACGGCGCAGTCGATGCCGGATTCGGCACAGGCGGCCTGCGCTTCGCGCGACCACAGGTCGGCGTCCGGCAGAATTCCGTGATGGATGTGGATTGCGCGCAGGCGGCGCTGCCAATGCTGCAGATTACGCGCCGCGTGCAGCAGCGCAGTGGAATCCAGGCCGCCCGAAAATGCGACACAAAGATTGCGCTGCCCAATGTCTGCAACGGCAGCAGCCAGTGCCCGGTGCAACGCAGCGGAATCGAAATCCACCCGGCTACCCGCGCTCAGCCTTCCTTGAAACTGCCGATCTTGCGCAGACGTTCGGCGCGCTTCTCAAGCACCGCCTCGATCGGCGTATTCTCGACCGCCGCAAGTGCGGCAACCAGCGCATTTTTGAGCACCTCGGCCATTGCCCCGGGGCCGCGATGCGCCCCGCCCAGCGGTTCCTTGAGCACCTCGTCGACAAGCCCGAGTTCGAAAAGCCGCTCCGCGGTCACCCCCATCGCCTCGGCCGCAGTCTCGGCCTTGTCCGCGCTCTTCCACAGGATCGAGGCACAACCTTCGGGGGAAATCACCGAGTAGATGCTGAACTGGAGCATGATCAGGCGGTCGCACACCCCGACCGCCAGCGCGCCGCCCGAACCGCCTTCGCCAATGACGACACTGACGATCGGTGTCCTCAGCTCGGCCATCGAATAGAGATTGCGCGCAATGGCTTCGCTCTGGCCACGCTCTTCCGCGCCGACACCGGGATAAGCTCCAGGCGTGTCGATCAGCGTGACGACCGGAATGGAGAAGCGTTCCGCGAGTCTCATCAGCCGCAACGCCTTGCGATAGCCCTCCGGTCGCGGCATGCCGTAATTCCGGTACACCCGCTCCTTGGTGTCGCGGCCCTTCTGATGACCGATCACCATGACGGGTTTGCCTTCGAGCCTGGCCATCCCGCCCACCATCGCCGGATCATCGCGAAACATGCGATCGCCGTGCAATTCCTGGAAATCCGAGAACACGCTGCCGACGTAGTCGAGCGTGTAAGGTCGCTGGGGATGGCGCGCCAGCTGGGCGATCTGCCACGGATTGAGATTCTTGAAAATACTCTCGGTCAGCGTCCGGCTTTTCGCCTGCAGCCGACCGATCTCCTCCGACAGATTTACCTCGGAATCGTCACCGACGAAACGCAGTTCGTCGATCTTCGCCTCCAGTTCGGCGATGGGTTGTTCGAAATCGAGGAATTTCAAATCCATAGCAAATATCTCACTGGTACTGCGGCAACCCTAAACCGGGCGAACCGATCTGACAAGACACCGGCGGTCATGAAGCCAATCGCGGCGGATAGACGAGGCGCACGCCGTCGTTGCCGACGAGCTCGGATAACTGGTCGAGCAGTTCGCGCGCAGGCCTGACGCACCATCGTTCACCCAGTGTCAGGCGTGCCTGTGCTTTGGCCCCTTTGTAATGAACAAACACGTCGCACTCACCGTTGCGGTAAGGCTCGAGTATCGCCTGCAGGCGGCCAACAAAATCGGCCCCGGCGGGACGTCGCGACCAGCGAATGACGAGTTTCCGGGCATATTGCTCGCGCGCTTCATCCATATCCATGACCGAAGTCGCAGTCAAACGCCAGTCGTCGATGTATTCGTCGAAACGCAGCGTACCGGCCACGATCAGAACCCGATCGTTGCCGAGCAAATGCCGGCATGTCTGCACCACATCCTCGAACAGGGTAATTTCGAGACGCGCGCTGCGATCATCGAGCATCATCGTCAGCCTGGTGCCACGCTTGCGCACCTCCATCGCCAGTCCGGCCACGGTCACCGTACGCCGCGAACCGCCATGACCGCGATCGCCGGAACCGGACGGACGACCGCCACACACATCGGCAATTCGCCCATTGGTGAACTGCTTCAGTTCAGTTTCGTACTCGTTGATCGGATGTCCGGTGAGATACAACCCGAGCGTATCCTTCTCGCCCGCCAGCCGCACCTGCTCGCTCCACTCAGGCTGCGTCGGAATGTCCGCGCCGGCGGCGACAGTCGGCGTCTCCAGGCCAAACAGATCGTTCTGGCCGGCGGCGGCAGCACGCGCGCCCTGCTCCGCCGCGCGCAGGCTGTCATCGAGCCCGGTCAGCAATGTCGCCCGGTTGGCACCGAGCCCGTCGAGCGCGCCCGATCTGATAAGCGCTTCGAATACCCGGCGGTTCAGTTTCTGCAGGTCGGCGCGGCGGCACAGGTCCGCAAGGTCAGCGTACGGGCCGTTACGGCTCCGCTCAACGATCAGACTTTCGATCGCATTGCGGCCCACGCCCTTGATCGCGCCCAGCCCGTAACGGATCGACCGGGTCCCGGAAACACTGAACGCATATTCGGAGGTGTTTACATCCGGTGGCGCGACTTCCAGACCCATTCTTGCGCATTCGTCTATCAGCGTAACGATCTTGTCGGTGTGATCCATATCCGACGAAAGAACCGCTGCCATGAACGCCGCCGGGTAACGTGCCTTCAGCCAGGCGGTCTGGTACGAAAGCACTGCATAGGCGGCCGAATGCGACTTGTTGAATCCGTAGCCGGCGAACTTCTCCATCAGATCGAAAATGTGGCTGGCCAGGGCCTGGTCCACGCCGCGGCCCGATGCGCCGGCAAGAAACACTGTCCGCTGCTTGGCCATTTCCTCGGGCTTCTTCTTACCCATCGCACGACGCAGCAGATCCGCTTCACCCAAGGTGTAGTTCGCCAGCACCTGGGCAATCTGCATTACCTGCTCCTGGTAGAGAATCACACCGTAGGTCGGCTCGAGAATCGGCTGCAGGTCCGGGTGAAGGTAATCGATTGGCGAATTGCCACGATCGTGTTTGCGATTGATAAAATCGTCGACCATGCCGGATTGCAGCGGGCCAGGTCGAAACAGCGCTACCAGGGCGACGATTTCATCAAAGTTGTCCGGCTGCAGTCGCTTGATCAGCTCCTTCATACCGCGCGATTCAAGCTGGAACACAGCGGTAGTTTCACAGCGTTTCAACAGCGCGAAGGTTTCTTCGTCGTCCATTGCGATCGTCTCGATCGCGAGCGGCGCTTCGCCGTTCTCCGCACGCAGCCGGTTTATCGTGCGTGTCGCCCAGTCAATGATGGTCAGCGTGCGCAGACCGAGAAAGTCGAATTTGACGAGCCCGATGGACTCCACGTCGTCCTTGTCGAACTGCGTCACCGGCGCCGCACCCGAACTTTCGCAGTAAAGCGGGACAAAATCGGTCAGCGCGCTGGGCGCTATTACGACCCCGCCGGCGTGTTTTCCCGCATTGCGGACGAGACCCTCCAGGGGCCTTGCCAGATCGATAAGCGCCCGGACCTCCTCCTCGCGCTGATACAGGTCCTTGAGTTCGGGCTCCTGGGCGAGCGCTTTCTCGAGCGTGATTCCGAGTTCGAACGGAATCAGTTTCGCAATCCGGTCCACGAATCCATACGCGTGGCCAAGTACCCGGCCTACATCGCGTACTACGGCCTTCGCCGCCATCGTGCCGTAGGTGATGATCTGCGAAACCTGGTCGCGGCCGTAGCGCGATGCGACATAGTCGATAACCCGATCCCGGCCCTCCATGCAGAAATCGATGTCGAAGTCAGGCATCGATACGCGTTCGGGGTTCAGAAAGCGCTCGAACAGCAGTTCGTGCTCGATCGGATCGAGGTCAGTGATGCCCAGCGTGTAGGCAACCAGGGAGCCGGCACCCGAGCCGCGCCCCGGACCGACCGGGACGTCGTTTTCCCTGGCCCACCTGATGAAGTCGGCGACAATCAGAAAGTAACCCGGGAAACCCATGCCATTTATGACTTCGAGTTCGGTTTGCAGACGCTCCCGGTAAATAGGGTCGCCTTTGTCACCGATCCTCTCCGCGAGGCCCTGTTGCGAGCGCTGGGCCAGATAGGATTCAACTGTCATGCTCTCGGGCACCGGAAACTCCGGTAGCACACTTTCGCCGAGTTCCAGGACGAGCGAACAACGCCGCGCTATCTGCACCGAATTCTCGAGTGCCTCCGGAATATCCGCGAAGAGCTCCGCCATTTCCTGCGGACTCTTCAGGTACTGCTGTTGGCTGTAGTTGCGCGGCCGACCCGGGTCGGTAAGGGTGTGTCCCTGTTGGATACAGACCCGGGCCTCATGCGCCTCGAACTCATCGGCCGCAAGGAAACGTACGTCGTTGGTCGCCACCAGCGGTGTAGCGGTCCGCGCGGCAAGATCGACGGCTGCATGCAGATAGGTTTCCTCACCCTCGCGCCCGGTGCGGCTGACCTCCAGGTAAAAACACCCGGGGAAATGCGCCTGCCAGAATTCGAGGCGCGTTCGAGCCTCCGCCTTGCGGCGCGCAAGCAGACTGCGTCCGATATCGCCATCACGCCCCCCCGATAGCGCGATCAGACCCTCCGTGGCCCCTTCGAGCCAGGCCTTGTCGATAACGGATTTTCCGCTGCGCTGACCTTCGATGTAACTGCGTGTAACCAGCCGGGTCAGGTTGCGATAGCCGGTATCGTTCTGGCACATAAGCAACAGGCGAGAGGGTTTCGCCGGTTGCTCGGCGTCCTCAATCCAGGCATCAACACCGATCAGCGGTTTGACACCGCTACGCAGCGCGTTGCGGTAAAACTTGACCATCGCAAACAGGTTGCTCTGGTCGGTCAGCGCAACCGCAGGCTTGCCGGCGAGGGCAACATTTTCGATCAATGCCGGAATCCGTACGGTACTGTCGACCAGCGAATACTCGGT
>PKUM01000220.1 GCA_002868855.1 Chromatiales bacterium | reverse complement strand
TGAAAATGAAGACATACGCTACCGGGGTAGCGAAATAACTGGCAAGTTCGCGGCGAAAAATGATTCCGGTGTTACTCATTGTGCCGCACCCCCGGTGATGTCACGGAAAACCTCGTCGAGCCTGCCCGACTCGAGATGCAACTCCTTGAGAGGCCATCCCTGGCTCGCGGCGAGGCCGCTGATGCCGGGCAGTAGCAGCAGCTCGCCGGCCGGGAAGGCGGTAAAACCGTCCCCGGACTCGTTGCGCTCGGTATGCGCTACTCCTGACAGGTTCGCAACCGCAGTTTCCAGTGCGCCGAGGTCGGCCCCGGCCTCGAACCGCAACGTAACGGCATTGTGATAGCGCGACCGCGTGACCAGTCCGGCCGGGGTGTCGTCGGCCAGCACGCGACCCGCGGCGATGATAACGGCGCGGCTGCAAACGGCCTCGACTTCTTCCAGGATATGGGTCGAGACGATGATGATCTTGTCGGCCGACATGTCCTGGATCAGCGATCGCACCTCGTGTTTCTGGTTTGGGTCGAGACCGTCGGTCGGCTCGTCCAGAATCAGTACTTCGGGGTCGTGCAACACTGCCTGGGCGAGGCCTACCCGACGTTTGAAGCCCTTGGACAGCGTCTCGATCGTCTGTGGCAGCACATGTCCGAGGTGCAACCGCTCGATGACGTCATCGAGCCGATCGCGACGGTTTTTGCCGTCGAGACCGCGGATCCGCGCAATAAACTCGAGAAACCCGCGCACGCTCATTTCGCCGTAGCTGGGAGCGCCCTCCGGCAGGTATCCGATCCGTTTCTTGGCCGGCAGCGGGTCGCCGGCAATGTCGTGGCCGCAAATCGAGGCGGTGCCACTGGTTGGCGCGATAAAGCCGGTCAGCATCTTCATCGTCGTCGATTTGCCGGCGCCGTTCGGGCCGAGGAAGCCGAGTACCTCGCCGGGTTCGACGGTAAAACTCAGGTGATCTACGGCAGTAAGGTCGCCATAGCGTTTGGTCAGATTGTCGGTCTTGATCATTGGGTGAATCACCGCAATTGTGAAGATGGGCGGTCCTGTGGCCAGATGGCCACGGATGCTCGATGGAGGCGCAGTGTTTTAATCACTTTGCGGCGAAATTTCAAGACTTGCAGGCCAACGCATTGGCCCGGTTGTCCGTCGTGGAAAACCGGGCCGTAAAAACAGGAGTATAACGTCTAGTTGGCGTCGGGCTGGGTTGCGGCCGTATTGGTGGGCTGGTCCTCGATAACTTCGAATTCGCTGTACTCGATGCTGCCATCCAGCAATTCGATATAGCGTGTACGGGCCTCGATGCGTTGCCGCAGCGCCTTGGTGAAACCCTCCGCATCGGTAACGCTGCCGCGAACGTTTGGATTGTAGACCCGCGACTGGGCGTTGGTCTGCCCGAGGCGTGAGCCGGTCGTGGTTTTCAGCGTGCGCTCGTCTTCCTCGATAAGTTTGGCCAGCAGCACGCGGTCCCCGTACTGTGACTGTAACTGCTTGAATTGCGCGTTGGCCTGGGTGCGCTGCTCTGCGTCGAGCTGATCCCATACCTGGCCGGCCGCGGTGGTCAGTTGCTTCGATCCGCGCTCCGCAGCCAGCCGCATCCACGCATAGGCGGCGACCGGGTCTTTTGCCACGCCCTCACCGCTAAAATGCATATAGCCGGCGCGGAACTGGGCAAATTTGTCGCCGAGAAGAGTGAGGTCCTCGGAGTAGACCTTATAGGCTTTTTGGTACTGGCCTTTCTCGTAGTACTTGTCGGCGAGTTTCTGCAGCTTGGCGTAATTCAAATCCACTGCGGGGTTTGGAAACAGTACTTCACGGTCGGACTGGGGTATCGTTTCCTGCGCATTGACGCTGGCCAGACCCAGCGTCAACAGAATCAGAACGCTGATCCTGAAGTTCATTGGCACATCTCCCTGATGGCGCTTGAGCGGTCGGCAATAGTGGTTTGATGCCGCAAACCGGCAAAAAGTTGCAATGATCGGCCCGCCCTCCTTTGTCCCGGGCCTATACTTGGGCATGGACCGGCTGGAGTGGGCGTATTGACGAACGAGACCCGCATGAACCTGGCGCTGCTCGTGACGGTTGCCATCGCAATGGCGGTGTCGGCGTACCGGCCCCACGACTGGGCCACCTGGTGGCTCGAGGTCGCGCCGGTTCTGGTCGTCGCGCCGGTGCTCGTTGCGACCTATGGGCGTTTCAGATTTACACCGCTCGTTTACTGGCTGATAGCGCTACATGCGCTGATCCTGATACTCGGCGCTCATTATACGTATGCGCGGGTACCCCCCGGGTTTTGGCTGCAGGAGGCGCTGGATCTTCAGCGCAACCATTACGATCGTCTCGGGCATGTGGCGCAGGGCTTCGTGCCGGCCATCGTGGCCCGTGAGGTTTTGTTACGGCTCACGCCGCTTTCGCGCGGCGCGTGGCTGTTTTTTCTTGTTACCTGCGTCTGCCTCGCCTGCAGTGCGTTCTACGAGATGATCGAGTGGTGGGTGGCTCTGGTTGCGGGGGCTGAAGCGGAAGCGTTTCTGGCGACCCAGGGAGACGTTTGGGATACGCAATGGGACATGTTTCTTGCGCTGATCGGCGCAATCGCCGCCCAGTTGCTACTTGGTGGCTGGCATGACCGCCAGTTAGCCGCCCACGGACTTGCGCCGGCGCCGGCGCAGCAACAGCAACGCTGAGAGCGCAAGCACCGATGCCGTGACGCCCGGATAGGCAACCGTGTAAACGACAGGCGTCAGCGCTGCGCGCGCAAGCCAGCGCGCGGCGGGGCGCTCGGCAATATAGGCGGCCAGCGGCGGCGAGTTGCGGTAGTACCACGCGGTAAACGCACGTCCGGCAGAATACCGCTGCAAGTGGCGATCCCGGAAGTCGCGCAGTACCTCGACATGGGGATCGAGATACGACCCATAGGCCGCGGTCGCGACGAAACAGCACCAGCCCAGGCAGTCGCTGTCGCCGCCGCCGTCGGTGACACCGTCGTTTTCGAGAATTCGGATGGTTACCTTGTTCGAACCCGGTTCGAGCGTGGACAGCAGTGTCGGATTGGTGATTACAACCTCGAACGGACGTTTCTGCGGCCCCGGTTCATCGTCGTCAATGATGGGGACCTCGAAAGACCGTGTCGTCTGGCCGTCTTCGAACAGCAGTCGCCCGGTCGATGCCACATAGTGGCTTCCCGCTTTCGCGCCGTCGTCGCCGACACCGTCAACCGTCCCGTAATCGACGGTGACCGGTCCGGTGTCGCCATTGAGCCGGTTGACCTCGAACCGGACACTGCCGGCGTCTTCGGACACCTCGTTGTCTCCGAGGTTTTTCAATTCGAACTCGCCGGGCTGGCCGGGCTCGTCGTCCTCGATCAGAACTTCGACCGTTAACTGGCCGATTGCGGCACGGTCGTCGGGCTCCGCCGACTCCAGAAAAACGTCGAGAAATTCATTACCTTCCAGTTCGTCGTCGTTGTTGGCTTCCAGCCTGACATTCCTGGTTTCGTCGCCATCCTCGAAATCCAGCGTCTCGCGGATGCTTTCGTAGTCGACACCGTCAACGGCGGTCACGCCGACGCTGGTCACATCGACCCGCACGTCTCCGCTGCCCTCGCCACTGCGGCGCACGTTGATGTTGGTGTTCTCGCCCTCACGAATCCGGATCGACAGAGGATCGACGAAATCGAGGTCGGTGTCGGCGTTCTGCGCATCGAGGATTTCGACCCGGATGCTATCGCTTTTGCCCACATTGGCGCCGCCGGACGCCGTGCCCAGCGTCAGCGTTACGTATTCGGTGCCCTCCAGGTCGCCATCGTCCTCGGCACTGAGCGTGAAATACTCCGACACATCGCCGTCGTCGAAAGTAACGACGCCGCCATCGAGATCGATCGTATAGTCCTCGTTGAGCGTTGCGGTGCTCGAGATACTGACATTGACGGTAACCGTCTGCGCGCCGCTCAGATCGTTGGTTCGGACCAGCTGAATTTCAGTGTCGTCGCCTTCCCTGACCTGTATGACACGATCGACCAACTGCAGGGCAGCCTGGGACTGGGCGAGGGCGCCCTGGGTGGCGGCCACTAACAGCAGTGCAGAGAGAATTGGAAGACGCATCGACATCCCGCTACCGAATCAGCGTGTCGCGCTCGCGGGCTTGCGATACGGATCGATGATGCGATGGTACGTGCCGTCGCCCTTCATCTCTTCCATAGCCGTTTCGAAGCGGCTGATTATCGTTGCGTGCTCGGGATGTTGCAGGCTGACGGCGATGCGCAGGCCGCGCAACGCGATTGGTGGCGACAATGCAAACTTCCCGGCATCGATCGGGAAATAAGTATCGATGCTGTAGCGCAGGGCCAGTTCGCTTCCGACCGTGAAGTCGATCCGTCCCTGGCGCAACTTGAGAATGACCTGCTGCAGCTGGTTTTCCATAAAACGCGGGTGCTTGTCGAACTGGTCGAGAATGTCGCCATAGGCAAAATCGCGCACCAGCCCCATCGCCAGGTCCTTGCGTTCGCCTCCCAGCAGTTGCTGGAACGTATAGTCGGTGTCGCGCAATTTGGCCACGCGAATGACGTTTTGCAGATATGGCTTGGAGAAGGCCAGCGTCTGCGCCCGTTCCTCGGTTCGCCAGATCCCAATGATTACTCCGCCCAGGCCCATCCCGGCGCCCTGCGCGATCCGCTCCCAGTTGCCGACGACGAACTTGGTTTCATAGCCCGCGCGGCGCATGGCCTCGGCCACCAGTTCCGACGCCATGCCATTGCTCGGAAGAGATTGTTCGGAGAACGGCGGCCACGAACTGCCGACCAGATTCAGCGTCTCGGCACGCGCGACAGGTGCCAGGAGCAACATACAAGCCAGCGGCAGCCATTTCTTCACGGTGTGGATCTCCAGGCGGGTCTGGTAAGCAACTGTACACCGCCGCCGGGTTGCGGGGAATGCATGGCGCGGGCAGAAGCGCCTGCTCGGGCGCGGTGGCAGCATTGCCGCCGCCCGGCCACGCGCTGAACGGACTCGCCGCTTCCGGTTCAGGCCCTGGCGCTCGGACGTGCGGCGACTCTCTCGTGCCAGGCGGCGAGATTCGCGAGATTCGGGGCGGGCTCCTGTTTGACCCAGCGCGCAAAATCGACCACAACCAGCGCCGTAATGTCGGCTACCGAGAACGCATCAGCGATATATTCGCGCCCCTCGAGACGCCGGTCGAGGCGTTCGAAACAGCGGCTGAGCGTTGCCTGGCCGCGTTCGACCAGCGCCGGTATCTGGGCGATACCCCCGGCCGCCCCGGTCAGCGCCCGATCGGCGAAATGTTCCGACGAATTGCGCAGCATGTCCGCGACCGCCGCCAGGCCGTTGAACTCGACGATCCGGATCCACATCTCCACGATGGCCTGAGATCGGGCATCGGTGCCGAACAGCGGTGGGTCCGGGTACAGGGCTTCGAGATATCTGCAAATCGCCATCGACTCGCTGATGACCGTACCGTCGTCGAGTTCGAGCGCGGGCACCGTGAAGCTCGGGTTCTTTTTCGCGAAATCGGATTCAAACTGTTCGCGTTTTGCCAGGTCGACCTGCTCGGTCGGAATGGCGAGATCTTTTTCCGCGAGGTAAATGCGGACCCGGCGCGGGCTCGGCGCCGGCTGGTAGTCATACAGCTTCATTGTCGTCTCCTTGTCGCAGCTGCGCCTAGATACCGTGACTTCGGAATACCTCGAGGAACACTTCGGGTCGCGGACGTACGCGGTAGTTGTCGGTCTCGTCGCAGTAGATTACGCGGCCATCGGCATCGAGCAGGATCGCAGTCGGCAGGACAGTATCACGGCCGTAACGGCCACGCAGGCCTACCGGCACCCCGTCCTGCTGCAGCAGTCCGAGGCCGCGCGCGGCGCTGCAATCCGAATCGACCCAGAACTCTATGGCGACGTCGAGCGAATCCGCGACCCTGCGGGTGAAGTCGGCAGGTTGCGGACTGACGAATACGAGTCTTACGCCACGGTCGTTGAGTTCGCGATAGCGGCGCGCCAATTGCCGGATCTGGGCTGTGCAGAATGGACACCAGTTGCCGCGGAAAAACATCAGCAGCGCCGGGGTACCCTCGAGGTCAGCGGTGCTGATCTCGGTTCCGGACATATCCCTTGCGCTGACCACGGGTAGTTTCTGTCCCGGCCGGAGTTGCGGATTGGTCGGGCGACCGAATCGCGAATACCACAAATCGAAAACGACGTATCCGATCGCGATCAGCCCGGCAAGGGCCGCAATCGCCGGGGTCCCGGAGCCGCGGGAAACCGCGGTTGCAGAGAGCAATAATCCGGAAATCGAAACCAGTCTGAGCAAGGCCGGCCAGACGCCGCGCGGGGCGCTTTTGCCTCCCTGAATCGCGCGCATCCAGAGGAAAATAAACGGTGCGCTTGCAATGCCCGCGCCGGCCCACGCCAGCCGGGAGGGCCCGATTGCCACGCCGACAAGGCTCGCCAATAGTGTGCCCGCGCAGGCGACAAAATAGAGCAAACCAAACCAGGCCTTAATATTGCTGTGTTTCATCGGGTGTCCTCGTAAGTAGCTAGTGCAACGCACTCGCCATTTTGCGCCGATATCGGCCAACGAGGTCGTCGTGCTCACCCAGCAGCTCGAATATTGCCTTGATAACAGCTTGCGCTTGCCCATCTTTGTAGCCCGGCGCAAGACGCAGCACCCGCATCAATATGTCGAGGGCGGCCGCATGGTCACCGCGGAGGGCGGCGATTGCAGCAGTCTGGGTCAGCTGCTCCGGATCTTCCGCGGAGGCCGCCCCGGTCTGCGCTTGCGCCAGTTCCGCCAGCAGCGCCCGTGCCTTGAGGCGGCGGAAACGCGGGTCTTCCAGCGCAGCAGCCGGCAGGCGCGCGAGGAGTTGATCGGCTTCCTCCAGCCGACCCATGTCGATGCATAGATCCGCGAGATCGGCACGCAGCTGGAGGTCGTCGGGCTCCGCCGCCGCCGCCTCGCGCAACAGGACCGCGGCTTCTTCATTACGGCCCTGCGCGCGCAGCGCCGCCGCCGCGCCGCGTTGCGGGTCGGACGCACGCGGCAGGTGAGCGGCAATGAACTGTTCGACCGCGGCCCCGCTCTGGACTCCCACAAAACGATCGACGATTGCGCCCTCCACGAACAGCATCACGGTCGGCAGGCTGCGCACGCCAAGCTGCGCGGCGAGTTCGGGCTCCTCGTCGCTATTGACCTTGGCTACGAGGACTGCGCCCTCGTGTTTTGTGGCTACGGCTTCCAGTACCGGGGTCAGCATTTTGCACGGCTCGCACCAGGCCGCCCAGAAATCGACCATTACCGGGCGTTCATGAGACGCCGCCAGCACGCGAGTCTCGAATTCCTCCACCCTGACATCAAACACATACTCACTGGTCGTCATAGTTGCCCACCCGGTTTGCGACAGTGTCTAGATGCGGGCGGAGCGGCCGAACTCAAGCATCG
Organism: Chromatiales bacterium; assembly: GCA_002868855.1. Lineage (GTDB taxonomy): Bacteria > Pseudomonadota > Gammaproteobacteria > Steroidobacterales > BM003 > BM003. The sequence continues at coordinate 5,407 of PKUM01000220.1, read as the reverse complement.
GGCGCTATCCCCAGCCTGCTGGCCGCGCGTACCAGCGCTATCACAGTTTTTGCGTCTTCGACCGTGCCGTTGAGCGCCTCCCGCATGGCGCTTGCGAGCGGCAGCCATTTCAATTCGAGGATCTCCCCTGGTTCCAATTGCGCGCTAGTGGCCGTCAGTTCGCGCGCGAGAAAGAGATGGACAACTTCGGTAAACACTCCCGGGGAGCTCACTATCGCGCCGAGACTCAACCAATGCGCCGCTTGCAGCCCGGCCTCCTCCGCCAGTTCCCTGCGCGCGGTAAAGATCGGATCTTCGCCCGGTTCCAGCCTGCCCGCCGGTATCTCGCACAGCCTGCGCCCGATTACGTGGCGGTGCTGCTCCAGCAGGCAGACCCGGTCGTGGTGGTCCAGCGCAACGACGGCGGCCCCCCCGGGGTGTTCGACGACGTCGATCTCCATCTTTGCGCCGTCCGGCAGGTCGATGGTCCCGGTGCGGACAGTGACTATCCGGCCGCGATAACCGGCTGGATCGTTATCACTCATGACTCGTCGGTATGGCGGTGCAACAATGCCTTGCCGCATTTTTTGCAATAGGCGGCGTCACTGTCGTGGTCGACCGCGCCGCAGGCCGGGCACACCGCCTCCAGCCGCTCGCGATGTATCGCGTGACCCAGTTCGGCGGCATAGATGCCGGTCGGCACTGCGATGATCCCGTACCCCATGATCATGATAATGGCCGATATAAACTGCCCGAGTGCCGTTTGCGGCGTGATGTCACCATAACCGACCGTTGTCAGCGTCACCACGCTCCAGTAGATGCTGCGCGGGATGCTGGTGAACCCGCTTTCCTTGCCCTCGACGAGGTACATGATCGAGCCGAAAATGACCACCAGTGTCACGACGGCAAACACAAATACAAAGATTTTGCGCGCGCTCGAGCGCAGCGCCGCCACCAGGCTGTCGGCCTCGCCGACATAGCGCCTGAGTTTCAGGACCCGGAAAATTCGCAAAATACGCAGGATCCGGACCAGCATCAGGTAGCCGCCGCCGGTCAGCAGCAATTCGAGATAGGTCGGCAATACCGCGAGCAGATCGACTATTCCGTAAAAGCTGCGGGCATAGCGCAACGGATGCTTGACGCAGGAAAGGCGTAACAGATATTCGATCGTAAAGATGATCGTAAACAGCCACTCGGCACGAATTATCAGCCCTTCGTGGCGCAGCCTTATAGGCTCGACCGTGTAGAAACAGATCGCAAAAACGCTGGCCACGATGGCACAGATCAGGACGAGGTCGAAAAACTTTCCGAGCGGCGTGTCGGTTTTGAAGATGGTGACGAATACCGCTTGCTGCCACTGCGCGTCGCCCGCTTCGTTTTTGCCATCGCTCAACAGGTGCCGGGAAAAAACTGCCATTTTGTTCCGCCGATTGCTGCCTCCATGTGATCGCCTATAGCATACCGTCCCTGACCTCGTGTGCGGAGTAGAAAAAGCAATGCTGGGATCTGCGCTCTATCGTGTTCTGGCGATTTTCCTTGTCATCCTGGCCGCGCCGCCCCTGCAGGCTGCGGCCGAAGCCGATATCGGCAACCGGATAATCGATACCCTGGAGTCGTGGCGGGGCGGCGGTCAGTCAGTCATGATCGCTGCGCCGGTGGTAGGCGCTTTTTACGCAAGCCGCGGTTATCGTCCGGCGTGGAGCGACGGGCGGAACCGGGACGACATGATTGCCTCGATACATGGTGCCGCTGCGGCTGGGCTCAATCCGGACGAGTATCATTTGCGTGAGATCGAGCGCTTGGTGAAGGGAGACGGCAGCGCGGCGGTACAGGCAGAGCTCGATATTCTGCTCACGGATGCGTTATTCGTGCTCGGTTACCACTATCGCTTCGGCAAGGTCGATCCCGAATCGGTCAATCCGCACTGGAACATTCCGAATCGGTTTGGCGAAGAGGATCCCGTCGCGCTGGTCAGTTCCGCGCTTGACAGGCACGCCGTCCCCGAGTTGCTTGCGCAGCTTGAGCCGAAGCATAACTTCTACCAGCGCCTGAAAACGGCGCTGGCTGATTATCGCAGCCTGCAGCTGGCCGGCGGCTGGCCGGAAATTCCCGAGGGTGAAACGCTGCGCCTCGGCGCCGACGATTCGCGCGTGGTATTGCTGCGGCGGCGACTCTTGCTGACTCGCGATCTGCAGCAGGGTGCGGCCGATTCGAGCGTGTTTGACGCCGATGTGGACCGCGCGGTCCGGGTGTTTCAGTACCGCATGGGTCTAAGCGATGACGGGGTTGTGGGCAAGGACACCCTGGCGGCACTCAATGTTCCCGTCGAGACCCGGATCCAACAGATCCGTATCAACCTCGAGCGCGCGCGGTGGATTCTGCATGACCTCGATGCGCATGCCGTGGTGGTCAATGTGGCCGGTTTCATGGCCTATGTGACCGAAGGCGAAGAGGTTACCTGGATGACCCGGGTGCAGGTCGGAAAGCCCTATCACATGACGCCTCTTTTCCGCGACGAGGTAAGTTATATAGAGATCAACCCGACATGGACGGTGCCCTACAGTATTTCCTCAAAAGAGCTGCTGCCGAAGATCAAGAAGGATCCGGACTACCTGGCAGATCGCAACATGATCGTTCTCGACCGCAACGGCAAGCAGGTCGACCCCGCAGGTATCGATTGGAACAGTCTCTCCGCGAACAGGTTTCCCTATACGCTGCGGCAGCAGCCAGGGCCGGACAATGCGCTGGGGCGTATCAAGTTCATGTTCCCGAACGAGCATGCCGTCTATCTCCACGATACGCCGAGCAAGTCGTTGTTCGAACGCGATTACCGGGTATTCAGTCACGGTTGCATTCGGGTTCAGAATCCCTACCTGCTGGCGCAGATACTGCTTGACGACAACGAAAAATGGAGTGTCGAGAAAATCGAGGCTGCAGTGGACAGCCGCGTAACCCAGCGCATTGTGCTCGACAGGAAAATACCGATTTATCTCACCTACTGGACCGCCGCGGTCGATGACGACCTCGAGGTCAATTTCAGCCGTGATCCGTACAACCGGGATGGGCGTGTTCTGGCCGGGCTCGACAAGCCGTTCGTGGCGCCGGAGCGGGTCCGCGAACGGGCCAGCCAGATATCGGGGAACGAGTCCGGCAATCGCTGAATATTGCAGCAGTGGAGGGCGGCGCTAGAGATCCTCGGGGTCACTCTCGAACAGGCGCCGCAACTCCTCGGCGGACTCCCGCGCAGTCTCTACCAGCTTTGTTTCATCGCGATGAATGACCTGTTGTATTCGCAGCGTTTTTTCGTCATGGTCGCGAAATCGGCGGACGGTGTCGCCGGCCCGTTCCGGACTGTCGCCGAGCTCGCACAGCAACGATTGCGTGAGTTCGAGACTCGAGCCGAGCGTCTCACGATAGACATGCTCAATTCCCAGGTCCATCAGCAGATAAGCGTGATGGCGGTCATGCGCGCGCGCGAGGATTTTCAGGTGCGGAAACTGGCGTTTGACCAATTCGGCGGTTTTCATCGACGCCTCGACATTATCGACCGCGATTAACATGATCCGGGCCTTGTCGGCACCTGCCGCGCGGAGCAAATCCAGGCGTGACGGGTCGCCGTAGTAAACCTTGTTACCGAACTTGCGCACAAAGTCGACTTGCGCGGCGCTCGACTCCAGCGCGGTAAAGCCGATCCCGCGCGACTGCAGGACGCGTGCCGCGATCTGGCCGAAACGTCCGAATCCGGCGATGATGACCGCGTTCGCATCGTCTTTCATTTCATCATACGGTCGAGGTTCCCTGGTTCCGGCGAGGCGGCGGTTTATTGCCTCGACTGCAATGAACAAGAACGGCGTCAGAACCATCGACAACGTTACGGCCACGACGACAGTATCGCCCTGGTTCGCAGTCAGCGCTTGCACAGAGATCGCGACCCCCAGCAACACGAACGCGAACTCGCCGCCCTGAGCAAGGGTCGCGGCATAACTGCGTGAGGCACTCGCATCGAGACCGTAAACGCGGCCAAGAGGGTACAAAACGGCAATTTTCAGCGCCATCAGCAGCAGCGTGATTCCGAGAAGCCGCATCGGGCTTTCCAGCAATTGGGTGACTTCGATGGACATGCCGACGGCGAGGAAGAACAGGCCGAGCAGGAGTCCCTTGAACGGTTCGATGCTGGCCTCGAGCTCGTGCCGGTATTCCGAGTCGGCGAGAAGAACGCCGGCGAGAAAGGCTCCCAGCTCCATCGACAAGCCAAGATGTTCCATCAGCGCGGCCGAGGATAAGACCAGCAGCAGAGCGACCGCGGTAGAGACCTCGGCTCCGAATGGCACCACTAACCGTAACAACGGCCGCAACAGGTAGTGGCCGGCCAGGATAAACGCGACTATGACCAGGATGATTTCGAGGGCGGCGATGAACGGGTTCCCGGTCGAAGTCGGGCCGGCCGCCGCAGGATCTCCGAGCAACGGGATCAGTGCCAGCATCGGGATTACGGCGAGATCCTGAAACAACAATGTCGCGAACGCCGCGCGGCCGTGCCGGGTCGCAAGTTGTTTCTTTTCGGCCAGCATCTGCAATACGAATGCCGTAGATGACAGCGACAGCACCAGGCCGAGTACCAGCGCCCCCTTCAGGCTGAATCCGAGCAGTACGGCGGCGCCGCAGATAAGCGCCGCGCTCAAGACGACCTGTGCGCTTCCCAGTCCGAAAATCGAGCGCCGCAGGACCCAGAGACGCGAAGGCTGCAGTTCGAGACCGATGATGAACAGCAGCAGTACGACACCGAGTTCGGCGAAGTGCAGCTTGGACTCTACCTCGCCTATCAAGCCGAGTCCGTACGGCCCGACTACGACTCCCGCTGCGAGGTAGCCAAGAACCGACCCGAATCCCAGCTTGCTGAAAATGGGGACGGCAATGGCCGCACACAGCAGATAGATGATGAATTCGCCGAGTATCTCCACCACTCGCTCCCTTAGCCGACAGCAATCACAGTAAGGGGTATTCGACGGAGGAGCAAAACCGATGCGGCCGGCGTCATCTATTCCGGTATCATATCGGTAACGCCCGTTGCGGGCATTGCACGGACAGAAATGCAATGGCACATCAGACCGATACCAGCAACATGGCGGTGTTTTGCGATTTCGAAAACATTGCGCTTGGCGTCCGCGATGCCAAATACGAGCAGTTCGATATCGAAAAGGTACTCGAGCGGCTATTGCTGAAAGGCTCGATCGTGGTCAAGAAAGCTTATTGCGACTGGGAGCGATACAAGCAGTTCAAGCAGCCGATGCATGAGGCTTCGTTCGAGTTGATAGAGATTCCTCATGTACGGCTGTCGGGAAAAAACTCCGCCGATATCCGCATGGTCGTCGATGCGCTCGATCTGTGCTACACCAAAGCGCACGTCGATGCCTTCGTCATTATCAGC
>PKUM01000228.1 GCA_002868855.1 Chromatiales bacterium | reverse complement strand
TTCACCCGGTTAACAAGTTTGCGCTCGAGATCCGGGTCGGAAAGATCGGAGGAAACCACTTCGCACATGCTTATGGCCCCGGTGGGCTCTATCGTGAACTTGAGTACAAGCTTGCCCTGCAGCGCCGGGTTTTTTCGCAGCGCCCGATTATAGAGAGCGTAAATTGCACCTTTATTGCGGTCGAAGACCAACTCGATCTCTTCACGCGATCGCGCCGCCATGTTGCTCTGGCCCTCCCGTCGCGCCTCTCGATTCGGGACCTTCGTCTGGATTGTGCTTGCCACTTTCGTGGTCTCGCGACCTTCCAGCCCGCCTCCACCGGTGTTGCGCGAGAGGCTCGCCGTATTGATGCCACCCGAGGCCTGGCCGACTGAAGATGTGATCAGCGAACGCTCGTCGCGCGGCCCGTCGCCAACGCCTGCGTCCAGCGACTGCCGGGTCTTTACAGCGGCAACGGCTTCGTTGTCGCGCAGTTCGGCCAGTTCTTCCATGAACGGGGATAGTCTCGCAGCGGCCTTCTCCCGCGCATCGGCTTGCGCAACCTTGGGTTGTTCGACCGGTTCCGGCTCGCGTATTTCCGGCTCAGGCTCCGGTTCGGGCTTAGGTTCTTCGGCCACCAGTTCCGGCTCAGGCTCCTGCTGCGGAATCACGACCGGGGGCGGCGGCGGCGACTCTTTGCGTTCGAGAATCAGTTGCGCATAGCGTTCCGGAATCTGCTGCTCCGCACTCCGGTCGATGTCCGGGGTCGGCAACCACGGCATCAGGACCGCGAGTGCCAGCAACACTCCGCAGACATGCAGGAGAATCTTGCGAAAACGCCGTTCCTCGGTCGCCGACAGCGACCAGGGCAGTTCATAGATTCTGTAGTGCGTGGTCGTCATGCCTTACTTCCTTCTACGCGGTCGTCTCAGCGCCGCGCTGCATTACAGCAAGTGAAATTCGTCCGTAATCGGCATCGGTACAGGTCGCCATGACCTTTTTCAGCAACCGGTAAGGAATCTCCTTGTCACCCATGATCGTGACTTCGCGTCCGGCGATGTCGGCAGCAACTTCCCGGTCCAGCATCCGATTGGTCTGCGATACCAGTGCGGCCTTGAGCGTCTCGATAACGAGCCCCTTCTGCGCCATCACATCGGCGACGCTTGCAACGGCCGCACCCTGAATCAGGATGTCATCGTCGGTCACCAGGATTACCACCGTTTCGCGTGGCTTTTCCTGAGCCACGGATTCCGGCATTTCGACGTCCTTGGCGTTCGGCAGTACCTGCACATCCGAGCTGTTCACCAGCAGGAAGAACACCAGGATAGTGAAAATATCCATCAGGGAAACCAGGTTCAACGCCGAACTGCCGCGGTTGCGCTTGTGGTGATTCTGCATGCGGCGCGCGTGTTTCGACTTGATCATAACGGCGCATCTCCAATTGCGATTTCCGGGAACAACTCGGCCTTCACTACATTTGCCGCCTGCACTACATCGGCTACCCGCACCGTATCCATTACCTGAACGAGAATGTCATAGGAGACCTCGGGTTCGAGCAGGATGGTTGCATCGAGCTTCTCCGGAAACCTCGCCTTGACCTGTTGCAGGTACTGCGACAACCCGTCGTAATCGTAATCGCCGTCGCTGAGCTCGAATCGCTTCAGGTTACCGGCACTGCGATCCCCCACTTCCAATCCATCCGCGCGAACTGTGATTTCCAGCTGCAGATCCCTGGGCGGTTCGCCCGGAGCGGAGGAAGACCCCGGGAGATTCAGCTCGAGGATTGCCATGCGGGAAAACACGGCCGTGATCAACAGGAATGGCACCAGAATCACCATCAGGTTCATAAACGCTGTGATGTTCAATTCAGCCACCTCGCGGTGGCGATGCCTGCGGGATCGCTGATACATCAGGCTGCCTCCTGCGAGTTCCCTTCAGTAAGCGTATTGAGGAACTTGACCGACGCCATCTCCAGACTGTCGACCAGTTCCGTCGTTTTGGTCTGAAGCAACGCATGCAGCAGCAGCAACGGAATCGCGACCATCAATCCGAATGCGGTCGTATTCATCGCCACCGAGATACTGGCGGACAGCAGATCGGCTTTTTCCGCCGGATTCGCCGCCGATACCGCTGTAAACGCGCGGATCAGACCGATAATCGTGCCAAGCAGTCCGAGCAAGGTAGCGATATTGGCAAATGTCGCCAGGTAGTGAGTGCGTTTTTCCAGTCGCGGCACAACTTCCATCAGGCTCTCTTCCATCGCCTTTTCGATATCGTCGCGACGCCGCGCATTGCGCACCCGATTCAGTCCGTAGGACAGTATCTGGGCCACCGCGGTCTTCGAAGAGGACACCACACCGTGTGCCTGTTTGTAATTGCCGGCTTTCAACATCGGGGCGAGTTTGTTCCAGACCATCCGGTTGCGGGTGCCGGAGAGGCTCAGAAAGACCCAGCGCTCGATGGCGATCGCAGCTCCGATCGCAAACACGAGCACGATCGGGTACATGAACAAACCACCATCCTGAAAAAAGCTCACGATGGTTGCGTAAATTTCCATGACTATTCCTCCAGTTTTGACATAAGCGTGCTAGTAAAATTTACTCATCGGACCCTGATGAATCTGTGACCTGAGTCCCGAATAACGTGTCGTAGTAATCGATTCGGCGGCGGAATTCGTCCCGGTCCACCGGTTCGAGTATTTCGTTGACCAGGCTGTTTACCGGACGTCCCGGCAGCTCGCCGAGTTCGGCTTTTTTCCATGGCACGATATACAGCACTTTCGGCAACTCCTGGTTGCCGGTAATGACGGTACTATCCAGATCGAGCCGGTCCATCGCAGCGTTGTTTCGAGCCAGCGTGGATGTCGCCGAAGCCGCCTGTTCCGCGTTCCCCGCCTGGGTCACGGACGGTTCCGATTCCGCCGCTGTTGCCGGTCCGCCACCGGACGGGTCGAACGATACCGCCGGTTCGAGATCGTCGGTTGCCGCGATCGGCTTTGCAGGCTCGTTGGCGCAAACCGCTAGCGGCATCAGCACTGTTGCAGCGATGATTAGCGCTCGTTTCACGGCGACACCTGTGCGGTGCGTTGCTGGGCATCGACCCGGCGACCGACTTCAACGATCCAGCGTTCAGTTTGCTCGTTCTGCTGCCCGTCGAGCTCCTGATAACTGCGGTAGGCAGCCAACGCGGCCTCGGGTTCAGCGAGATACAGATCCAGTAAAATTCCATAGTTCCGGTACGCAAGCGCATACTGCGGATCCGCCGCAATTGCCTGCTGATAGGCTTCGCTTGCATCCTCGAAACGACCCTGTTGGCGGTAGAGAATTCCAAGCTCGGTCCACGCGGCCGCGCTTTGCGGATTGATTCGGAGCGCCTCGCCGAAAGCCGCCTCGGCCTGCTCCGGACGCTCTGCCTTCGCATGCAGGATCCCGAGATTGGTCCACGGCCCGGAGTACTGCGGGTACTGCGCGCTGAGTTGCTCGAAAATTGCCTGGGCACGGTTATCCTCGCCACCCTGCATCAATGCAACACCGTCCTCGAAATTCACCATTACCGCTTCCGGTACAACCGCCTCCACCTCCGCTTCCTGCGTTTGTGGTTCGGGCTGCGGTGCGGACGCGCACCCGGCCAGCATGCAAACAGACAGCGCCGCTACAAGTCTTGCTCTAGTTGATGTTTTCAACGGCTGGTACCCCCATCTCTGCTTTCGCATATCGCGCCGGCAACAACTCCGCCAGTCGCTCGAAACTTTTCCTGACCCATTCGTCGTACACGCCTTCGCTCGCGCGACTTGTATTGGCCTGGTGGATCTCGATCGCCTGTTCCTCGAACGGGTAGGCCTGCTCTTCGAGCAACAGGTCGTACTGGTCGGCTTCCTCGACACTCATGTCATCCGGTCGCTCGGAATCGAACAGATCACGCGAGAACTGGAAATAGACATCAGCAATATAAAATGTGGCCGCCGTGGTCACTTCGGCAATCCCGTAATCCGCAGCTCTGCCATAGGCCCCGAGCGCATCTTCCATCGCCTGCTTTTTCAGCTTGATACTCTGGTTTAGCGGCGCGACGAGCTTGACCCCCTCGAAGGCATGGAATCTCGGCTCGGCAAGCTCGAGACTGGCATGTGCGGCGAGGGTTCGACTGCGAACCGAACGCTCCGCACCAGCCTGCGCATCGGCCTCGACAATCGACTCGAGCCAGTAGGCCCTGCGCGAGCTGTCGCTTGCGGCCCCTGCCAGGTTTGCGAGACGCTCACGCGCGGTCAGCGCCTGCTCCAGCGGATACGGGAACTTCTCGACATAGGCCTCGAGCGTGGCCCGCTCGCGCGGATCCGCCGCGCTCGCATACAGATCAGCCGCCTCGAGCAACGACTGCTGCTGCATCTCGACTCCGGCGTCGGTCGAAGCCGCGATCCGCACAAATTCGTCAGCCGCGGCAACGCCCTGCCCGCTCTCACGATAGGCCAGTGCAAGGCTGCGGGTCGCTTCAAACGCAAATTCGTTTTCCGGATAGTCGCGTCGGAAGCGTTCCAGAACGGGGATGGCGCCCTGCCAGTCCTGCGCCACCAGCAACGCCGCAGCCGCATCATATTCGGCCGTTGCAACGATACTGGCACCTGGCGCCACTTGTGCGACCCGCAGAAAATCCATCGCAGCCCCGGTCATGTCACCCTCGGCGCGCCGGAGTTCGCCCTGCTTGTAGACGCTTGCCGCAATTCGCTCGCTGATTTCGCCGCGTTTGACATCATCAGCGGGAGTCAGCGACAGCAACTGCAGGTAAGCAATCTCGGCATCGGCAAATTGCTCGAGGTCGAATAATGCGTGCGCTTTTACCGTCCAGACCACGATCAACTGATCGGCCGACGCGCTGCCGTACTGAATGACCTGATCAGCCACGGCGATACTGAGATCGAGCTCGCGCAGTTCGAACAGATCCTCGCTTGCCTTGGTCAGTACTGCCATCGCCTGCGGATGATCGGTGAATTCTCCGGCAAATCTGAGACTGCTCTCGATCGAACGCCGATGCCAATCCTCGCGCTGCTCGGGAGCCAGCTCGTTTTCCACCTTCTGGTAGGAAACCAGTGCTGCGTAACCCGCTTCTGCCGCCTTGTCGTGCAGTTGATACCCGTAGGCGGTGCGCTCGTATTCCTCGACCGCCTCGAGATAGCGGCCACTTTCGAACAACAGCTCCGCGAGCAGGAAATTGGTGTTCGCCGTATCCGGATCTTCCGGGAAATAGGCGATATGCATGCGGTAGTAGTGCACCGCGCGCGCGTAATCCTCTTCGCCCTGGTCCTTCTGTGCCAATGCATGAAAATGCTGCGCCAGATCCATCAGGTTGGCCTTGAGCGCCGCAACGGTCTCGGGCTGTGTCGATGCGCTGTGGAGCTGCCAGTATTCCCGGTCCAGCCCGTACTCCCCGACGAAAGTCTGTTTGCCCTCGAGAACCAGACTCGGAAACCCGCCCTGCGAATATGCCTCGATCACGCGCAACTGAAACGCCGGAGCGTTGCCGTGTAACGGTGCCCTCGCAACAAATGCGCGGTAGGTGTCTGCGGCGTCGTGATAACGTTCCTTGGCCAGATAAAGGTCACCGAGCGACTGATAAAGCAGGAAGCCGTAAACGTCTTCGCGGTGGCCTGCCAGGCTCGGAGCGATAGACGCCTCGCCGTCCAGGTACGAGTACCCGAGCGACAGGACTCGCAGCGTGTCGTCAATAAGCTCGCGTTCGGCCCGCGACAGTTGCGACAGATCGAAACTGCCGTCGTTGCGCGCCAGCGGCGTCAGACGGCGGTCGAGCAGGGAAAGAAAGTCCTCCGCCCCCTCCGGGTAAAGCCCTTGCTTGAAATAGGCCCAGCCCTGTTTGTACAGGCTTTGCTCAAAAAATCGCGATTCGTCGCCCGACCGGATTACCGCCGCATAGGCGCGTTCCGCTTCCGCATATCGCTTTTTGATAAACAGGATCTCGCCGCGCCGGAATTGGGCCTCGTCGATATAGGGTGAGTCCGGATAGCCGCCAATGAGCCGCCCGAGCACATCAAGTGCTTCGTCAGCCCGGCCGGTGCTCTCGTATGCCCGTGCCAGCTGGTACAGCACGCGGTCGTTCTGCCCGTATTCCGGATAGGTTTCGAGTAGCTGCAGATACATAGTCACAGCGCTCTCGAGTTCTGCCTGCTCCAGCGCCATGGCTTCACCTTCTGTCTGGCGATCCTCGCTGCTCTGCAGTTCGAGGTCCGCTAGCCGGCGCATGGCTTCGGCGCGCAAGAGTGGATCATCCGAAGTCATTTCCAGAAACTCGCGGTAGTTCGCCATCGCGGCATCGCGCCCATGCGGCAGCGGTTCGGCGGCCGGAATCTCGACGGACTTCTTCTCGAGACTGTCAATCGTTTCGGGGTCGTTGCCGTCACCGGCAAACGGCCAGAACCAGGCAAGCAACACCAGATGTGCAAGCGGCTGCATCAGGGACTGACCTCCGCATAGCGATCATAGATTGCGGCCAGCGCGAAGCGCGCCTGCACAAGGTAGGTCTGGAGGCGGTTCTGTTGCAGCGAGAGTTCGCGCACTGCGAGCATCTCAACATGTTCCTGCTCCGCATCGAGCAAGGCGGCGAGGCGGCCGCGCAGCGCATCGATGCGTGGAGAGATTGCGGCAATCCGGCCTTCGAATTCGGCGAGTTGTTGCGGCACGGCCTCACGCGCGGCCTGGACCCGATGATGGCGCTGCATCGCCTGGCGGACGATACGATTCAGCGACCTGACAGATTTGCGCGTCTCCCATGAGCGGGCCGGATACTGGTGGTTCAACTGCCAGTACAGGTGACCGGCGAGTATGCGTTGTTTATCGCGCAACGCCTTCACATCGGGCGAGTCCGGCAGCAATTCCAGGCGCCGGGCGGCAGCGTCGAGCTCCTGCCACTGGCGCAGTTCTCCGCCATCGGCAAGCCCCAGGACATCGCGCTGATCCGTTACTCGCGCGACCTCGCCTTCCAGTTCCAGGCGGGCCGCATCGATCGCCTCGATGTCAACATCGTCGAGTGCCTCCTCGATGCGCGGCAGGCGCTCCGCATAAGCTTCGCGGCGTGTCGCAAGCATGTCCTCGAACGCAGAAATGCTCTCGCTCCAATTGCTGAGGTTGGTCGCGAGGAATTCGAGGTCGCGGTAGTTCTTCAATGCCTCTTGGAACTCATGGTTGGCAAGCATGTGGTGGAGGTAGCGGACTTCTCTCTTGTCCGGCAGTGTTTCGAGCTGCCAGAACCAGCCACGCCGGTCGTCTTCGTTGGCGGCCAGCAGGTCCTCGATGAGCAGGCCATTGCGCACTCGGTCTATCGCTACATCGAGGTAGCCCATCTCCTCGCTGAAGGCATCTATCGCGAACTGGTAATGCCTGGCGGACTGGGTACCGGCGTCGAGTTTGCCCATCGCATAGGGAATCGCGAGCAGAGACTCCTGAACGGCGGGCTCGGCTACACTGCGATCGCGTAATTCCATCCACGGCACGAGGGCACGCTGGAAATCGCCCTCGGCAGAATCCGCCCAGCCAACACCGAGCAATGCACTATTCGAAAACGGGCCTTCGAGCCTTACCCGCTGCAACGCTTCTTTCGCAAGCCCGGGCTGTTCTTGCTGCAGCAACATGTAGCCCAAGGCCAGATTGGCCTTGTCGCGCAGTGCGAGCATCTCATCGTTGCGCGCACGCATCCTGCCGACCCGGCCCAGAATGTCCTGCGCTTCGTCGCCGCGGCCGCTGCGCGCAAGTGCCACTCCGATGTTGTAACGGGCAAATTCAGACCAGTCCGACTTGTCATCCCAGTCCTGCAACCTGGCGAGCGCTTCTTCGTAGCGCCCTGCCCGCATCAGCACCTGCGCACCCAGCATGTGCCGTTCCTGTTCGAACTCCCCGGGCAGCTCGTTACCAATGCGGTCCAGCGCCGCCAACGCCTCGTCGAGATAACCGCGCTGATACCAGATCTTGGCAAGAAAAAACCATGCCCGATCGCGTACTCCGGGATCGGCGGCCTCGTCCAGCACGCTATGGAAAATCCGGTCCGCCTCGTCATGGAGACCGTAGGACAGATACAGACCACCAAGCAGGACCTGGGATTCCGTTTCGCTGCGACTCAGCCGTTGCGACTCGTCGGCAGCCAGCAAATGCACAATCGCGGAGAAATAGTCCTCGCTGTAGAAATAGAACAGAACCTCGCCATAGTGAAGATCTTCAACCGGGCCGGGCTCGGCGTGGGCAGGCGCCACCACCGCCAGCGCAAGCGCTGCGGTCATGCCCAGGATCGACTTCCGGAAAAGACGGTACATGTGAGGCGTTCGTTGCAACTTTGGTCCCTATTCCCACTCACGCACGACAAATTCCGGCTGCGCTTTCGCCGCTTTGTCGGAAATCGTCAATTCGAGAAACTTCGCGCCAATACCCTTTTCGAACTTGACGCTGGCACCGCGCCGGTAGTCGCGCCCATGCGGTCCGACACCGGTGAAAAAAGCAACGATCTCGTGTTCGCCGCTGCGCAGGTTCGATGTAAATATTTTGTGAACGCCGCCACGGTGCAGCGCTTCGGTTTCATGTTCGGTGTAGAGGTAATTGGCGACTTCCTTGTCGTCGACTTTTACCTGCACCGAGTCAAGCGCGAAAAACTCGCCAACGTCCATTGAGACGAAAACGGCGACCTGGGTATTAGCCGGAAACAACAGCTCTTCCTCGAGAATGAACAGATCACGATTGAGATCCATGACCTCTTTCTTGAGAGCCTGTACCTGCTCGTCCAGACCGACTGTGCCATCGGTGGCCGCCTGCTCCGGCGAATCGGCCTGCGCCACCGCCAGCAATGACACGGTCACGACAGCAAAAATAAGATTGGCTAGCGCTTGATACATTTTCCTGATCCCGTAGTTTGCCGGCCTCATGCCGGATGACTGGTCACTCACGAAGTAGCTCCCGCAGATCGGCAAGATAGGCGTCGCTGCTGCGTGCGTCCTTGCCGTCGTAGACATGCCGGACGACACCATCGCGATCGATCAACACGGTTAGCGGGAGGCGTTTGAGGTCGTACAATTCACTGACGTCGTGCCTGGTATCGCGCAAAATCGGAAACTCGAGGCCGCCCGCAAGGTCAACTGCGTCATGGTCGTGTTCGTCGATATTGATACCGAGAATGGTTAGCCCTGCTTCGTGATAACGCTGATGAAATTCCTGCAGGCCGGATAATTGCGAGCGGCACGTGCCGCACCAACTCGCCCAGAAATTGAGCAACACCACTTCACCGCGGTATTCGCTCAGCCGGTGGTTTTTTCCATCCAGTGCCTTGAGCGCGAAATTGGGCGCATCAACACCGGAATCAGCGGCACCGATGGCGGTGCCGGTACACAACACTGCGACTATCAACACCGACTTGAGACGATTCGCCATCCGGCCACTCCACAATTGCCTGTCCCGACCTGCCACGAGGGGGATGCAGAAGCGACCTTCCAGCGAATGGAACCGGACCGAGTGCGACCACAGCTTCGGTTTTTCGAGCGCTGACAGTCACGCTGGCGGCCCCGCTGTCATAGGATTCCCCGTAGACCGGTAGCTTTGCGTCCCCACCTTTCGGCGGGTTTGCCTTTCTCAGCACGATTGCGAGTCTGACATAACGCCCGGGGGGTGCATGTGACCTGGTTCTCACAAGCACGCCCCGGGAATTGCCAGCGCAAAATGCGCGCCCGGACCGCGACCAGCCGGGCCCCGGTCCGGCGCCCGCAACGATTGAGTAAACGCGTTGCAGTACCGAGATGAGAAAGTACGTCGTACCCAAAGCAAGGCGCGTGCCAGAGTTTTTATAAATACTTATTTCAATGGTTTATGATTTTTTTCTCGAAATAATATTATATTTTTTATCTGGACGACGGGAATGACTGTCTGCGTCCGGCTACACCTGACGAACGTTATTTACTAAGTTACTGAAAGTTCTGAAATATCTGCGTCGCTATTTACTGACAAGCCGCGCCGTCACTGCGGTGCGGTGAGGCCGGAGGTGTAGTGCATCGCTCCGCTGTTATCGACGATGACCCCTTCGTACTCGGGCAGTTTTTCGAGCAGCGAGAGACCCGCCTCAACGCCAAGCACAAACACGCTGGTCGAAAGGCCGTCCGTCATCGTGGCGTCGGGTCCGATTATCGTGACGCTGTAAACGGCGCTCGCGGAGCGACCGGTAGCCGGCTCGATGATGTGGTGGTAACGAACGCCGTCTTCCTCGAAGAAACGCTCGTAATCCCCGGACGTAGAGATCGCCTCATCGCGCAACGGCATGCGCGTAATGACACGTTGCTTATCGCGCGGATGGCGCACGCCTACTACCCAAGGCTTGCCGCGCCGGTCTCCGACGATGCGGCTGTCTCCGCCCGCGGTAACGATGCCATGCTCGATTCCATTGCCACGCAATATGGCCGCGCCCCTTTCAACCGCGTATCCCTTGGCTATTCCGCCGAGGTCAATTCGCACACCGTTGCGCCGGAAGGCGATCGTCGAATGGTCCGCGTCCACCTCGACCAATCGAAAATCGATTGCCTCCAGGGCCTCTTCGATCTGCCCGGCTTGCGGACGCTGGCGTGCCCTGAAGTCATATAGATAACCTGCGCTGGCATAGGTCACATCAAATGCGCCACCGGTCAGGCGTGACATCTCGAGTGACCTCACGACCAGTTTCGCCAGTTCGTCGCTAACACTTACCGGCGAGCGCGCCGCGTCGCGATTTACCGCCGATATTTCGCTGTCCTCCTTGTAGGTGCTCATCAACGCATCGATGCGATGCATCTCATTCATCACCTCCTCGACCATTTCGGCACCCTTGCGCGGATCCTCATGCCACAATTCGACGCGGACGGCGGTGCCCATGATCGCGCGGTCGCCCGACACCCACTCCGCGCGGGCAACGGTCGCGAACAAAACGAAAAGAAGCAGAAAAATATTGAAACGGCGCATAGTCAAGCCCGATTGGCCTCATCTCGCCGCGCATAATAGGGCTTTGCGGGGTCGCCTGCAGCTATGGCCCGGTGGCGCGGCTTGCGGCCACGGGCTATGCTCGGCGTCTGACTGATCGCTGAGGCTGGACAGATGGGATTCTGGATTCTGCTCGCACTGATTGCTGGCGTCGTAATTTTCGCAATCAGTATTTACAACCGGCTGGTGAACCTGCGCAACCGGGTCAAGAACGCGTTTGCACAAATCGACGTGCAGCTGACACGGCGTCACGACCTGATTCCGAACCTGGTTGAAGCGGTAAAGGGTTACATGGGCCATGAGCGTGAAACGCTGGAGGCTGTCATACAAGCGCGCAATACTGCTGTCGCCGGTTTGAAGAATGCCGCGGCCGACCCTTCGAGCGCGAAAGCTATCCAGGAATTGGCCGGAGCCGAGGCGGCACTCACCGGTACGCTCGGCAAGCTATTCGCGCTGTCCGAGTCCTACCCCGAGCTGAAGGCCAACGAAAATGTCATCCAGCTGCAGGAGGAACTGACCAGCACGGAAAACAAAGTGGCGTTCTCGCGGCAGGCTTTCAACGATGCGGTCCTGCAGTACAACAACACCCGCGAGAATTTCCCGAACAATCTGATGGCCGGGTTCTTCAATTTCGAGGCGGCCGAATTCCTGCAGATCGAGTCGGTCGAGAAACGCGAGGTTCCCAAGGTCTCTTTCGACTAGTCCAACACACTGCTGATGCATGGACTTCTATGACCGACAGGATCAGGCGCGCAAGACAAGCCGGCGCCTGATCCTGTTGTTTATCGTTGCACTGCTGGTGCTGGTGGCCGTGCTGAACGTCATCCTGGTTGTCGTTGTCAACAGCCTCGACGGCGAGACGCTGGCCCTGCGCTGGCCAGATCCCGAGTGGTTTTCGGCCAACCTGCCCCGGCTCGCGGTTTTTAGCCTGGGGGTCATCGGCCTTATTGCGATCGCGAGTCTGCTGCGGTCGCTGAGCCTGCGCAGCGGAGGCGCCACGGTCGCGCGCGCCCTCGGCGGGGTCCCGGTCGACCCGAGCACCCGCGACCCTGACAAGCGCCGGCTCTATAACGTCGTCGAGGAAATGGCCATCGCGACCGGAATGCCGGTCCCGGACGTGTTTGTGCTCGAACAGGAGCCGGGGATAAATGCTTTTGCCGCGGGCCATAGCCCGGCGGATGCGGCGGTCGCGGTAACGCGGGGCGCCCTGGAGACGCTCGACCGTGCCCAGTTGCAGGGGGTCATCGCGCACGAATTCAGCCACATTACGCATGGCGACATGCGACTCAACCTGCGACTGGTAGGGTTGTTGTTCGGGATCCTCGTAATCGCGCTGATCGGCCGCTCCGTTCTGCGCGGCATGCAATACAGTCGCCTGCGCAGCAACGACAACCAGAGTTCCGGCATTATTGTCGTCGCACTCATCGCCGGACTTGCATTGCTGATTGTCGGCTACATCGGACTGTTTTTCGGGCGTCTTATCCAGGCAGCGGTATCCCGCCAGCGCGAGTTTCTCGCGGATGCCTCGGCAGTACAATTCACCCGGGACACGACTGGACTGGCCGGTGCACTGAAAAAAATTGGCGGCTTCGGCGAAGGGACACGACTGATTGCCACCGATCCGGAGCAATACGGACACATGCTGTTCGGCTCCGGACGCAAAGCGATATCGGGCTGGCTTTCGACCCATCCGCCGCTGGTCGAGCGGATTCGAGCCCTTGATCCCAGCTTTTCCGCAACAGCGACCGAACCCGCGGCCGCGGCGCCGGCTTCGGCCATTTCCGGCCTTGCTCCACTTTCCGGCCCGTCCGCAGCGGCGGCTCACGGCGGAACCGACGTTGCCCTCAGCTTTGCCGAGGTATCGCAACTGGCACGCCAGGCAGCGGAACCGGACGCGGTCAG